>NZ_KV786098.1:250-83258 GCF_001806835.1 Brevibacterium sp. HMSC24B04 | reverse complement strand
CGGGCCGGCCTGCTCCCGCCCCACCCCAGCAGCCTGCGACCAACCCCAGCCAGACACCTCGGCGGCCTCCAACCAACCCAAACTCACGCTTTAATGCAACCTCACGCGCTAATGCGCCGCATTAAAGCGTGAATCTGCATTACCGCGTGAGAACGTGGCGGGAACGGACGAGGTGGAGATGGGCTGGCTGGGCTGGCCGGTCCGGCGCTGCAGCGATGCATTCCCACCCGCGCCACCAGGCCCAACGAAGTCCGGCATGACGGGGCTCGAGTACAATGAGCCCACTCGAACTACACAGCGCTCACCTGCAAGTTGGGCACTGCACTACCCGACGGGCGCCCCGACTTTCGTCCCGGCAGCCACCTCGGCAGAAAAGAAAGATTGGTCCGCTTTGTCTGAATCGGCTTCGCACTCGTCGCACGGCACCCCTGACGCCGCGCACATCAACGGCAACATCGACGCCGCACCGCGCCTGGTTGCATACGACCACGAAAGCAGGCAGCCGCTGTTCGCGTTCGTCCTGTACATCCTTGCTGCACTCATGATTGTCGTCGCGCTCGTCATCAGCAGCGAAGCCAGCGAACCGCTGCAGGCTGCTCCCCTGTGGGGCTCAGCAGTCGTCGTCGGCGGTCTCGGCGTTGTGGCTCAGCTGCTGCAGCGTCTGTGCCGTATCCTCAAGGACATCCGCGCGGAACTTCAGAACCGCCGCTGAAAAGTCTCCTTCAGCAGAGCCAAAAGCCGACTGTTATCTACTGACGTCACGAGCTCGACAACCCCTTGGTGAATACTCGCGTATTCGCTGAGGGGTTGCGGCGTTTCGCCATCAAGACGCACAGTTCGGCCGCTTTCCTGATCGCCGCTCACGACAACACCGACCTCCGCAAGCTCCGAACTGACGAGCGTCGGATCAATCAGCATTGCAACCGTCAGTGCATCATGCACCCACATTCCCGGAATGTTTCGGGTTTCAGATGAGAAGCTGACCCATGGGCGCAGCGTGGGAACTAGTGCCCGCGTGAGGGAGTTGTCTAAACGTTCGAAAGCATCAAGGTCTTCATGCGTAAGCATGGTTGTCGTCGTAACATCCATCGGGACGAGCGTCATCTGCGCCCCACTGGCAATCACGGCAGCCGCGGCCTTCGGATCTAAGAAAAAGTTGGTATCGACCGAGAACCTATCTGTGTCAAAAGCTCCGCCCATGACGATAATTCTTCGGACGGCGTCGGCTGTTTCAGGATACTTCCGCAGCATCAATGCAATATTGGACAGCGGCCCAATCGCTGCAATCGTAATTTCTCCAGGGTTAGCCAAAACCGTCTGCGCTAACCAATCGACAGCCCCTTCGGTGAAAGCATCCGCGGAAGTCAGGGCGAAAGGCGCAGGCCCCCACAGCTTCTGAGCTAGCTCCCCGGTTCGCTTACGCTGTGCTTCCTCCACCCATTCGCGCACTCGCCTCACGTTCACATAGGGCTCCCCGCACACTACTGGAGCGTCCACCACGAGTTCTTTCAACAACCATGATGCAGCGGCTGCGCCTTCTTCACGGGAAGTATTGCCGCTGACAGTACAAACACCTACTAGGTCAACCAACTGCGAATACGCAGCAAGGGCGATGGCAATTCCGTCATCGGTATTCGCACCGGGAATCCCATTTCCGGGATCGGCATCAATCACCAAACGCAAAGAACTGTTCTCCCGTTCCATTATGTCCGCTACACATAGCTGCTCTCACAACCGCAAGAAGACCGCCGAGTCAGATCCCCTTGGGCTGCCAAAAGCTGCGGCTCATCCGCTTGGAGCAGACACTCGACTGCATTCTCCGCGTTGTCCGCAACGCACTGCTCGAAGGTAGTTAAAGAGGGGATCGTGAACGAACCCATCGATGTTCCGTTGAAAGCTGCGACTGCGACAGCTTTCGGCACAGAAACTCCTGCCTCAGAGCACGCCGCAAGGAATCCAACGGCCTGAGATTCGTTTGCCGCAAACAGCCCGTCAAAATCCGCACCAGACTCAATCAGCCTTTCCCCCGCTTGATATCCGCCTGAACGGCTATAAGGCGCGCTCTGCAGCAGGTCTGAGTCTTCCTCGAGCCCTCGGGACCGGAGCGCTTCGGCCCACCCCTGCTTACGAATTCGCGAATTGCGCTGGTCAAGCGGCCCGGTGATCATGGCGATCCTCTGGCGACCATGTTGAGCAAGATGGTCGACCGCTTTGAAAGCCGCCGCGCCCTCATCCAGCCGCATGCAGTGCGCAAAGGACGGGTTATCCCAGGAATCGAAAGCCAGCACGCGGGTTGTATCCCTTAATTTCTCCAGTTCTGGGGGACATCCATCTACACCGTAGAAAAGAAGACCCTCGACCCGGTTCAGAACAAAGCTCTCCAGGAGGCTGGCTTCCTGCTGGCGGTCATCGGCAGAATCGCCCAGCAGAATGTTCAAGCCGCGCTGCCGCGCCGCGTTGCCCACCGCGTGTGCCAACTCTGACAAGTACGGATTCTTGATGTTGGGAACAATCAGTCCAATCGTGCCTGTCGTACCCAAAGCCAAAGCTTTGGCCACCCCATTGGGGCGATAGCCGGTTTCCTTAATGGCTTCGATGACACGTTCTCGCAGTGCCTTGGAAACTGGGCGCGGGCCGTTGTTGACTACGTAGCTGACGACAGCGACGGAAGTCCCCGCAACGCGGGCAACGTCTTTGCGGGTGACTCTTCCCCCACGGTCATGCATACTCGGCCTCGCAATCCCAGCTTCCCAGCATGGGCACCAACAATAGCTAACAGACTCAGATTGCGTCTCGAATATCGTTGAGATCGCGTCCGCGCGTTTCCGGTGCCACGAAAGTTGTAGCCAGACCGATTCCGGCCATCACCATCCAGTAGATGGCGAGCGGCCACCAAGCCCCAGCCATGGCCAGGAGAGCAGAGGCGACTGCCGGAGCGGTACCACCGGACAGAATTGATCCCAGTTCCTTCGCGACTGCCATCTTGGTAAAGCGGTTCTTTGCACCGAACAGCTCCACACCGTAGGCAGCCTGCACACCGAAGATCCCCAACGAAGCTACGCACATAGCAACAACAATCGCGACGACAGTCACTACAGGGTCCCGGAGCTCAAGGATCCAAAAGACAGGGACTGCCATCAACACGAGTGCGAAGCAGAACCAGCGGTACACGATGCGGCGGCCGAACTTATCGGATAGGTACCCGGACAGCGGAATAACGGCGAACCCGAGGAATGAAGCGATGAGCACCGCCGTCGTTGAAACAGATTTGTCGATCAGAAGGATGTTGGCGACATAGCCGACAAGGAATCCCTGCGCCATGTATGACGGCCCGTTTTCACCGATGCGAAGACCGAGCATGACGAAGAAAGCGCGGTTCCGCTGCCAAAAGCTGCCTTCCTCGGCAACCGACTGAACCTTCTGCGTACGCTGTTCGAGCTCCTCCTTGTGCTGAGTGAAAACCGGAGTTTCTTTCATAGTGCGGCGAATGAGAAGTGCACCAACAGCAACGAGGATCGAGGCCAGGAACGGAATTCGCCAACCCCAGGAATAGAGCGCTTCGTCTGGCAGCTGCACTACAAGGAGCCAAGCGCCTGAAGCGAGGAGGGTACCGCTGTTAGACCCAATGGCAACGATCGACGCAACAAGTCCGCGCTTCTTCGCAGGGGCATACTCAGTGAGAACGATCGCCGCGCCCGACAGCTCAGCACCAGCACCAAAGCCCTGAAGGATGCGCATCAACAAGAGAAGAAACGGTGCGCCTAGACCAATCTGCTCATACGTCGGCAACAAGCCGATGGCAGTAGTGGCTCCACCCATGAGAGCAACGGTGACGACCAGGACGATTTTCCGCCCCCTCTTGTCACCCAGGCGGCCGAAGAAAATCGCCCCCAGCGGCCGCGCGAAGAATCCAACCGCGTAGGTGGAGAAGCCGGCTAGCAGGGATACTGCCGGCGACTCCGAGGGGAAGAACAGGGTGTTGAACACCAAAGCAGTTGCCAGGCCGTAAAGCGCAAAGTCAACGTACTCCATCGTCGTTCCCAACCAGGAAGAAACGACAGCAGTTATGAAGTTCGATCGCCCTTCTTTGGACTTCAGCTCTGCATCAGCAGCGAGATTCTCGGCCATCTGGCGCTCCTATTCTACGCGGGTAGACCTTGTTGCTTTCGGTAAATTAAACACCCAAAGTGACAGACAAGTAAACAGGACAACAAGGCCTGTTGGCGGAGCCAGCAACACACAGGGCTTGCATCCGCCCAAACGTCCAACAGAAAACGCCGGTGGGTATGCACTTCTGCATACCCACCGGCGCTTCAGCTCAGGAAACAAGCCTACGGCTGTCTGACTCCAGGCAGGCCATACCGCGCAGAGTTTAGACTTTCCGCGACCTCACGACGCGGAACTCGGTCTGCCCGTTCAGCTTGTCTCCGCTCTCGATCTTCATCTCACTGTTTGCCAATGAAGTACTGGTTGAAGACTGGGTCGCCCACAGCTGTATCCGTGTCGTTGAACCGGTCAGGCCTAAATGGCTTCAGCAACTCGGATTCATTACCTTCCAACTCGTCAACACACAGCTTCGACATCAGGGCGGATAGAGTCATGCCGCTATGCATTACCTGTGCATAGACCTTGCGGTGCTGATCGATGTATCCAACGATCGGCAGGCCGTCCTTCGGCAAGCTGCGAGCCGAAGCAATCACGCTGTCGAGGACGCAGTCGTCACCGAAAATCTCCTGAAGGCGCTGCTCCATCTCAGCATGGACACGTTTCATAACTGAAGTGTCATGAGCGTCGGCCACCAGAGGTTCCAACTCTGGCACCTGTACATACATACGTCCGTCATGACGAGGTCGCACGTTGATCTTGTCGGAGATAATGACATGGCGCACAGGCTCTGCAACCGGCCGAGTAAGTCCCAAGAAGCTATGCGTGGCCGGAGACGGGACGTCAGTACGGAACATCTGAACGTCGTAACCGCTGCGCTCAGCCAATGCCCCGGACGCTGCCCCGGCCGCCAGAACCACAGCGTCAAACGACGACTTGCCAAGCGTTGACGACACCTCCACACCAGTCGGAGTGGAGCTGACTGATTCAACCTCAGCGACATGAGTAGGCACGCCCAACGTAGTTAGTCGAGCAACCAAAAACTCACCCAGAAGGTCGTTGTCAAGATAGCCCTCTGAAGAGAACAGAAGAGCACCTTCTGCAAATTCGTGCGATCCAAGCCTCGGTTCTAGTTCGACTAATTTCGAACCACTAATGTTCTCAACGGGATAGTCAGTTGCTTGAGACGACGCCACTCTAGCGGCGTACGTCGACGGTGCACCTTCCGAGAAGTCAATCATGATGCAGCCGGTCTGATGAACCCAGTTTTCTGCATCAGGAATCTCGTCAACCATTTCTAGGTGCGCCTGAATACCCAACTGATTAAGCACATTGTAGTGGGCTGGAGACTTGTTATTTGCGTTAATCCAGGCGAAAGAACGACTGCTTGCTTCAGCAAAGTGACCCGACTTCTCATACACAGACACTTCATGACCAGCAGCTGCTAAACGCCACGCTGACATCAACCCGAGGACACCGGCCCCAATCACCAATACCTTCATGCTGATGCTCCTTCCGCGACGGAGTTACCACTACGAGTTTTCGGCTTGAAGATCAGTAGAGCAACGACGTAAACAACAAGGCTCAATGCGACGCCGAAGATGGCGTACGGGATAACAGTCCCCGCGATATGAGCGATCGCACAGGCAACCACTCCGCCACCCATAGACATGAAGGCCACTGCCCGCGGAACTTCGAAGCGCCTGTTCAAAATGATGCCCAGGAGCAAAGGCACAACGAGCATCGACGCCGAGTAAGCATAGGTTGCAACAAGCCAGTTCAACGCCTGGGGATAAACAATCGAAAGGACTGCCGCAAGAATCGTCACAGCAACAGTCGCAACACGCGACAACATGACCTTGCGGTTATCGGAGCCAACGTCCTTGACAAACGTCTTCCGCAAGTCTTCTACAAGGTTGACCACGATTGACTGCAGGGCCGACCCAGTTGTCGAAACGATTGTGGCCATGAGGAACGCTCCATACAGCGCGAGAAGCCACGAGGGCATCTGATCCAACAGCCACCCGGCGGCCTGCTCCCGGCCGTCAACACCGAAGTCGGCAACTTGCGAACGGACCGAGAGACCGATGATCAAGGCGTATGTGCCTGAGATGAATACCATAACGGCGCTTATGTAGATTCCGCGACGGGCCTCAGAACCCGATTTCGCAGCGAAGATACGCTGGTAGTACAACTGGTTTGTCAAAGTTCCGGGAACGATCGCAAAGAGCCACAGCAGGATCGTTGTTGCTCCTGCAGCCATGAAGCCCTCCGGCAGTGACACGAGTTCGTCCGGGAGATTTGAAACCATTTCTCCCACTCCGCCCGCTGAATTAATTGCATAGATAGCGACGATGACGGATGCGACTACCATGAAAACGCCGAAGAAGAAATCCGACCAGGCTACAGAGGTTAAGCCACCTGGCAGAACAAAAAGCAAGCTGATGAGGGCCATCAGGACCACTAGCATGTTGAAATTCAAACCCGTTACGGCACTGAAGAGATTCCCGAATGCCACAAACTGGGTTGCAAGCCAACCCATGGGGACGACTATCACGGCCAAAGCAACCAAGCTGATCAAGAGCTTGTTAGAACCATATAGGCGAGTGAAAATCTCAGGGATTGTCGAGAACTTACGCTTTCGCAGCCATCCGGCAAACATCGCCAATATAAGCAAGCCAACAACGACGAATAACTCGTACCAGAATACGGAAAATCCCCAAGCATAGGATATTCCTACGTGAGCAACGAGAACACCGCCACCAACCGCAGTGGCATACTGGGTGAAAGCTACGACATACAGGGGTAGATCCCGACCTCCAACCACCCAGTCTTCGTTCGAGTTGTGGCGTCTACCGACCACGAACGAAATCAGGGCGCCGATGCCGAGAACGATAGCCGATGTAACGACAATTAAAATGGTCGTTGATATATTCATTGCCGTTCTCCTTTGAAGGCAAGTCTTTCTTGTTTACTTCTTGAACGATTCTGGGATTGCTTCGGTCGAACCGTCTTTTACAGCGGAGACCACCAGATCACCGACACCTGGAGCCATTTTGAAGCCTTGCCCAGACATACCGGTGGCGAAGACTATTCGCTCATCCTCTTGGGAAATACCGACCTTCGGCACCCCTGTCGCGGTGAATCCATCAGACCAGGTCGACACGCGGATCGCGGTTGGCTCAACCAACGGCAAAAGGTCAGTCGCCAGTCTTTCTGCTGACCTGACGAAGGACGGATCAATGAAGCGAGAAAGATCGCTCACATCATCCACTTCATTCCAGGGCAAGTGGTGGGGGAGGATCTTTACTGAAAACCCATCAAGCATCGGGAAACTCGAGAAGCCTCCCGACTCATGCCTACGAATGGCAATTGGCATCCTCTGAGGCCCCGACGCCTCTTGGTCAAGGACTCTAAACCAGACCCCTACCAACTCTTTCGGCGTCACCCTTTCTCCCACGTAGTGCGCAAACGCCTTTGCCCAGGGTCCTGGAGCTACTACAACGCGGTCGAAGGGCTCGCTGCCGTCGGCCATCTCAACATGAACCTGGCTCGCCGTCGGCCGAAGCCCCAACACGGGGCTATAGGTGCGAAAAACCGCACCTAAAGTCTCCGCAGCAGTCCGCAGGGCTCGAACGGTGAGTTCAGGACGGAATACACCGGCCACGGCATCGCGAACCGCCACCTCATCGTCGTCAACACGGTGTTGAGGATAGAGTTGGCGAGTTTGCTTCGCGTCAAGCACTTCGATATCTGCACCGACTTGCTGAGCAGAAGTTATGACTGCCGCAACATCGGGATGATCTTCCCTACCAATGGTCAACCCCCCACACATTTCAAGAAACTTCAGCCCTGTTGATTCTTCAAGTGCGTTCCAGTGATTAAGGCTCGCCTTCAAAAGAGGGTGGTATTCAGTGCCCTCTTTATATGCGGTGCGGAAGATTCTTGATTCACCAGCTGATGCCCCGCGGTCGTTCGGAACATTCGCAGAATCAAACACAGTTACGTTGCAGCCGGCTGCTGCGAGTCGCCACGCTGATGCCGCGCCGATCACGCCGCCGCCAATCACAGCAACTTTAAGTTTGGACTCAGCCAATTTGATTCACCTCTAAATGAACGTAGTACGGATGAAAATAATATTCTGACAGTTCAATCGTGCTACCCGAAGAGTTTTCTATATATCGTCTCGTCTGGATAACCGCATCCCCGACCTCAATTTCCAGTAATTTTGCTATTTTTTCCATAGCCAATTTAGCCGTCACTTCGGTTCGAGCGACCAGGTCACTTTTACTTTTAGATTTCAGGTAACTAAAAGTCACCATATCTTCAAGATGTTCATTCAAAATATTCGGAGCAACGGACAAATCGATCAAAGCACGCTCGTATACTAGTGGTCGGCCCAGGTCGTCTATCTTTATTCGCTCGATTTCTGCTACCGGTCGGGTTTTAGCTTCACTTAGCCTGCCCCCCGGGTGAGGGAGTGAGGCTTCACAGGCCTTGGCCGACACAACCTGGTGGGTGTGCCCTACCTCCGCTGCGCCAACTTCAGACGAGAGCGGCTTGAAAAGGTCGATTTTCATGCCAGTCGAAGCGACCGTCGTGCCCTGCCTGCGATTCCTAACGACGTACCCGCTGGCAGCGAGCTCTGTCATTGCCTTTTGAACCGGGTTGCGGCTCACATTGAATCGCTTCATAAGCTCGCGCTCGGTTGGCAGTGTGTCGCCTAAGGCGTAGTTGCCAAGCCGAATTTGGGTTAGTACCCAATCGCGCACCTCTTTGTACTTAGGGCTCATAGAGTGAGCCTAGATTTGCGTTTTTGACATGTCAATACTTTTTTTGGAATGCCTTTAATGTCATTTGGCTTCCGATCGGCTGTCACTCAAGCACCACAACCTGAAAACGCCGGTGGGGTGTGCAGAAGTGCATACCCCACCGGCGTTCCAGTTCATGGAACTAACCTTCAGCGGCCTAACGCCAACGCGCCACTGAGCACCTCACCCTTCCTTAGACCTGAGCACGCGGAACTTGGTCTGGCCGTTCGGCTTGTCGCCGCCGTCGATCTTCAACGCGACAGCGGATTCAGTCATCGACAGCCAGCCCAGTCGCAGCTCCCCGGCTTCACCTTTACCGGCGCCAAGGCCTTCGCGCCACAATTCTTCACCGGTGTTGGCGTCGACGGCTACAGCAGAATCATCCTGGGCGAAAACAACAGCGTCCGCACCCGCCACATACCCGGCGTCACGGGCAGCGGAACCTGCTTCCGCCTCGGCGGGGGCTGACCAGAGGACCTCACCATCGGTCATGGACACCGCATCGAGTGTGTTGTCAGGGCCTGGCACGAGCCCGTACAGCTTCCCGTCCTTGGTGATGCCGGCGGGTGTTTCGTACGGCAGTCCGGCGCCGGCCAGACCCTGCGAGAATTCATCGCTCACGGGCTTGCGCTGCACGCCTTCGAGTTTGCCGCCGGTGAGGTTGTCGCCGACTTCTGCGAAGACTGCACCCTCTTCCGTTGCGGAGTAGCAGTACTTCTTGCCGCCGAGTTCGTGCATGCCGCCGGCAATGCAGTCGGCACCATCGGCATCGGTGTTGATTGTGACGGCGGGGTCCTTCGCGGCGTCGACGTCTGACCATTCTTTGACGGTGTAGATGTCGTACGTCGGCGAATACTCTTCGTCCAAGCGTTCAATGCCGTAGTTGTCAGCGTCAACGGCGGACAGCTGGTAGATGTTGCCAATGGCATCGGGGTTGATATCCCCGCCATCGAGCCTGGTCACAACGGCTGCTTGGGCTTTGCCGTCTTTCAGGGAGGTCCGCTGCAGGACCCGCTTGTCAGGGGCCGAGCCCGCATGCGTCAGGTATTCGCCGCTGGGGTCGACGGTCGGCATGCTGACCTGGCTGCCCTTGGGCAGCGCGGGCGACTGCCAGTGGGGCTTGATCTCTTGAGCGCCCGAGGTGCCATCTGGCAGCTGCAAGCCCACGACTGCCGGTGACTCACCTGAGCAGGCGGCAATCTGCTGTGCATCCTGGCCAAGTCCTTGGAGCGCAAGGACGATCGTGTCGGAATCGGTGACAGGTTTGTCGTCAAGAAGCCAGTACGCCTTGGCAGAGCACTTGCCCAGCGAACCGGGGTCGAAGGTCCACTGTTCTTCGCCATCTGCCGTGTTGAGACCGTGGATTTTCCCGGTTTGCGGGTCTTGGTAGATGAGGGTGTCGCCCTTGATGTAGGACTCGGGGCCGGTGATTCCGGCATCGGTGGGTGGGATGGCCGCTGATTTGGACCACAGCTCTTTGCCGTCACCGTCGAAGGCGCGCATTTTCTGCGCGACACCGTCATAGAGCACCGCGAAGTTATTACTCGAAGCGAAGACAGTTGCCGCCGCATCGAGCTTCTGCCAGGAGCCCCATTCGAGCTTAGGCTCGCTTTTGTCCGGGTTGGCCGAATCACCAGAGCCGCCGGACCCTCCACACCCGGTGAGGACGAGTGAACTGGCAAAGACGACGGCCGCGGTGGCGCGCAGGGCCTTACGACGAATCATGGTGCTCCTTGGCTAAGGTTTGCCGGACGGCAACGCCCCTCATCGTAGCTAAGACGTTCCCTGTTCAAACTGGAGCGAGCGCAGGTCGCCGAGGTGCCGGTTGCCGAGGTGGGCTGCCGGTCGCCCAGGCGCCGGTCGCCAAGGCGGATGCCCAGGTGAGTGCCGGGCGGCCGGGTGGGATGTGCGCTGGAGCCGAGCCCAGTCAAGGCTCGCCCGTATCCTTGGCCAAAAACGAAAACCGCCCAAGGATAATGCTTATCCTTGGGTAAACTAGCGGTTCGCCAAAGGATAAGCATGATCCTTGGACGTAACAGCGCTGAAGGAAAGGTTAGTGCTTATGTCGTGGATTGCTCGGGAGTGGACTCCTCCTGACAGTGCGCGGCGTCCACGCGAACGCTGGCAGGGAACCTATTGGGCGTATCAGCCGTTTTCGCTCAGTGAACCTGAGTGGCGCATCGATCCTGCGGTGGCAGTTGAAGCCGGCCGTGTAGAGCGGCGTATCCGCAACCTGAAGTTTCATAAGGCCGCGGGAAAGCTCGAAGCGGTCTCGCGGTATCTGCTGCGCAGCGAAGCAGTCTCCAGTTCCTATATCGAGGGACTGCGGTCCAATGCGCGGAACATTGTGTTCGAAGAGCTCAAACGGCTTGAGCACACTGCGAACGGCACGGCAGTTTCCGGGCCTGCATCGACAGCGGCTGCCGCACATCGGTCGACAGCGGCTGAGGTTGCCGACAATATTGCCGCGCTGACCAGCGCTGTTGAACGTTTGGGTACGGCTGAGCGCATCACATGGGCTGACATCGAACAGCTGCAGAAAGAGCTGTTGCCCAGCCTGAGCACGCCGGGCATTCGTGACAGGCAGAACTGGGTGGGAGGAAGTGAGATTCACCCCGGCCAGGCGGAGTTCATTCCTCCCACAGAACATGCGCTGGCTCCCGCGGTTGAGGATCTTGTGGAGTTCATGAACGGGGCCGCGACGGGATACCTGATTCAGGCGGGCCTTGTGCATGCGCAGTTCGAAACGCTGCACCCGTTTGCTGATGGCAATGGGCGCATTGGGCGAGCCCTCATTCACACGGTGTTTGTCCGCGGCGGTCTGACAGAAGGGTCTGTGCTGCCCATCAGTCAAGTGCTGCTGACCCGGTCAGACGAATACGTCACGGGGCTCATGACTTTCCGCGGCATCCCACACGGCGCCGAACTTGCCACGAGCACTGAACCAGTCCGAGAACTGAGCGTCAGCGACGGCATCAATGCTTGGCTTCGGCATTTCATTTCCGCGGCGGATGAGGCTGTGGATCTGGCATTTGCCCTTAAGGATGAGCTTGATGAGTTCGATCGCGATAGCCGCGCCCTCATCACTGCCTATGCGGAGCGGACCGGAACGCGGATTCCACGCAGCGATTCATCGGTGTGGAAAATCCTCGATGTCCTGCCGAAGCTTCCGGCACTGACTGTCGATGTGGCTGCTCGGCTGACCGGGACAAGCTCCACTTCGGCGCAGAATGCTCTTGAGCACCTTGTGGAGGCCGGCGTGCTTGATCGGCGCAGCATCGGCAAAGGCAAACGCGGTTTCGTGTCCAATGACCTTTTCGATTTACTCAACTCAACCCAGCGAAAATGGGCAAGCACCCGGTTCAATACGCGCATCAGCAACCCGAACCGGCCGGCCCCGGGCAGTCCCGGCAATAAGAAACGGCAGCCGTAACCCCACCTCGTCCGTCTAGGCCTTTTTGCGTTCGATCAGTTTGCGCTGTTCTAGGCGCAGCGTGACGTCGGCTGATCGTGCAAGCTGCTTCGAGTGGGTGACGACGATGACGCATTTGCCCTGCTCATGAGCTGCATCCCGCAGAATTTCGATAACCCCTTCGGCGGTTTCCTCATCGAGGTTGCCGGTGGGCTCATCAGCCAAGATGACCGGTGCAGAGGAAACCAGCGCGCGGCCAATGGCCACTCGCTGCTGCTGACCACCGGACAGCGCAAGCACATTCCGCTTCGCAGCAGCAGCATCAATGCCCAGCCGGGTGAGGTCATCAACGCTGGCCTTGGGATTGACCAGGCGCAGGTTCTCCAGAGGAGTCAGATAGTCGATGAGGTTGTAGTTCTGGAACACCAGCGCAATCTGGTCTTTGCGGTGACGGGTGTACCCGGTTTCGGCAATATCATCGCCGCCAAACCGAACGGTCCCCTGACTGGGTGCATCGAGTCCAGCCAACAGGTTCAACATGGTGGTTTTGCCCGCACCGGACGAACCGACGATCGCGTAGAACGTGCCCTTTTCGAAGTCATAGGTGACGTTGCTGAGCACCCGCTTGGCAGAATTGGGATAGCTGAAGTTGACGTGATCAAGCTGCATGATGGCCATGATGTTTCCTAACTGAGTTTTGCAAGAATTCGTTTGGGGCGCTGCATAACAAGCGGCAGGACTCCCACGGACACACCGATAAGCACAATGACGGCTCCCAGCACCAACGCCAGGACAACATCACCGACTCCGGTGCTCGGCTGAAGCGCCGACAACGCCTCCCCACCCACCTGGGCGAAGACTGCCTGTCCCAACCGGGAGGAAAGAACCGTTCCGACAACCGCGGCAATCACCGCCGCGACACCGACGAAAATGCCAGCTTCAATTGCGAACTGCGACAGCACATTGCCTTTGCTTTTGCCCAGGGACACAAGGATGCCGATTTCGTGAATCCGTCCGCGCGCCCAGAAAGTGCTCACCAGCGTGAGCACGCACGCGCCGGCCACGCACAGGCCCAACAGCAGGATTCCCAGCAGTCGGTTCACCCCGGAAATCGCCTGCAGAACAGGGGCGAACTGTGCCGAGTTGTCCTCCAGCGTCAGCTCCGGTGCGATGCCTTTGGCAGCTTCGAGCGCTTCCGGCAGCTGCTGCGCGTTCTGCGTGAAATAGCGGCCCGTGGTCAGGGGCGCGCCGAGCCTCTGCGCGGATGCTAGATCCACAAAAACGTGGTTCTCAGATGCCCCGGACGGCAGCCCCGTAGGGTTGTCGGTTTTACCGTCAAGAATGCCGGCAATCGTGACCGTGACCTTCTCACCATCGCGAGTAAGCGTGAGCCTGTCCCCCACCCCGAGCTTGTTGTGCTCGGCGAACTCGCGGTGAATGATCGCCTTCCCCGCGCCGGCCTTCCCAGCGCCAGCCTGCGAACCACCATCCGCGCCACCCTTCGCACCTACATGCTCCCCTTCGACAAGCCGGTACAGCTTGCCCTGGAATGCCGGGTTGAGCGAGGAATCGCTGCTGCCGGTCACACTGACATCACCTGCGAACTGCGGGTCCAGCTGAACTCCGCTGGCCCCCAGAACCGGCTGCGCACCTTCGGGCCGGGCTAAGACGGCCGCTTCAAGACTGTGCCGCGCCACCTGGGGCAGGGCTGCCAAACGCTCAGCCACCTCCCGATCGATTCCAACGGAACCTCCCGAGGTGCCGCCCGGCTGGACAGCCGGGCTCCCGCCCGCCCCAGGTGTCTCACCTGAACCGGGTGCCACCTGGCCACCCTCCCGAGGTGCCGAGGTACCTGCCGAACCGGACTCCACCTCGTCAGCGGTCTCACCTGCCGAACCGGTTGCCGTGAATCCGGCACCGACGTTGGTGCTGATGGCGTTTTTGACTTCGGCCATGGTGGAGCGCACACCGGATTGGGCGACGAGTGCTGTGAACACCACCGTCATGATGAGGGTCATGAGCAGGGTGCGGCCGGGTTTGCGGGTGACGCAGCGGATTGCGCGTGACCAGGGGCTGGTCATGTGGCGTCCGCCAGGATTGCGCGGGGGCTCTTGCGCATCATCGGCACCGTGGTGATGGCAACGACAATGGCGATGACGGCAACACAGATAATCGCCGCCTGAATAACCGAGCCAGATGTCAGGCCCACTGTCAGGTTGTCGAGTGTTTGAGCGGATGCGGAAGATTCCATGTCGGCACCGAACTGTCCGGCTTGGGCCATGTCCTGTGCAGCGGATTTGTTGACGCTGGCCAGGGTTGTCTCACCCATCCACTGGGCGAATCGGCCGGCGGCGAAGTAGGCGGCGATGAACGCCGGTACCGCGATCAGAAACATCTCGGTGAAGTACTGCGCGGCGATGCTGGATTTGGTCACCCCGATGGACAGCAGCGTGCCGGTTTCTCTGTTGCGTTCGCGCAACCACAGGAACAGGACCAGGGCGACGACCGCGGCGGCGAAAATGGTGGCGGCAACGGTGGTGTTGCGCATGATGCTCTCGATGCCCTCAACTGCTCCGGTGATGCCCGAAAGGTACTGGGCGGATGGCGAGATCTGGTATTTCTGCCAGTCGATGCCCTGACCCTTTGCGGCTTCGGTTACCTGGTCCAGGTCGGCGTCTTTGCTGATAAAGAAGTTCGCGTCCTGGTAGATCTCGTTGTCCGGCGTGAACTTGTACAGTGCGCGAGTGGTCTCAAGGTCGGTGAACACGGTGTTGGCGAAAAGCTCGTTGCGTGTTGCTGCCGGGCGGGGGTTGTCGCCGGATACGAGGCCCACGATTTCGGTTGTGACCTCTTCTGTGGACTGGCGTTCGTTGTCGACGTCGTACTTGTTGCCCTTCAGGGTGAGTTTGCTGCCCACGCTGAGGTTGTTGGCTTTGGCGAGGTCTTCGTGGATGACGGCTTTGTTCTTGTCACCCGGCTTCAGGTGGCGGCCTTCGGTGAGTTTCAGTGTGCCGCTGCGGAAGTTGTTGTCGATTTCGCTGTTGTTGACACCCCACACGTTGACGGCATTGCCGAATTGTTCTTCTCGCTGTTTGTCGTAGTCGTCGTGGTCGAGTTTCTGCACTTTCGCGCCGACGAGGTCAGCGGTGACGTTCTGGCGGGCCACGTGCGATTCGACACCGTCCAGCCCCGCGAGTTTGTCGATGTCAGCGGGTTTGACGGTGCCGGCACCTCGTGGTGTTCCGAGGTTGTGCTGGGGGTTGTTCTCCAGGACGAACCCGCGGCCAGTCTTTGCTTCGATTTCGCCTGACACGTGGTCGGCTGAGCGGGTGACGGCACTGGCGGCCATGACCACGGTGGCCATGATGGCCAGAACAGCAAAGATGATGAGTGTTTTTACTGGCTTGCGAACACAGTAGCGCCAGGCTCTGCCTACGAACGTCAAAACTTCCCTTCCGGTGACAGCGGCAGCGCCCACGCTCTGGTTGTGGTGCGCTGCCGAAAAGATCCTGGAAGAACGTACTACCGGAGTCTGGACTGATTCTGCATAGCCCCTGCACCGATCATGTGGGATTACGAGGTGGAGGTGCGGTATGGGGTGGTGTGCCGGCTTTGTGTGGGGGTAGAGGGGGTAATCGTCAGCCGATAGTTCAGCGCAGAGCTGCGTGACCGCGTGGCAGATCGCGCAGAAGGCGGCCGACGATAGACTGGCGGCGGGGAAGCTATCCACCCACCGATCGAAGGAGAACTCCATGGCCCGCACTTATGTCATCACTGGTTCGGCCTCGGGCATCGGCGCTGAGACCACTCGCCTCCTGCGTGAGCGGGGTGAGAAGGTCATCGGCATCGATCTCAAGGACGCCGAGGTCGAAGCCGACCTCTCGACCCCAGAGGGCCGTACCGATGCTGCGAATAAGGCGATCGAACTCGCCGACGGCGGCATCGACGCCGTCATCGCCTGCGCCGGCATCTCAGCTCCGATCAGCAAGACTGTGTCGATCAACTTCTTCGGTGTGACCGAGCTGCTCGAGCATCTCCGCCCGGTGCTCGCGAAGTCGGAGGCGCCCCGTGCCGCGGTCGTGTCGTCGATCGCCTCGCTGCAGCCCAACTCGAAGGAGCTCGTCGACGCGATGCTCGCCGGGGACGAGGCGAAGGCCGTCGAGATCGGTGAGTCCCTCGCCGCGCAGGGCCCAGAGATCGGCTACGCGAACTACTCGTCGTCGAAACGCGCGATCTCGCGCTGGATACGCCGCGAGTCGATCACCGATGCGTGGGCCGGTGCACACATCCCGCTGAATGCCGTCGCTCCCGGTGTCGTCATCACCCCGATGACGACCGAGCTGCTGGCGACCGAGGAGGGCCGCACGATGGTCGACACCGCCTCGCCAATGCCGCTCAACTACCACCAGCCAGCGAAGACGATCGCCGATGTGCTCATCTTCCTCACGAACATCGAGAACTCGCATATTGCCGGCCAGACGATCTACTGCGATGGCGGCGTCGACGTGTCGCTACGCGGTGAAGACGTCTGGTCGTGGAACGACTGAGACGACACTGACGCCGGCAGGTGACCGGCACAACACTGCGGGCAGGGTCACGGACGTGACCCTGCCCGTCCAGGCCATCGTGACCGGCCGCCTCGTTGACAAGCTCGACATCAACGTGAGCTCCGACGAGAACACTTCGAACCTCACATTCGAGCTCATCGACAAGCGCAGGATCGAGCCCGGCCAGCCCTGGATGCCGCGCCTGGGCTGATCAGCACGCAGTAAACCGGCTCCCTCACGCCCCGCCAACAGGCAGCATCGGACTCTGTTTGCCCACGTAGGTGACGTACAGGTTGTCGCGAGCGCGGGTTGCTGCAACGTAGAGAAGCGAGCGTTCGCGCAGCAGGAAGTCTTCGCGTGCTTCTTCTGACGTCATCTGGCGGAGCATCTTTGCGGGGATGACGTCTTCGCCAACCCCCATGAGGACAACGTTGACGAACTCTGTGCCTTTTGCCCGGTGCATCGTGAGGACAACGGGTGCGCCGGTCGGCATCTTTCCGCGGTCTGCGCTCTTGACGGTGACCCCTGCTTCGCCGAGTCTGCGCACAATGTCGGCCTGCTGCCGGGTGTTGCGCACCAGGATGCCCATTTCTTCGGGCCGGTGACCTTCCTTCTGGGCGTATTCGAGCCACGAGCGCACCAGGTGTCCAATGTGTTCAGCTTCTTCATCCGGTGTGGCGAAGCCCTGTACCTTCGGCGCGTATCCATCGCGAACAGACCTGTACCCGTGCAGTGTCGCGGCGTCACCGTCAGCGTCGACGAATGTATGGCCTTCAAGAATATGCATGGCGAAGTTCAGAATCTTGCGCGTGGTTCGGTAGTTCAGCGTCAGTCGTCGCGAACGTCCCACAATCTGAATGCCCATGCGGGACAGCACGATCGGTTTACCGTAGATTCGCTGGTGGGCATCTTCGGCCAGGAACATGTCGTTGCGGCCTTCGGGCGCCAGCGCGCGTAGGAAAATCCACGCGCCCGGCGTGAGGTCTTGTCCTTCGTCGATCAGCACGTGGTCGGCCGCATATCCGCCGCGCCGCTGTGCTTCTCCACCCCCGGGAACGTCAACAGCACGTGCGCGGGCAGCCAGAACCGCTGCCGCAATATGCCGTGATTCCTCCCAGCTGACGGACTCTTCAACCGCTCCCTGGGCGCGGTAGGCCTCGAAGGCATCCCACACTGCGTCGCGCTGGCCGCGGCTGAGTCGCACTCCCCTGTTCGGGCGCCTGACCCGCAGATACTCCTTACGTTCGGTGATGCCGTTGGGCAACACGATCTGCTGGTATTCGTCCCGCAGGAATTCGTCGTCACTGCCGCGTTCGGGCAGCTGTTCGGCGTACATGGTCGCTACGCGCTGCCACAGTTCGTCTTTGTTGTCGGCGCGACGCTGAATCACGGTTGTCCGCGCGGTGCCGAGCACCGTTTGCGCCGCCTGTGCGAGTTCGTCTTCGCCTGCGTTCATGAGCACTTCGCTCACCAGAGCATCGACGTGCTTGATGTGCATGCCGGCCTGTCCGAGTTCGCCTGCTCGCGGGGTGGCCGGGTCGAGCTTCTGCACCTGTTCGACAAGGCTGTCCGCCAGGGTCGACGTGAAGGTCGTCAACACCACACGAGGTGGAGTTCCGGCTCCGATTGCATCGGAACCTTGTCCGTAGATCCCCTCGCCTTTGCCGTGGGCAAGGCGGACTGCCCGGTGGACAAGGACGACTGTTTTTCCTGTTCCGGCACCGCCGGTGAGTCGGAAGGCCCCGTTGTAGTTCTGCCGGGCGTATCGCCGCTGTTCTGGGTGGAGGAATACCCGCCAGGCGCTGAAGTCGTTGTCTTCGAATACGCGGCGCAGCTCTTCTTGGTCGTCACCGAAGTCGGCGAATGTCAGGCGTGCAGCGGGTGTGCGCAGACCTTCGAGCAGCTTTGCGTCGTCATCACGCGCATCGACTGCAGCAGCATCAGCACCGGTGTCCCCGGCGATGCCGAGCTTGGCCTGGACTTCATCGATGCTCACTCCGGCGGCCAGGTCGAGCAGTGCGTCGGCCTGCCATTCCGGTGCGCTGACCCGATCAAGGACTGTCAGCAGGGCATCGACAGTGCTGACCGCGCGGGCTTCGGCAATGTATTTGGGACTCAGCCCCAGCTGGTCGCGCAGCTGTTCGTCGGTGAGAGCGCCCAGGGTTTCAGCCAGGGGCTTATCACCGAAGACAACATCGTGCGGCCCAGCGGCGGGCACCTCGGCAGTGGGTTCCGCGGCACCAGCAGGAGCTTCCGCACCTGCCTCCGGCCCCGGCTCCGCAACCGGAGCATCAGCAGCAGGCGCACTCGCAACAGGTGCATCCTCAATCGGCGCGTC
This sequence comes from Brevibacterium sp. HMSC24B04, assembly GCF_001806835.1. Taxonomy (NCBI): domain Bacteria; kingdom Bacillati; phylum Actinomycetota; class Actinomycetes; order Micrococcales; family Brevibacteriaceae; genus Brevibacterium; species Brevibacterium sp. HMSC24B04. The sequence goes on along the minus strand of NZ_KV786098.1, from coordinate 64,046 downwards.
CTGCTCCTTCTGCGCGCTGAGTTGAGCGTCGAATTCTTCGTGATCGACTTTGTCGACCACGTGGATTTCGGACACACCGCTGACGGGGTTGAAGTCCAGGGTGATCCTCTTGGCCAGCTCAATGGCTTTGTCGTGCTTGAAGAAGCCGTAGATCAGCCAGTGAGTGCCGCCGTTTTCATTGAGTTTGAACAGGACGGCTCGCCAAAAATCATTGACCCGCCCAGTGCGAACCCGTTTGTCCCGCGAATGGTGAATCGGCTCAATGTGCAGGCCCACACCGGTTGGGTCGCTGTTGAGCTTCCCAATGAAGTCGAGCACGCGCGTCTTGATGGAACCGTCGACTTTGAGCGCACTCGTGTGCAGCGTAAACGCCATCAGCTGTCCCCTCCGCTATTGCCGAGCAATGTAGCCACGATGTCTTCCACCGTGGGTTTAACGACCGTCCATCCTTCGGCCGTGAGGTCGGCAATGTCTTCGTCTTCCGGTTCAAAGAGCACTACGACTTTCTGGTCACTCCAGCTGAAGTCCATCGGGATGCCTCCGGCAGACTCTTCGCCGATGTCCGGCACTGGCATTCCCGGGTGTTGGGCCAGTTCGCCCAGCAGCTGCCGTTCGCTGTCTCCCAGAAGGTCATCATCCAGCACCCGCGCCCACTGCGGTGCAGCACTTTCAACCTCGATGCCGGCGGCCCGTTGGACGTCGGGACGTCGGGTGGGCACGGCGTCAACACTCTGCTGCTGGGTGACGGTCGCAATCGTCGCTTCGCCGTGGCTCAGCTGCCGGAAGTTGAGCAGGTTGCTCAAGTGCAGCCAGGTCTTCCACGCCTCCATAAAGCCTTCCGCCCCGTAGTCACGGTCGTCGAGCAGCGCGGCGATCGTCGGGCTGGAATGGGATCCGGTGGGAGGCTGCACCATGACGGACAGCGGTCCGCTCTTCCACACCGACACCTGATCGCTTCCGGCCGGAGCGTCCCCGGAAATCATGGCCTCCATGAGCGCCGCGTGCAGGCCGCGTTCAGCATCGACCTTCACGGGTTTGCGGATGAAGAATATCGGAGCCCACCGGCCCGCGTAGGTGTATTCGCGCGGGATGAGTTCATCAGCACCGACGCTGCGCATGTCAATCACCAGCCGCAGCAGGTATTCCACGGGGTTGCGCAGCAGGTCGGTTGTGCGGGTGGTCCAATCGATGCGCTTGTCGTGGATGATCTTCGATTCCACCTTCGGCGAGAACCACTCCGGCATGTCCGCTTGCCGCCCGGTGGCTGCCGTTTCGACATCGTCGTGTGTCAGCGACACAACCGCGTGTCCCTGCCCGCGCAGATAAGCGCGTTTGGCGGCATCGTCGGCAAGCCGCTGGTGGCTGTGGCTTGCGTGGAACTGGAAGCCGTCGGTGTAGATGTAGATCGACGGGACCTTGGGCACACTGCAGCGCAGCTCGAAATCCGGCCGTGTCACACCGTCGACGTCCGGCTGTTGTTTGAGTGTCCACTCCAGCGCAATTCCGGGCCGTGACAGGGTCAGTCGGCTGCGTCCGCTGTGGTCAACGGTTTCGCGCACGTCCATACCGGCTTTCTGCATCCGCTCCCGGAACACCTGGAAGAACCGTCCTTCAAGGACCGAGGCGGAGCTTGCCTTTTCGGGTTCTTCTTCCGTTGTGTCCCACACGTCTTCCTTACCGGGCACGGTGCTGCGTCCGGCGGTGAGGATCAGTTCGAGGGCTCGTTCGGCGCTTGCTCGGCTGACCGTTTGGCCTGGGTGCTCAAACGGGAGGATGCAGTTGGAACACGCGTTGACGCTGTCGATCTTGCAGGCGCAGCTGCGCACGGTTTGCCACGCGTCCCACAGGATCTTCCAGACGTTTGCCGGTTCGGCCAGTTCCGCCAGGTACCCGGTTCCGCCGGGCACTTGGTCGTGCAACAGCAGAGCGGAGGCCACACCGCCTTCGGTCTGCGGTGCTTCTGTGCGCAGAATCCCAATGTGGGTGGGTTCGCCGCCCAGTCGTTGTGTCAGGCCCAGGCGGATGGCTGCTTCGAGGCTGGGCACAGCGTAGGTGTCTCCTACCAGAAGTGCTGCCGGCAGTCGCAGCAGCGCACCTTGGGTGTCGAGCGTGTGGGTCAGCACGAGCGTGCGATTGTTTTCTGTCAGAGCTTTGCGGTACGCACACCACGGCCTGTGGTCGGTGGGCTTGTTTTCGTTGGCCATGCTGTCCAGCTGGCCGCAGCCTTCGCAGATGGTGAAGCCCACACTTTTGACCTCTTCACCGCTGGCCATCAACGGTCTTCCGCTGGCGCGTACACCGAAGTTGACTGTCCGAACGGCAACAGAGCTGAGGTAGGCCGCACCGAAGTCGTAGCCGTCGGTGTACCACACACGCTGTGCTGTGGACTTGTCGATGTCTGCCAGCGCGCGGATTTCAAAGGAGCGCTGCCTGCGGTCATCATCACGGTCCGATATGCGCGCTTCGTCGCGGTTGACCATCGCCAAGACCTTCCGCAAGGCGAGCGCCGGAACGCGCTGACCCGCATCGGCAATGCCCTGGCTGGTGCAGCGCGGGCATTCGCGCATTGTCATATCCGAGGTGCGTGAATCGTGCGTGTAGCCGCACTCGGGGCACAGGCTGAGCGTGTAGACGTCGGATTCGTCGATGCCGAAGTCGACCGCGTCGACGCGAATGGCCATGCCCTGCCCGTAGAAAGTTGCCCCCGGGGCGAAGTCGCGGATGGCCAGGCTGCTGCCGCGCTCAATCGTGAAGGAGTCGCTTTGGTATTCGACTTCTCCGCGCTGTTCGTTGCTCCAGCGGACACTGACGTCGAGTTCTGTTGTGTCGTCCAGCAGCGTGTAGTTGGGAAGCAGGCCTGCCAGTTCGAGGGCGCTGATCCAGTAATCGTGGCTGCGCAGGGCTTTTTCGGCCGCCCGCTGCGCTGCTCGGGCTTGGCGAAACGCGCGCTTGTCTTCGTTGTCGCCTACGGCGCCTGCTTTTTCAAGTTCTGGCAGGCTCGCCGAGATTTCCCTGAGTCTGCGCTGCAGCTGTTCACGTTTGTCGGTGTAGCGACCGCGTGCTTTCCACAGTGCTGAGGTCAGCTCTGAATCACCGTTGTCATTCACCGCTGCCCACTGGCGCAGCTCTTCTGCTGCTTCGTGGACGAACCCGTCCAGGCTGCCCAGGAACTCATCGACATGTTCAGGCCCGCTGTGGACATTCTTCTGTTCCAGTTCCAGCAGGTACTGCGACGGTTGTTCTCCAGCGGAAAAGAGGTCGAGGGCTGTCTGCGGTTCCAGGACCACGCCGTCATCGGCAATGAGGTCGCACAGGTAGGCAAGGTACTGACGTTTGATGATTTCGACAGCGTCCAGATACGTGGCCGGTGGAACAACGGCACCGTTGATGATGCTTTCGGGGTTGTTCAATGTTGCAAGCTCACGGCCTCGCCCAGTGACGAATGCCAGGTTGAGAGCGTTGCCGGTCAGACGGCCGGCTCGACCCACTCGCTGCACATAGGAGGCAACAGTTCTGGGCAGCGACGCAAGCATGACACTGGAAAGGTCACCGATGTCGATACCCATCTCGAGTGTTGGCGTGGCCACTAGAACATTGGGCGCGGACGGATTGTCAGCACTGCCCTTGAAACCGTCTTCGTATTCGCGGCGGGTTTTGTCGCTGAGGATGCTCGAGTGTTCACGCGCAACGATCCTCGACAGGTTTCCACCCCGGTACAGGCCGCGGTAGAAGTTCGGACCGATGTCGTTGCGCTCCAGCTGACCGGAACAGCTCACCAGCAGACACGGTGTGCCCTCGAGCGCCTTCGCACCTTCTTCTGCAATGGGGAAGTCGGTGCGGCACACCGAACAGATGAGTCGCGGCGCGGGCCCTTCGGGCAGGATGAGTTCGATGTTGTCAGGTTCAAGCCCGTAGACGCGACCGTCGCCGTTTTCTACGGTGATACAGGTCAGCAGGCCCACCGAGGTGAGTTTGGCCAGCAGGTCCCGGGCGAGCACGGCACCGTGAGATTTGGACACCCCCAGAACCTTCGCGGTGTAGCGGGCGTACCAACCGGCTGGGCTGTCAGCGGGTTCAAAAGCAGACTCCGTACTGCCGCCTTTGATGCCGACGGTGGGGAACGCCGGTGCGCTGCGACCGCGCGGGAAGGCGGGCATTCCGTCATTGCGGCGGCGTTTGCCCCAAATCCAGATGCGCGCTCCCCTGTTGCTCTTGTACTTATCGAGCCATTCGTGGTTGATGGCACCACTCGTGCGCATGTGGTGGAGCACGCCGCGCACCCACGCTTCACGGCGAGCAGGGTCGGTGAAGAAGTCATCGTCGAACTCAGCAGCCGCCTGAACAGCGTCAACGGTGAACAGCTCATCAACAGCGTCCAGTGTGCCTTCGGGCAGAGCTACGAGCACTGACAGCGCACCGGTGGTTTCGAGTGTGCGGCCGTAGCGGGCCTGTAGTCCGAATTCGAGTGCAGTGTCGAATTCCAGGCGCTTTTCCACTTGGCGGCGTCCCTGGCGAGCCGGTGATTGGGGTCGTCGCCACCAGTCGGCAATCTTGGGGAAGCGATCGCCCGTCATTTCCGGCGGCAGAAGTCTGTAGCGCTCGCTCGCTGTTTGGGCCGCATCGGCCATTGCGGCGGCCAGGTCACTCAGCCTGATTCCATCACCAGCAGCGTGCGCCATGGCTGCGCGCAGCGTCAGTGTGTGCGAACGCGATTCGACGAAACCAGCCCGGTGGGCGGCATCCTGCACGGAGTCGGCAAAGACGAGGGTCTTCTTTTCGTCAGCATCGAGTTCGTGTTCACCGAACACAGTCGACAGGGCAACTGACAGCATGGTTGCCACAGCTGCTCCCAGGAACCGGATAGCATCGCGTTCACCGCAGGCCGGGCAGGTGTCAGACTGTGAGCGTTCGTCAGCCTCTTTGCCGTCAAAGCGGAGCACGGGGATGATGAGGCCTTCGTCGAGTTCCGCCGCGTATTCATCGCTGACGGTCAGTCCGAAGACGTCTTCGGCTTTGATGAAGTCGCGGGTCTCCACACGGTAGCCCCACAGGCGTTCGTGGCGGTAGGCATCATCACCGTCGTGTTCACGGAACTCAGCAGCTTCGGCTTCAGCCAGGATGAGTGTGCGCACCGCACTTGAACCGCGCACGGCTTCGCGGCGAATATTCGCGTCAGAATCAGCTGCTGCGAGTTTGAGTTCGCTTTCTGGACTGCGCATAGCCGCCCACCCGGAGCGCCCACAATTGCGGCAGTACTGGGCTGGCAGAACCGGCGCGGCGGTGTCGTCAACCGCTCCATCGTCAAACCAGCGGAATGCCGGCTGCAGGCTGATTTCGCGATCAATGCGGCTGAGCGCCCTCACCCACAGGTGCACATCGACGGTGGGAGCGGCGAGCTTTTCTCGGCTGCGCACCCAGCTGAGCCCTGCAACCACCAGCGCGACGTATTCGTACACATTGCCGGTTGTGCGGCGAGCGCTGGGAATGAGTGCGTGGACAAGATCACGAATATGCACCGCCGAGCGCGTCTGCTCATAGAGCTGCCTCAACCACGCATTGCGCTTGACTGCGCTGAGCCACTGCGCGGAATCATCACCGAACCTCGAGTGAATATCGTTCCATTCACTGGCGTCAGGCGCGGCCAGCATGGTGTCTGTACTCGCCCGCTTCAGCTGGAACGTGGTTGCCAACGCCCGTAGTGCCTGGTCTTCGTGGTTTTCGCCCAGAGCGATCCATTCGAGTACTGCACCGATGTTGAGCACTTCGAAGTCGGCGGCTTCCAACTGCTTCTGCTGTTCGGTCAGCTGCCCACCGGGGAGCTCCGCCCATTCGGCAACCGAGTAGCGGGATTCTGTCACGACGGCGTCGGAGCTGAATTCTTCGCCGAACACGGTGTGGGCAAAGCGCAAAATGTCGTCGGGTCCGGCGTTGTCGCCCATGGTTGCGGATGTCGCAACGGGTGTCACTCTGCCCAGCGGACGCCCACGGTGGTCATCGGTAATCCGAGGGTCGCTGTCCGGCCAGTGTTTTTTGAGTTTGAGGCCCAGCCGGCGCAGCAGCATCGACACATCAGTGCCCTGAGCACCGTCATAGGTGTGGAACTCATCGAGCACCAGGTACTGCAATGACAGGGCGCTTTCTTCCCACAGGCGCGCATCGGCTTGCCGCAGCAGCAGCTGGTTGAGCATTTTGTAGTTAGTCAGCAGGATGTCCGGCGGATTGCCGCGGATGGCTTCGCGGACGTTGATGAGTCCGTCTGCTGTTACTGCCGACCGTTCAGAGTCTCCGGTTTCGCCCGTGTAGATGGCTGCGCGGATGCCCTGGAACTGAGGGTCGGTGGTGATCATCTGTGCCAAACGCTGCGCCTGGTCGGTAGCCAGGGCGTTCATGGGGTACAGGATGAGCGCGCTGATTCCTGCCCCGCCCGCGCGTTTGTGGCGCACCACGTGGTCGAGGATCGGGTAGAGGAAGGACTCCGTCTTACCCGAGCCCGTGCCGGTGGTCACGAGTGTGGGCTGAGGGCGTTCGTGGGGTTCGAGGCCCCGGGTGGACAGGCGGGCGAAGGCTTCTGCCTGGTGGCCGTAGGGCGTGTGTTTGCCGGGGGTGATGTCGAGCGGATTGTCAGTGTGCGCGCTCGGTTTGAACGGGGTTCGGGTGCGAATATACGGCCCCCGGAAAATACCCGATTGTTCGTGCGTGAGGAACTCTTCCAGGGCGTGCTGTGCTGCTGAATCCGCCAGCCCGAAGGTGGTCGTCAGATAGTCGCGCAGAGAATCCTGAATGGTCTGCGCTTGGAGAGTGGGCAGCAGCTGGCTCACAGTTCGTCCCCAAAGCGACGCTCGAATTCTGCATAAGCCGTGCGCATATCCTCTTCCCTGTCCAGAGTGATGAAGGGCGGCACGTACTCGTATGTGTAGCCCTGAGCATTCGTTGCCGTGAGATCTTCGGGGCTTGCAGTGTCGCCCAGTTTCTCCCACGCCTTGAGCACATCCCCGGGGACCAGCCGCCCATTGGCGTCGTACCAGCGTGCACCCTGGCCGCGCCCCTGGTCATAGCCGTACAGCACGGGGAACTGCGTGCGGTAAACAGTGCACAGCTCATCAGCCGTAATACCAAGGCTCAGAGCAACGAGCGCATCAATTTCGACCTGCGCCTGATAGCGGTCAGCGGCAAGACGGAGAGGTGATGCGGGAACCCACGTGGACGACACATCTGCAAGAGGAACAGACTCTGCAAAGCGCTTGGCACAGGTCCACTCGTCGTCGAAGGAGATGAGTGACGTTGCTTCATTCCACAGCACTGCGTATTCGTCCGTCAGGCAGTTGAGGCGCAGAACTCGCAACGCAACCGCGCTGGCAACCGCCGAAACAAAGCTCGGTACTGGAATACGGCTGACCTGAGGTAGTCGAATTGTCGACTTAGGTGATAGCCGAATGACAAAGTCGGCCAACAGCGAGCTCATGCTAGCCAGAGCAGAAAGAAAAACTTGCCAATCTTGCCTCGGGAGAGCAATCGAATGTACCCCGTCAACGTGTGCGGTGCCCGGCGGAACAACCGCCGGGATGAGTGTCCGCTCCCCCGTATTGGCAGCCATTGCCCTCCACGCAATGCGGTAGTAGTCGCGCGCAGAGACACGCTCACCCGCAACGTCCCAGTGGGTGTAGGACGAGTCGTACAAGCCATCGTGGACAGGCTTGTACGCCGTGGCAGGAATCGCATCAGGCGCTAGCTGCTGCAGATCGACGTCCGACCAGTCGAGGTTGTTGCTCATTGACTGGTTTGGCTGTTTATAGAACGGGTCAGCAACATGCAGATGCGGCCCCTGCAGGATAACGTCCTTCCAGGAGGCAGGCCCACCCCACTCAAGGACAAAACGACCATCACGCCGGTGCTTACCTTCATCCCAGCCAAAGCTGATTCGCGGCGAAAGATCTTTGACACGTACCGTCTGGGCGAGTTTATCCAATACTGACTCCGCTGACCGGTTAACGGAGTACACCATCGCTGGAGAATTAGTGCTCTGGTCATCGTCGCCGTGGAATTTCTCCCACTGCGCCAGAGTACTGCGGTCAACATGGACTATGCGGTTTGCGTGAGGGCGCACATCCCAGTAGCCGTCCGGGTTCTTTAAACCAGGTTCTTCGCCACTGCCATCGTGCACGAGCGAGCGTTCAACGGTGTCCGGGTGGTAGAGGCTTACTGCTTGTTCAAAGTGTGGGATCTGTTCCTGGCCGTAAATGTGAACGCCATACTGCACGTGATGGTCGATCTCAAACAGCATGAGCTCATTGACAAAGTGCCAGTGGCGGCGCAAGCGCTGATACGCGCCACCGCGAAGATTCACAGCCTTTTGGTCTGTCAGATGAGTTTCAGGATGAATCAGGCCGACAACGCCATCGTCGCTGACGTGTTTCCACGTCTGTTCCATAAAGCAACGATAGAGATCGGGCCGAGTACCAGCGATCAGCGGATAAGTTGTCACGTTCCGGACAAACTCTGCCATGCAGACCACGTCGGTTGAACCATCGGTCACGAACTCGTGAGCACCTGGTGCTTCCAGCGTCCGCGTTCTACGTTCGTTCTTGGCGGTTTGGGGTGGTTTGTGGGCAAGTGTCCACCACACATCGAACTCAGCCAACAGGGCTGCGATATCGACGTCGGGCCGCACCCACGGCGGGTTGCCCACCTGTAGATCAAAGCCACCTCGGCTGAACACAGTGGCGAAGTCGAGTTCCCAGTGGAAGAAGCCGTGCTGCTGGGCAATCTGCTCTGCTTTCTGCAGCCACGGAGTCTGCTCAACAAAAGAAGCGACGTCAGCGACGGCACCCGCGTAAACCCTGTCGTTGTATTCGGCATCGCCCAGAGCGTCCCAGTTGATGTCCTCATCGAGCATAGTCTGCCCGCCCCTGCGCGCAGCAGCTGCGCGCCCGCGGTGTTCAAAGGGCATGCCCAGCAGCTGTTCCAGTGCCTCGAGCCATTCATCGACCGCGGGCGGCTGGGCCGTGGTTTCTGTCAGCGGCCAGAACCACAGAGCACACCAAGCATCCATCACGCGGCGCAGCCGCTGATAGGAGCCATTCGCATCCTGCAGGGCCTCTTCGATTTGCGCGCGAGTAACAGTCGATCCGGGCAGCGTTTCTTCCCGACCCCACAGAGGTACCGTGCGCCGCATTTCTTCTTCGGCAATGAGCAGCCTGTGCAGCGCGAATTCCCACAGCGTGTCGACCCGCTCCGACAGCGCCTGCAACCGCTGCACGTGCGCTTTTGTCAGCTTCTTTCGGGTGGAGTTCCGCCACGCGCGCAGGGCTTTCGCCGCTTCCGGTGCAAGCTTCTTGCCTTCTGTGGAACCGGCGGCAGCGCCCCAGCCGGCACCGGGCAGCAGGAACTGGTAGACGGTTCCCGGCGTGCGGGTGTCATTCATCGGCACGCCGGTGGGTGACTGCTTCAGCCAATCCTTCGCATCGATCTGCGCCTTGGTGTACGTGGATCGGCGAGCGCCGATAAGCGAATTGCCACGGCGCAGGCGCAGCCCGAACCATGGGGCTGCCAGGCCTTTGACCATGGTGCCCAGCCACAGTGTGATTTCGGCCAGTTCGACTGCGGTCGAATTGAGGTCAACACCATAGACGTTGTGCAGAGCAATGTACGCCTTCGTCCTCTGCAGCTGCGCCGGATAGTCGCCGGGGTCGATTTTCTGGCCCAGTTCTTCCTGACGGCGCTTGAGGTAGGCCTGAGCCAGCTGATCAACGGCCTCAAGGGCGAAGGCTCCGGAGCCCAGGGCGGGTTCGCACACCGTGAGCTGCAGAATGTCCTCCGCACTCATGTCATCGGTGATGAGTTCTTCGAGTGCCTGTGACACGGTGAAGCGCGTCAGCACTTCCGGTGTGTAGTAGGAGGCTGACTGTTGGCGTTCCCGGCCTGACAGGCGGAACACAAAACTGCCCTGCGGGTGCAGGACCTTGCGCCGTTCACCCGTCACCGAATCTTCGTAGGTGACAAAGTGCTTCTGTTCAATCTCTTCGGCTTCACTGACGGGAACAACCCATGAACCCTTGTCCGCTTTGCCATCGGGCGCGACTTCGTAGAGGTCGGTTTCGGCAAAGAAGCCCGTATAGGACATGAGTCCTTCATATACCCTGCCCAGCTGGTTGATGCCGAGTTCCGCATAGCTGATGAAGCCGCGGTCGCGCTTTCCCGTTTCTTTCGTCATGAGCAGACGCGACAGCACATTCTGCAGCTGTTCGTTGCTCAGGCCCACCTGGTCGATGTACTTGGTGGCCTCGCGGCTGAAGAGGTCAGCTTCGAGGGAATGGAACACGAGGCCTTCGGAATCAGCCTCCGCGGGGTCTTCTGTGCGCAGTTCATTGTGTCCGTCCTGAATCAAGCGGAACAGAACCGACAGGGAATCGTACAGGTGTGTGCCGCTTCCGGAATTGGTGATGGGCACCAAGGTGAGGTCGCGCAGACGATCCAGACTGTAGCCGGCCTGGTATTCGGCAGTGCCGGCGGGCACCACCTCGAGTTCCGGGGAGGCTTCCGAATACAGCAGGAACAAGATGCGGTAAAGGAAGCGCAGGGCTTCTTTTGCCAGTTCCTGCGCTTCGGTCTGTGGCAGGGGTTCGAGTCCCTGATCCCGGCGCCTGCGCACAACGTCGTTGGCAATGATTTCAATGGATTCGCGGACGGCTTCGCGCAGATCGTCCGACACGGATTCCGTGAATTTCACGGACTCTTCCAGCACACCGCTGAACCAGATAGATTCATCGGCATTCGGCGCAAGAGCCGCGGCGGATGCCAGTGCGAAGAAGCGGTCAACCGCACCGTTCTTCTTGGTGTCATTGCGCTCAAACAGCAGGCTTAAGTCAATGGCCACATAGCGACCTTCTTGCCACCTCTGCTGTTCTGTCAGCAGGGCGTACTTACCGGCCAACACCAGAGAAAAAGCAGGGGCGTTGTCCTCAGCAAAACGCTGGGACAGGAACGCTCCGGCTGAATCGAAGCCTTCGGTTCTTTCGGAGTCCTCGACCGGCAGGTGCATGGGCTCAAGCAAGGTGGCGGCGTGCTTGTCGAGAAGCGCTTCAACGTCGTCCTGCGGAGTGGCAAACACAATGAGCGTGTGGAGCGATTCGACCGAACCGCCCCGAACCTTCAGGAAAGGAGCTTCTGAACCGTCCGCGTTCTGCGGGGTTTCAATGGTGAACTGTCCGGTGAAGTAGCCCAGCAGGTCAAGCAGATCCCGGTAGAAGTCAATGACAGCGTCCGGGCCCGCACCCTCCAGGCGCATGAGCTTGCCCAGAAGCTGCCCGCGTTCGCCCGACCAGCGCGACAGCGGTGTGGGGGTGACTTCTGCGTCGAACTGTTCGCGCAGTTCCTTCACGAACTTCTGAAAGGACTGTTTGGAAGCGCCGGACGTGAAGAAGTCATCGCTCATGAAGTCCTGGACGACGGTGATTTCTTCCATCAGGCGTTCCTTCCTGAACGGTCAGCGGCTGATTCTGGAACAACGAGTACCAGTGGGCGGATCAGCGTGCGGCTGGGTTTCATCTGACTGATGAGCGTTTCCTGGTCAACCACGCGGTGGGTGCGCTGTTTGAGCGTCTGCGTCTGGTTGAACTCAAGAGCGGCTTGGCGCCACTGGCCCGTCTGGCCCATCCATTCCCGAACACGCTGTTCAGCGTGCTGTGCCGCCGCGTCGGTAAGGTTCTTGACTTCGCTGTTCATCGTGTCGAAAGCCTGCGCAATGAGCGGCTGGTACTCCGCTAGGTCAATCACGCCTGCGTTCGATCGGGACTCAGCAATGCCGGTTTCGTGCAGGAAGTCCTCAACCCGTGCGACCTCCTGCTGAAGTGCAAAGCCCAAGTCCTTCGGGAACATGAGGTCGCGGTACATCAGCGATACCGTCAGTCCGCGTTCATTCAGCAGTGCCGCCTGCATGAGCACGTGCGGTTCCTCAACGGTGCCCGTGACCGCGTAGATTCCACCTCGTTTTTCAACACCCGAAAGAGCACGGTCAGCCGACCATTCCAGCAGCGGGTGCAGTGGGCCCAGGAAGTGGGCAGCCGGCCACAGGCTGGTGGAATTGGCGTCATTGCGGGCCTCGTCAACGGACTGCCGGCCCTTGTCTTTGCTTGTGGCAACCAGGAAGCGGTTCTTGATGTCGCGTTCAGTGCGGTACGACTGAGGCAGTGCTTCCAGGCGGCGCATGAGATCGTGCGGCGGCTGAAGTTCAGCCATCGACTGGTTGGGGTGTTCAACCCAGCCGACTCCCCCGCCAGCCCCATCAGAAGCCAGCGGTTCGAACTGCTTGTCGTTGTAGACAGAGGCCAGTGAATCCCGCAGAAAATCAACCGCGCGGTCATACACGTACAGGCCGTTAGAGCTGCGCGGGACTTCGGGTTGGGTGGTGTCGGCGTTTTCGACGCCGGCGTCGGGGTCATCGTCGAAGATGCTGAAGAAGTCATCGAAGTCAGCGTCTTCAACGTCCGGGATGACGGTGTCGATGTCTTCGCGGCGATGCAGTGCCTCGCGAATAGCGCGCTCTTCGGCTTCAGCCGTGTAGCGGCCCATGAGAGCCGCAGCATCGCCCAGAGCCTTGTGAGCTTGGTTTTCCTTTTCGATGAGCTTCTTAAGCACCCGAATGTCACCGGCAAAGCCCTCGGCGTCAGGGTCGAGCACGAGCGTGGTGATCTGCGGGGGCTGAGTTTGGCCGTAGCGGTCAATACGGCCGTTGCGCTGTTCAATGCGGATGAGCGACCACGGGATGTCGTAGTGCACCAAGTGGTGACACTGGGAATGGAGGTTCACACCTTCTGACGCGACATCGCCGGTGACCAGAACCCGCAGCGGCGAATTGGCCCTTTTGAAGGATTCGACAATGTCCTGCTGCTCTTCATCTGACAGGCCGCCGTGCAGAATTCCAACCTGGTCCTTGCGGAGTTTGAGATCGGTTTTGAGGCTTTCCTGCAGCAATTCCAGAGTGGCAACCCGCTCAGCGAACACGACTGCGCGAGTTTCACCTCGGGAGCTGATGCCGATTCCCTTCAGATAGGTCAGAAGCGCACCGTACTTACCGGTCTGCGGTTTTTTGGCTTGGCGGTTGGCGGCGACTTCGTCTTCGAGTTCCTGGGCCAGCTGCTGCAGGCGGCCCAGCGCGCGCCGTTCGCGTTCAACGGCTTCGGGGTCGGCGGCGGTGGTGCCGCGGCGGGGAGAATCAGCGGGAGCTTGGCCCGGCCCCGGCAGGCGGGCAAGGCGGTTGGTCACGGTTTCGAGCAAAGCCGTTGGGCTGGAAAGAAAAGCCTTCGCCAGGGTCCAGGGAAACAGTGCGTTGCGTTCACCCGAATACGGGCTGGAGCCTGTCGGGTGGAGCCAGACTTCGTCGAGTTCGCGGGCGAGTTCGTTTTCCTTGGGGCTTGCCGGAACGTGGATGGCGCGGGGTTCTTCCCGTTCGGCCCAGTCGGCGCCGACTTCGCGCCTGACATCGTCGGAATAGCGGTGGCGGCGGACAACCAGGCGGTCCAGCATCGTCTTGTCGATGTCACCGTCGGGCAGGACCGCGGTGGGTTCGAGCAGGCGGATGAGTTCGGCGAAGGATTCCTTCTTGCCGTTGTGCGGGGTTGCCGAAGCCAGGATGAGGGCGTCCGTTTGTGCGGACAGGACTGAGGCCAGACGGTTGTTGAGTGTCGACTGGTTGGTGACGTTGTGGGATTCGTCGATGACGACCGCATCCCACGTGTGGCGGCGCAGGTGCGCCATGTAGCGATCAGACTTCAGGGTGTCGATCGAAATGATGACGCGTTTGAAGTACGCGAACGGGTTGCGGGTGGCCGGCAGTTTACGGCGGATGGCCTGAATGCCCTGCGAGTCCAAGCGGATGAAGGGGATGGCGAACTTCGTCCACATTTCGTGCTGCATCTGCTCCAGCACGTGTTTGGGGGTGACGATCAGGATCCGCTCGCCGCGGCCGCGGCGGATAAGTTCGGACAGGATCAGACCGATTTCGATGGTCTTGCCCAGGCCCACCGCGTCTGCCAGAAGGATGCGGGGACGCAGGTTTGCAGGGTCAAGGATTTTGCGGACGGGGGTCTGCTGGTAGTCCTTGACATCGATGAGCATGCCGTCTGACAGGGTCGGTTCGGCAAGTTCCGCCGGCAGGGCCGTTTTGCGCAGGGCAGCTTCGAGCCACAGGCGGGAGTCCCGGAACTGGGGACTCGTGTCATGCATGAGGGGAGCTTCGCGCGGGTCAAGAACTTCGACGTGGTCAATCGAATCGAAAAACGTGGCGGTCATATCCCGGACAAGTTCCGAAACTCCGACAACGTCAATCCGGTTGGCCGGCTTTGTGGGGACCAGCTCCCGATGGTCGGCGCGTTCGTAGACGGTGCGGACGTCGGTGACGAGCCATTCTTCATCGCGAACTAAGACGATGCTGCCCGGGGCGATATTCGTCTGGGAGGTTTGTGCAGAGATCTGAGCGGAGGCTTGTGCAGAGGCTGGCAGACCGCCGTTTGAAGAATCAGCAACTTCAGGCTGTGCCGTCACCGTAGAAACCTCCTGTTTCCCCGCCACCAGTGCACTGGGTGCAAAGCCCCTGGCCACTACGGGCACCAAAAGTTCGCGCGGGCGCGCGCGGACGTTCAGCTATCGTAGTTCATTTCACAGAGGGCGGGTGAAAGCGCTCGATGACTGGAATCCGAGGCCCCAAGACTCTTTTATGAAAGTTTATGATTCTTATGATTACGCGTCAGGACGGGAGCGTGGCCCGCGGCGCGCTCATTTCCAAACCCCGAGCACAGTGATATCAGATCATTCCGACGGCACCAGAACACTGCGCGGCATTTCGCCGTATTTGGCTGGCGTTGCAATACCGAATGCCAGAATGTCGCTTACGTTCAAAATAGGTTCGACTGTGTTCTTCAACCAGCCACTGCGGATTCCTGAACGGTCGGCGACCTCGTCCAATGCCACGAGAACTTTGTAAATCGAGCTATCAGAGAACTGGCGGTACGATTTCTTTATTTGGCGCACCCTCTTGGGTTGCATGCCAGGCACGTCGAGAACAGAGTGATTCCACAGCCTCGCACCGTGTGCAATCCGATTGCGCAGATATACAAACGACCGTACTTGGCCTGGCAGAAATCGGCGTGAACCGCTTACCGAGGCAGCTATGGCGTCCAACACGCCTGATTCACCTGAAGCTGCGATCAACCGAGAGAGGCCCCCGAAAGACAGAGCTTCAACAGCAACCCAAATCGGCATGCGCTCGTAGGCTTGCGGAAGATAGCTTGTGCCTTGCTTAATTTCGTCGCGGTAATGGGCGACAAATGCTTCTTTGCTCTGGTCAAGGTTCTGCAGCGCATACTCTTCTGCTCGAGGTGCACCGGGATTTGGCGGCTGCGTAAATCCGACACCCCTGACAAAGGCTCCAGCATTGCCGACAAGGTCTCCGTACGCGTAGGCGAATCTTGTACGAAACAGCACCTCAAGCGGACGCAGCAAGTCCGCACAAGCTGTCATGAGTTGCTGCTCGGCTTCATACAGAGCACAAACAGTCGTGAAGGCGGTTCCATCAATAAAACGGTTGTCACCGTGTTGGGGTTCTCTCTGCCAGTACCGAAAGTAGCCAGAAAACCTGTAGTAGTTCACTCGCGACAGGAAGCTTGCTGCCGCTGCTCGATCATCGATCTTCATGCCGCGCCGACTGAGGAGCTCTACCTGGTCTGTGTAGCTAAGCCACTCCTTGGGCACCATTGCCTCCCAGAAAAAGGCCCCGACCATTTGTGCATTGCCCTGGGGGCTAGAGGCCTGGTCGGGGATCTATCGATCACTATTCTACACCGCGCGTTACCCAAGTAAAGACTGGGCCATCCCAGTAGCCCCAGGCAGGATCGACCCCGTACATCGTGGTGCTGAGCTTGGCGATTGTCCTGTTCTCGATCTTCCCCGAGATCGTCACGTAGCTGCCCGAAGTCCTCTATAAGGACTAAGCCACCCACGGTCTAGCTGAACAAAGAAAACAGCTGCCCATTGGTTCGTTCCAATGGGCAGCTGTTTTCTTTGAGTTGCATGCACCGAGTCAGGAAAACCGCTTATGACAGAACCTGGTGCCGGTTAAGAAAACCGGCGATTTCAGCAATGCTGCCTCGATTTTTCACGACTGTGATTTCAACAAACTCAGCTGCGATCTTCTGATCAGCCACGATCGAAACATCGTTCAATTGAAGGAACACAATTGCGCTCAGCCATGCGCATCGCTTGTTGCCGTCTACGAAAGGGTGCCCTTGAGCCAGTCCTCGCATCAGCGCGGCAGCTTTTTCAATCAGCGACTCGTAGTACTCCTGGCCGCCGAATCCGCCTTTTGGCGCTTCGACCGCTGACTCAAGGATGCCCCTGTCTCTTACCCCTGAGCGTTCTTCGGAGTCGTGGATGCGAATCACGTCCTCCACGCCAAGGTAAACGATGGTCATCTGTTAGCAAGGATGTCCAGCGTTTCGCGCCAGTCGACCCGAGCCTGATTCAAAAGCCTGTCGACATCCGACGCTCTCGCATCCACAGCGTAAGCCCCAGGTTTGCGGGGTCCCTCACCGCGAAGCGACTGCTCAGTGTACTCGCGCGTGATGGCAGATTCCGAAATAATGCGGCCTTTGGCGTGGCCGCCGTCGGGACCTTCATAAGCCTCAGCCCACGGCCTCTCACTGTGAGTCATTGCGGTGAGCTCTTTCGCAGACAGGCTGCCGTAGTGCCGCAGAACAGCGTCGGTAACTTCTTTCGCTCGCTTTGGCACTGCATCTGCATTCGCAGATGTTCCGTCAAAATGGAAAAACGCGTTGGGTTCAACAGGGCCGTACTGCCATGCCCTGAAGTCTTCCGGAAACAGTTTGCGACCGTCCCACACCAGCGACCACGCCTGTGCGTAATAGAGAAGCTTCAGAGCTTTTGTCTTTGCTACATCCGGCAACTGGGACTTGATGTAATTAAGGACATCGATCGAATTGGTCATCAGCAACTCACCACCTTCACAAGGTTGCCTACTTTTTCCACGGCCATGATCAGTCAGATGCACGAACCGATCGGCGGAGGATTGGGCTTCTATTTTACACTTCGTCAGATCGTGGGACGGTATGACTCAGGGATCAACAAGACACCATGACAATAAAGGGGCATCCCAGGAAAACCCGGAACGCCCCCTTCACTCCTCACGAGCCACCTACCGGGCTCACTCTCCCGCGGATTCGCTCCTCACGGCATCACGCAGGCGGTGCTTGAGGATTTTGCCCGACGGATTGCGCGGAATGTCCCTGTACAGCACTTTCCTGGGCAGTTTGAACTTTGCGAGAGTCTGCGCTGCGTGTTCACGAATCGACTCCAGCGTGGGCGGGTTCTCCGGATCAGCCGGCACGATCACCGCAACAACCGTCTCCCCGTACACCTCGTACAGATCACCCACAACAGCCACGTCCAGAACACCGGGGTGACCAGAGACAGCATTCTCCACCTCGGCGGAATATATGTTCTTCCCACCGGAGATGATCATGTCCTTCATCCGGTCGACCAGCGTCATGAACCCATCAGATTCACGTTTTGCCAGGTCACCGGTGTGCAGCCAACCGTCCCGGATGGTCTTCGCGGTCTCTTCGGGCTTGTTCCAGTAGCCCTTCATCATCGATTCGGACTTAAGGATCATTTCGCCGACCTCACCTTCGGCAACATCATTGCCCTCGGGGTCGACAATCCGGTACACACCATTCGGGTTGGCGCCGCGACCAGAAGCCCACGGGCGCTCCAAGATCTCCTCTTGCGCCTGACGAGAACCACACCGGTTCCGATCAGTGCGAGCGCCAGGGCGACAGCTGCACCGATTTCAACACCGGTACGAGGCAACGGCAACTGCGGCTCTTCAGGCGCGGGCGGCGTCGGCGTAGGTGTTGTTTCCGGAGTGGGTTCCGGCGTCGGCTCCGGCGTCGGTTCCGGAGTGGGCTCAGGTGTTGGTGGTGGGATCTGCGTGTTCGTGATGGTGAATCCATCCTTCGCATTGCCGGTCACCGTCGAAGTGAAGCCGTCCATGCTCAGCTCTTCAACCGAGTACTGAACCTCAATCTGTGTGCCGTCAACGGTCTTCGTCTTCGGCAGGCCCTTGAAGGCGTGCTTCCAGGCGTTGTCGGCATTCAGCTCAACCGGGTCACCCCCAGGTCTCGACTTACCATCGACAGTCTTCACCAGCTGCACCTTCGCTGGCACGGTCCACTCAGCATCCAGCTCGGAACCATCAGCAGCCTTCCACACCTTCTCGACAGGCACTTCAGTCGTGGCAGGCGGGTTCTCAGTGTTGGTGATGGTGAAGCCCTTCTCAGCATCACCAGACACCTCGGACGTAAAGCCCTCAACACTCAGCTCTTCAACCGAGTACGCAATCTTTGTGCGCTTACCGTCACTGATCTTGTACTGCGGAAGGTCCTTGAACGTGTGCTTCCACTCGTTCTCGGCATTCAGCTTGAGCTACAACCAGCAAAGGAGCACACCGAATGCATGTCATGACCCGATACTTAGACACCCGCAAGGCCGCGATCGCCGCCCTGCAAGATTACCCACTCATGGAACACGCCGCAGGAGACACCAGCCACGTGGCAGATCAGCTTCGGGAGGATCTCGTCCACCCAGCCTCGCCTAGGTTGGATGGCCTGCCGCGCTATGTGAATCCGCACGGTAACGAAAACAGGATTGCTGCGACCTTAGACAAGATCGACCTGCTCGCCGAACGCCAACGCCAAGCCCGCGAATACCTCGACTGGTTCCTCCCCGCCTGGGGTTTGCTGTCGGAGGATAACAGGTTTGTGCTCGAGGCTTTCTTCCTCGGCGACGGTCCACAAGAAGACGCCGTCAACCTGGTGTGCGACCACTTCTACGTCGAACGCTCCACCGCGCACCAGAAGAAGTCACGGGCGCTGGGGCGGTTGGCGACGGCATTGTATGGGCCGAGTGGACTGTGAACCCACCCGCCAAAAGGTGTCGGCAAACGCGGATGACTTGCCCCAAACCAGCCCGTAACGTAGTAAGCGGTTGACAACTAGGCCAAGACCCCCAGACGCTCGGTAGCCCGTCTGGGGGTCTTGCCGTATTCGTGGGAGGTGGGTGTGGTACCGAGGAAACCGAAACGCCCCTGCTCCCAACCCGGCTGCCCAGAACTCACCGACCACCGCTTCTGCCCGGCTCACGCTCGTGCAGAAGACGAGCGGTACCGGACGTATCAGCGTGACCCTGCGATCAACAAGCGCTACGACCACCGCCGGCGCAAAATCCGCAACGCCTACATCCAAGCCCACCCGTTGTGCGAACAGTGCCAGACTCAGGGGCGTGTGACGCCAGCCCAAGAGGTTGACCACATCGTCCCGCTCGAAGATGGTGGCACGCATGATGAGGCGAACCTGCAAGCCTTGTGTAAGCCGTGTCATTCGTCCAAGACTGCGCGTGGTAACGACAGGTGGAGATACCGACGGCATGTGTATAAGAAATAATATGAGTAAGTTTGAACTGGGAAAGTATCACTGTTTTTACGGCGATGGCATGGGAGCGGGAGTAGCTGACTCCATTCGCTCTTTATTCCAATAATCACTCTGTTCAACAGGCGCTTGCGTTGATGTTGGAGAGTCCTGCACTGGAGTAGCTTGCCGTGAATAAAAGGCAAGAAAAACTATCCCGATCACAAGGCAGATAATAAATATTGCGACCGATATAGGCAACCAACGCCTCTTTGTCAGGCTCATTTAATACCTTGGAAAAGATTTTTTACCGCGTCATCGAAAGGTGTAGAAATCAGTAACTTACTTCCTGAAGTTGTACGGCGAGATGTTACACCGAAAACATGTCCCAGATTCGCATCGATTCTTGTTCGTAGCCAGGGGCCTCCACTTGCTCCACCGGTCATGTCGCAGGGCATTATCATGTCGCTGGACCAGAAACGCCACTTCTTGGTATTCCCATCACAGTAGTAAGGAGTTGTGCCATCGTAGGGTTTTTCTGCAGGCCAACCCCATATTCTCACTCCAGTTTGATTGTGTCCATAGTTATAAGCAAGTCCATTGCCACCGGCTTCCAGGCCACTCGAACAAGCCCTTCCCAGCTTTCCACATACCAGCTCTCAATGGGGGCCATAACACAGTTATGTCTCACGTGACTTACTCGGCCAAGGTTCATGAAGAACAACATGCAAGCAGGCCCGAGGACGTGCACTGACGGACCTGAGTCGCTGTGCCCCCTTGAGCCCCCACCTCACAAGCGGAACTGGAAGACGCCTGATCGGCTGAATCTCCACCTCGTACGTGGGTGATGTGTCCTGGAGCCCAGGACGCATCGCCCACTTTGCTTTTGGGATACTCTCGACCCGCTTAACCCTCAAGCCTCACAAAGCCCCCTCTTTCGTAACAATCGCGGGGCACTATCCGGCAAACTACGTCACCTGGTTCATGAAAAAGGACCCTGCCATGGCGAAATTGGGTCTGAAACTTCCCGCGCCGATCAAAGTGCTCATCATCGGCTTCATCATGATGCTGGCCTTGCGATCATCACCGGAGCCTTCTGGCTTCTGTGCGAGCTGATCACCCTTATCTACGCAACCCTGCGGACTCGTCGCGGACCAACCACCCCGCCAACCGTCAGCTCAGCTGAGGTCACTGATCGACGGCAAACGCGACGGATAATCGTCGCTGAAGCTGGAGAACTCCAACCAGCCGATAAACCCGCCACTCACAAACAAGTTCGCCTGCCATGGCGTACCGTTGACGTCCATTACTAAGACAACGTGTTGCTCGGTTGAAGCACGGTAGTCATCACCATGATCAGCCTTGCCCTTGCGGTTCTGATATGCGAAATCAAGGCACGGGCAATTGTCCAACTCGCACCCGGACTCAACCATCAGGCAGTCAACCTGCTGGGTTAGTTTTGCCCGGTCAATGTCCGCCGCGGTGTCGACCCACCCATGCTCACACATGTGCCGGACGAAGCCGGTTTCCTCTTGCGTCAGCGCACGCACCGGCCCACCACCTTCGGTCTCTT
The DNA here is from genome assembly GCF_001806835.1 of Brevibacterium sp. HMSC24B04. NCBI lineage: Bacteria > Bacillati > Actinomycetota > Actinomycetes > Micrococcales > Brevibacteriaceae > Brevibacterium > Brevibacterium sp. HMSC24B04. The sequence continues at coordinate 43,001 of NZ_KV786098.1, read as the reverse complement.
GGAGACTAATCCGCCGTTGATAACAGCGAGCACCTCGGCCAGGTTTTCAACCTCATCAACCGACAAATAGTCGTACGTACCGCGGTCAACGACACACAATGATTTCAGTTTGTCGTCGAGATCAGTAAGCGCTGCGACCATGGCACAGATCATATTCGCTCAAGGTGCTGACTCGGCACACTCTGGCCACACAGAAACCAAGCCCGGCAAGGCAAACGACCCTGCAACCACCCGATGACGGATTCCGACGCAGTTTCGCCTTTTCCATGGCCGCCTTCTGGTCCGCCACACCAGCGAAGGGGCATCCCAGGAAGACCCGGAACGCTCCTTCACTCCTCACGAGCCACCTACCGGGATCACTCCCCCGCGGACTCGCTCCTCACGGCATCACGCAGGCGGTGCTTGAGGATCTTGCCCGACGGGTTGCGCGGAATGTCCCTGTACAGCACCTTCCTGGGCAGTTTGAACTTCGAGAGCGTCTGCGCTGCGTGCTCACGAATCGATTCCAGCGTGGGCGGGTTCTCCGGATCAGCCGGCACGATCACCGCAACAACCGTCTCCCCGTACACCTCGTACAGATCACCCACAACAGCCACGTCCAGAACACCGGGGTGACCAGAGACAGCATTCTCCACCTCGGCGGAATATATGTTCTTCCCACCGGAGATGATCATGTCCTTCATCCGGTCGACCAGCGTCATGAACCCATCAGATTCACGTTTTGCCAGGTCACCGGTGTGCAGCCAACCATCCCGGATGGTCTTCGCGGTCTCTTCCGGTTTGTTCCAGTAGCCCTTCATCATCGATTCGGACTGGAGGATCATTTCGCCGACCTCACCTTCGGCAACATCATTACCCTCGGGGTCGACAATCCGATACACGCCATTCGGGTTGGCGCCACGGCCAGAAGCCCACGGGCGCTCCAAGATCTCCTCGTGCGTAAGCACCGCCCCACCGGGACCACCCTCAGTCAGGCCCGTACCCTGGGTCAGCCGAGCATTCGGGAACGCATCAATAACCCTGGTGACCAGCGAACCCGGCATGGGAGCCGCCCCGTAGAAGATCCGCTGCATCGACGAAACATCAATGCTTTCCACATTCGGCACCCGCAGCATGAGCGCCAACATGGTCGGCACAGCAAACGTGAACGTGCACTTGTGCTTCTCAATTGCGTTAAGCGCATCCTGCGGATCGAACGTCGGGCGGATGACGATCGCGCCAGCGGCCAGAACCGTGGGGAACAGAACGTTCGTCAACGGCGCCGAGTGGTACATCGGCGCAATCATCAGCACCCGCTCACCCTCATGCAGACCCGTGCTCAAACCCAGCGACATACCGGCCCAAATGGCCGCGTGATGATCCAGGACCGCTCCCTTGGGATTACCCGTAGTTCCCGAGGTGTAAAGGATCAGCGCGTTATCGCTCTCCTCCACCGCTGTGCCCAGGTTGGTGTCATCGGCTGCCGCACTCAGGGCGAGCGCGTCTGTGAACCGGTCAGCACCCGGGGTCGAGGGGTCGATAGGGCCGAGGCTCAGGCCGATGGGGGCTTCGGGGGCGGGGGTCTCTTCTTCCCCGCCGCCGAGGTGGTTGAAGGCATCCGCTGATGGCTTGGCAAGTGCCGGGTGGGCAACAAAAGCTTTCGCACCGGAATCGCGCAAGAAGTACGCCAGTTCCGGCCCGGTGGACTGGGGGTTGGCCGGGGACAGAACAGCCCCGAGCTTGAACACCGCATAGGCGGCAACCACGAAGTACGGGCTGTTGATGCTGTTGAGAACCACGCGGTCACCCTTGCCCACACCGTGATCGGCCAGCACTCGGGCGAACTGATTGGCCGCCGCGTTCAGCTGCGGATAGGACATGGTGAGCTCGTCGCTGATGAGCGCTGTGGCTTCAGGCCGGCGCTGTGCTGTGCGTTCAAGAATGGTGGACAAGTGGGCCATGGGTGATCCTTTCGCTTCTTTGAGATGGTCATCCCGACCTACGGGGGCTCTCCTTTAAACCCCTGTTGTTCTCCAAGTGTATTGGTTATTATCCATTTGGAGAAGAGTTAGGACCGGGGCTTCGGAAACAGCCGAAACCACTGGCCCGAAAACGGCCTCACAACAGGCCCCAACACGAGAGGACACACATGGCTGACGTGACACACGGCGATATGTCCTCAAAAGCACGCATCCGCACAGCCGCGCTCAAACTGTTCGCAGCACATGGCCACCACGCCGTGTCACTGCGCCAGATCGCCGAAGCCACCCCGATTGCCCACGGCTCAGTCGTTCACCATTTCGGCAGCAAAGCCGGGCTCATCCGAGCAATCGAAGACGACATCCTCGCCCGCCTGAGGGAAGCCCTCGACGACCTCCCACCAGACATCAGCACCGCCGAGGAACTGCGCCGCATCCGCGACGCCAACGTCGGCCGTCTGCTGGAAGCCAACCCCGAGATCGTCGACTACACCCGGCGCATCCTGCTGGCCCCGGGAGCGGATGCCGAGGGCGCCTCGGGCCTGGCCCACCGGATAACCGAACTCACCCGCGACGTGATCCGGGGTGCCCGCAGTGCCGGCTTTTCCACCTCGACTGGGCCCGAAGCAGTCCAAGTAGCCGAACTCCTGGTGCGCTACCTAGGCCGGCTCTTCCTGGCGCCCATGCTCGACCACATATGGGACGGCCTCGAAGACTCAGACGGATTGCCCCCGCGCAGCACCACTGACCTTGCCGTCCGCGTCACCTACACAAGCGACACAACCGAACCCCACACAAAGGAGACACCATGATCCTCGATGACTACCGCGGAACCTGGGAAGACGAAGACACCAGCGAACTGCGGAAGCTGACCCGCGAATTCATCGCCAACGAAATCACACCCCACCAGGAACGCTTTGCGCAGCAGCACCGCGTTGACCGCGACGTGTGGCGCAAAGCCGGACAGGCCGGCCTGCTGTGCATCTCCGTGCCCGAAGAATACGGCGGCGGAGGCGGCGACTTCCGCCACGAAGCGGTTGTACTCCACGAACAGGGACTCGCCTTCGACGACGCGTGGGGCTACTCCGTGCACTCGTCCATCTGCGCGCACTACATCCTCGAATACGGCACCGAAGAACAGAAAAAAGCCTGGCTGCCGAAACTGGCCTCCGGCGAATACGTCGCCGCAATCGCCATGACCGAACCCGGCACCGGATCCGACCTCCAGTCCATCCGCACAAAGGCCGTGCGCGACGGCGACGAATGGGTCATCAACGGTTCCAAGACCTTCATCACCAACGGCACCCACTGCGACATCGTGATCATCGTGGCCCGCACCTCGGATGAACCCGGCGCAAAGGGAATCTCGCTTATCGTTGCCGAGGTCGGCGGCGAAGACGTTGTTGGGGAATCCGGAACGTGGGCGCCCGGGTTTGAGCGCGGCCGTGTGCTCGACAAAATGGGCATGCGCGGACAGGACACACGCGAACTGTTCTTCACCGACATGCGGGTGCCGGTCGGCAACGTACTTGGCGGCGAAGCCGGCGAAGGCAAGGGCTTCTACCAGCTGATGAACCAGCTGCCGCAGGAACGCCTGGCCATTGCCGTCGGCGGTGCCGGAGTTGCCGAAGCCGCAGTGCGCGCGGGTATTTCTTATGCCAAGGACCGTGAAGCGTTCGGAGTGCCGATCGTGAAATTCCAGAACACCAAATTCGTTCTGGCCGAAGCATCCACCGAAGCACTGGCCGTACGCACGTTCGTTGACCACGCCATTGCCGAACACACCGCTGGCAAGCTTTCCACCGAAAAGGCCTCAGCCGCTAAATACTGGGCAACCGACATGCAGAACACCATCGTCGACAAAATCCTGCAGGTCTTCGGCGGCTACGGCTTCATGAACGAATACCCCATCGCGAGGGCCTACGCATCGTCGCGCGTACAGAAGATCTACGGCGGCACAAACGAAATCATGAAGGAACTCATCGGCCGAGGGCTGTGAGTTTCCAACGTCGGGGTGGCCGGCGGGTGGTGAGTGCGGCCGGGTGGTGAGGCCCGGCCGGGTGGCGAGGCTCGGCCCGCCACCCGACCCGGCGCCTCGTGAGTTTGGCGCGCGAACCGGCCCGGCGCCTCGTGAGTTCGGAACTGAAAATCAGCCCACCGGCTGCGGCGCTGTGCCGCCGCCCCAAGAGCGGTCCGACAGTGCCTCGCGCCCGTGCGGTTCCCTCCACACCGAAGTGTCCGGACCCAACGGCACAATGCCGGTCGGGTTTACCGACTTCTGCACGATGTAGTAGTGATCTTTGATCTGCTGGAAGTCAATCGTGTCACCAAAACCGGGCATCTGATACAGGTCGCGAGCATACGCCCACAGCGCCGGGAAGTCGCGCAGCTGCTGACGGTTGCACTTGAAGTGCGAGTAGTACACAACGTCAAACCGCGCGAGCGTCGTAAACAGACGAACATCCGCCTCGGTAATCGCGTCACCCATCAGGAAACGCTGGCCTGTCAGGCGCTCCTCAAGCCGGTCCAAAGCCGTGAACAGGCGCTCGAAGGCGTCGTCATAAGCCTCCTGCGATCCCGCGAAACCACAGCGGTACACACCGTTGTTGACCTCGGTGAACACCCAGTGCATCAGCTGGTCCATCTCATCCCGCAGCGCTTCAGGGTACAGATCCGGCGCACCTTCACGGTGGAACGCGGTCCATTCCGTCGAGAAATCCAAGGTGATCTGATTGAAGTCGTTCGTGACCACCTGGCCGCTTTCCACCTCGACAATTGCGGGAACAGTGATCCCCCGCGGATAGTCGGGGAAGCGCGCAAAGTAGGCCTGCTGCAGCCGCTCGATGCCGAGCACCGGGTCGACGCCGCCCTCGTCCAGGTCGAAAGTCCAGGAACGCTCATCGTGCGTCGGTCCAGCCAACGCCAGCGAAATCGCGTCTTCCAAACCCAGCAGCCTGCGCACAATCAGCGTGCGATTCGCCCACGGACACGCCTTCGCCGCCGCCAGACGGTACCGTCCGGCCTCGACGGGCCACAGAATCTGGCCGTCGTGCTTTTTCGGCGTATTGGCCGGGTCGGCCACAATGCGGTCGTCGATGTAGCGCATGTCGCGCTCGAACGCCTTGCCCTTGGACACGTAAACGCCCGGCTTCGAGTGTTCTGGGTGCAGTTTTTCACGGTCAGTCATGTTTCGATTGTCACATTTGGAGCTTGAAGTTTCAATCAGTAGCGGGGGGTTTTGGTTGCCACTTGCGGCCTTTGCCTACTCAACCAGGCTTAGCCATGCGGCCACATCAAAGCGGCGAAGGCCGGCAACGGACGACATGTGCCGCACCGCGTTCTCGATCTTGCTTCGCCACACCGCAATCGCCTCGTCTGCCCGGCCTTTGCGCACCGCCGCCAGAATCGCGGCATTGTCCGAGCGGATCTTCGCCGCCGCAGGCGCGTAATCCACTCGCAGAATCGCAATCAACAACCGCAGCCTCTGCCCCAGCGAATCGAAAACATCCGCCGTGTGCTCTAAACCCGACGCCTCCGCAAGCCCCTGCTGAAACTGCAAATCCAGCCGATCCACCGACCGCGGCCCCAAGGAATCATCCGCCTCGAGCCGCGACAGGGCGCGGTCCGCAATGTGCAGGGATCCCCGAGCCTGCTCCGCACGAGGTGCCGCCCGACTCTCGCTCAGCTCGCTTGAGGTGCGCCGGCTGGGGGTGAGCTGGCCGGCTGCAGCTTGGCGCGAAACCCTACCCGCCGAGGCGCCCCGCAACACCACGACACCCACCGCATACCGCGCGGCATACAGGTCAAGCACACTTTCACCGGACACAACCGGCAGCCGGAACACATTGCCCGCTCGCTCAAGCACACCGCTGGTCTGCAGCTCGCTCAACCCGCGCACAATCTCCCTCTGCGCCACCCCCATCCGAGCAGCCAAATGCCTCACCGACACCTGATCACCGGCATGCAGATCGCGTTCGCGGATGTCAGCTTCGAGCTCCGCGACGAAGGTTCGCCGCCATACCGTGTCACCGACCTCGCGCCACGGATGCAGGAAGGGGCGTCGAGTATCGGCCTGGTTGTTGTCCAGCTTTTGGATGTCCGGGTGTTGGCCGCCCGAGCTGTTCGCCCCGTCCACCGAAGCTGAATTACTTGAGCTGTCTGCCGTGTTTGCTGCATCAAGAGAATCAGCAACACCAGAAAGTGAGTCAAAAGTAGATGGAATTTGGAGCGCCTCAACGGGCCTCCTCCAGAAGAACGTGTTGACGTCCGCGGAAACCGCATCGGCCAAGAATTCCAGAACATCGAAAGGAACGCCGTCCGCAGCGGGGACACTTTCACGGCCGGGTGAACCTGCCAGCCCCACCCCACTGCCCACGTGGGTGAGGAGTCCAGCGACCGCTCCGGCGAAAGCGTCGAAGTCATGGAACTCGCGCACGCGGACTGGGCTGTCCGGCGTGACGTTGTGGATGCTGAACACATCCCTATCCGCCCACTGCCGCAAAGCGCCCAAAAACGCCCAGCCGCGACGACGCTTGCTCGTTGAACCCCACTGAGGACGCAAGGCAACCCCGGAAGCGCCAGCCGCATCAACAGAAGACGCAGAATCCATGGCCCCCGGACTCGCTTTGGGGAAACCGACCTCGCGGGCATCGGGGGTGGCACCCTCCCCCGCCCTGAATATAAGCGTCAGGCGGCTGTCTTCCACCCGGATTTCGTCAATGAGCACCCAGGCTGGCAACTGGCTCGCGCGCGGGCCAGCCTCGCCACCAGCCGCATCGCCTTCCAACCACCGGCAGGCGCGTGAAACGAGGGTCTGGGAAACGCCCAGCTCTTCGGCCAACCCGCGAGTCCCGTAGGGCTGCCCCACAACATCTCGCCCAGCCAAAGCCAAAGCTCGTGCCACCGCTCGGTTCGCGCGCGACTGCTTTTCCGGCCGACCCATCCGCGCCCGCTGGGCGGCTTGCCCGCGCTCCACACCTGCCACGACACCTCCCAGTCGAAGCCTGACCCACAAAGACTGCCCCACTCGGGCACCACCGAGTTTTGACTCAGATTATCGCCCGTTGTGCGCTGATGTCAGCCATTCGGCTCCACAATGTCGAAAACGGCTCATGCACCGTGGCGTGAGCACACACCGGGCGGCCAGAGCCAGAAGGCCACAGCCACCCGGCGGCCTGAGCATCTCAGTGAAGAGGAGCGATCGTGTCGCACACAGAAGCAGATTTCATCACCGACGCCGAACTGTCCGCAGTCAGCGCAGACGCCATCGAGACCGTCCGCAAGTGGCTGCGCAAGGCGAACCAGCCCAGTGAGGCGGGTTCCACCTCGGCAGCTGGGGCAACCGGAACAAACTCGGCAGCCAAAGAAGCAGCCAACAAGGCCACCCGCCAGGCTGACAAGGGCGCACGCCTCCTGGCAGCGGTGCTGAAGGACCCGAATGGGCTGCCGTTCACGCAGGGCTTCGTCGACCGAGTGATCCGCACGGAAGACCCTCGGGCCGCCGCAAAAGCACTGGCCGAAATCGCCGAACTCACCCCCAAATCACTGCCCTTGGCTGAGCGCATGCAGATCAAGGCCGGCGCCGCCATGGCCGAAAAGCTGCCGCACGTGGTCATCCCCGTCGCGAAGGCTCGGCTGCGGCAGATGGTCGGGCACATGGTGATCGATGCCCGGCCCGAGCCTTTTGGCAAAGCTGTCAAGGCAATGCACGAGGCCGGACACCGCCTCAACATCAACCTGCTGGGCGAAGCAGTGCTCGGCGAACAAGAGGCCGACCGTCACCTGCAGGACACCCGCAGGCTTCTGGCCAGGGACGATGTCGACTACGTATCGATCAAAGTGTCCTCCGTGGCCTCGCAGATCAGCATGTGGGACTACCCCGGCACGGTCGACTACGTGGTGGACCGCCTGCGCCCGCTGTACGAAGACGCCGTCGAACTCGAAGCCGCCGGCCGCGGCCAGAAGTTCATCAACCTCGACATGGAGGAATACCAGGACCTCCACCTGACAATCGACGTCTTCGAACGCCTGCTGAGCGAACCGGCGTTCAAGCAGCTGGAAGCCGGCATCGTTCTGCAGGCCTACCTGCCGGATGCACTCGCAGCCACCCAGCGGCTGGCCGAATTCGGGGCGCAGCGCGTGGCCGACGGCGGCGCGGGCATCAAAGTCCGCCTGGTCAAGGGTGCGAACCTGTCCATGGAACGCGTGCACGCCGAAACCGCCGAATGGCCGCTGACCGTCAACCCCTCCAAACAGGCCACCGACGCCAACTACAAGCGCGTGCTCCACTGGCTGCTGACCCCAGAGAACATGCAGGGGCTGCGCCTGGGTGTCGCCGGACACAACCTGTTCGACATCGCCTTCGCCCATCACTTGTCCAAGCGGCGCGGCGTTGAAGACCGCGTCGAATTCGAAATGCTGCACGGCATGGCCGAAGAACAGTCCGAGCAGGTTGCCGCAGACGTCGGCGACGTCCTCCTGTACGTTCCGGCCGTCGCACCCGAACAGTTCGACGTCGCAATCTCCTACCTGGTGCGCCGCCTAGAAGAAAACGCCGCAAACGAAAACTTCATGTCCGGCATTTTCGACCTGACCGACAGCGGGCCCATCTTCCAGCGCGAACGCAGCCGCTTCCTGGCCTCGCTGAGCGACCTCGAAACCGTACTCGCCCGCGAAGGCGACACACCTCCCGGCCCCAACCGCACGCAGAACCGACTGCACGAGGCGCCGCTCACCACCCAGTCCGACACCTCGGGTGAGAACGCGGGCGCCGGTGAAGGTGAGGGAAGCGCGGCAGATGCGGGCGCATCGGGCGTGGGTCCTGCGGAGACCACCCCCGCAGCGGCCCCCGTCCGCGGCTTCGCAAACGAGCCGAACACCGACCCCGCCCTGCCGGCCAACCAGGAATGGTCCAGGCAGGTGATCGCAGCGGCAGAGCGCATCGACATCAGCCCGCGAACCGCGGATGGCTTCGACGTCGACGCAACAGTGCAGACCGCCAAACAGGCAGCAGCCGACTGGGCAGCACTCGGCGCACGCGGCCGCCTGCCCTACTTCCAGCGGGCAGCCGAACTGTTCGCACAACGACGCGGCGAATTCCTCGCAGTCGCAGCGGCCGAAGCAGGCAAAACACTCGCCCAGTCCGACCCCGAACTGTCCGAAGCCATCGACTTCATCCGCTACTACGCCGACCAAGCCCTCGAGATCGAAGAAATCGAAACCCGCGACGGCGTGCAGTTCACGCCTGATCAAGTAACTGTCATTACACCTCCGTGGAACTTCCCCGTAGCAATTCCAACGGGATCGACCGTGGCAGCACTCGCCGCAGGTTCAGCAGTCATCCACAAACCTTCGGGCATGACGCCCGAGTGTTCGCGGATGATCGTCGAAACGCTGTGGCAAGCGGGCATCCCGCGCAACGTCCTACAGCTGGTGCCGCCGATTGAAAGCGAAACCGGCAAGGCGCTGATCAGCCATCCGGACGTTGACAGGGTCATCCTGACAGGAGCCTCTGACACAGCTGCGCTTTTCCGTTCGTTCCGCCCATCCCTGGCGATCAACGCAGAAACCAGCGGCAAGAACGCAATGATCATCACCCCGTCCGCCGACCGCGACCTCGCCGTGGCCGACCTTGTGAACTCAGCATTCGGACACGCGGGACAGAAGTGCTCGGCCGCTTCGCTGGGTATTCTGGTGGGCTCGATGTACGACTCACAGCGCTTCCTGAGCCAGCTGGTCGACGCGACGGAATCTCTCATTGTGGACTCCCCGCTCAACCTGTCGGCCACCATCGGACCGCTGACGGGAGCCCCCAGCGACAAGCTCCAGCGCGGGCTGACCCGCCTGGAAGTCGGCGAAGAATGGCTCATCAAACCGAAACTGCTCGCTGCGGCACCCGGCATCCCAACCGGAGACATTTCCCCTGGTGAGAAGCAGGTGGGAGCCGGTGGCACCTCGTCAGATTCGGACCAGCGGGCACCGGGTATGCCCGGTCCGCTATGGCGTCCGGGTATCCGGACTGGCGTGCAGCCGGGGTCGTTCTTCCACATGACGGAGTGCTTCGGACCGGTGCTCGGGCTCATGCACGCGCGCGATCTTGACGAAGCCATCCGCCTGCAGAACGCCGTCGAGTACGGTCTGACCGCCGGTATTCACTCGCTCGATCCGCGCGAAGTCGACGAATGGCTCGGCCGCGTCCAAGCCGGCAACCTGTACGTCAACCGCGGAATCACGGGCGCGATTGTGCGCCGCCAGAGCTTCGGTGGCTGGAAGAAGTCGTCGGTCGGGCTGGGCTCCAAGGCCGGCGGCCCCAACTACGTTCACATGATGGGCACCTGGGCGGACAGGCCTGGTTCGGCTGCTCTGGCTGACGAGGTGGAGGCACCCGGGTCCTCGACATCTTCGGGTGCTGCGGGTGGTTCAGTTTCGGGCACTGCGGCAACGCGTGATGAACGCGATTGGCTTGAACGCGCCCGCCGCTCTGATGACGAAGCCATTCGCCGCGAGTTCGGCGTTGCCCGCGACTCGGACGGTTTCGAATCGGAGGCGAACATCTTCCGCTACCTGCCCACGGCGGTGACCGTGCGCGTGACTGCTGAGGCAAAGCCTGTGGAAATCACACGCGTGGCCGAAGCTGCTCAGCGTCTGGGCACGCCGCTGACCTGGAGTGTTGCCTCTGATGCTGAAGGGTCTGTCCGCGCGGCAGCGGTTGCGGCAGCTGGTTCTGGGGTGGACGCTGGTGGAAGCGCGAACGGCACGGGTGGCGGCGTCGCCCTTGAATCGGCCGCTGAGTTCGGCAAGCGCCTGTCCGATGGCCAGCTTTTGGTCAACGGAGCAGCCCGCGTGCGCAGCATCGGTGCGGCGGAAGCCGAAGTGCTCGAAGCCATTGTCGACCGGCCGGAAGTGGCCGTGCTCGATGAGCCGGTGACCGCCTCGGGCCGCATCGAAGGCCGCTACTACCTGCACGAGCAGGCAATCTCGATGACGCTGCACCGCTTCGGCGACCCAGACCCGGGCTTCCACCGCCTAGCTGAACGCCTGGGCCGGACGGCGTAAGCGGACCGAATCTGCTCGGGCGTGCAAAAACTCGGCCGAAATCGCAGTTTTCGGCCGAGTTTTTGCACGTATAAGCAGAATCCGGAGTTTTTGCACGTGGCAGCAGAGTTACTCCCCTACCTTGGTCTCCTCCGTCACAGCGACGTTCGAGTTCAGCCACCACGTGTAGTGGTCGAGAACATCGTGGGCGATCCGCTCACGCGAGTAGTCCAGGATGTCGTAGGTTCCGCCACCGGGAACCTTGACCTCGAGCTGGCTCGAGACATCGTCGGCTTCGCGCATGCGGGTGCCGTAGGTTGCGGCCTTGATCTGGCGAATCTGCGCCGTGTAGTCGAAGTTCTCCAGCATTTCGTGCGTGCCCTGAACAGTGAGCGACACGGAGTGCTTGATGTTCTTCGACACGTCGTCTTCGCGGACGATCTGCGCGTCAACTCCCTGCTCACGCAGTTCCGCTGCGACTTCTTCCAGCGCGGGGATGACAACCTCGGACATGCGCTCCTGCGTGGATCGCAGCGACACATTGCCGAACTGGCGCCGCAGACGATTCCGCCAGCTGCCAGCACCAGCGCCACCCGCCGCACCAGCACCGGCACCGCCGCCAACGACACCGCCAGCACCGACAACCTGCGAGCGCAGCGAATCCATCATGGCGTTCGTCTGCTTGCGTTCGCCTTCGAGTGCGCGCAGCAGACCAATGGCAACCAAGATCATGACGAATGCGAACGGCAAGCCCATAACAACCGTGGCGTACTGCAGCGCGGTGATGCCGCCGACCACCAGCATGGCGATCGTCAGAACACCGGTTGCCACGGCCCACAGGATGCGCACCCACGGTTTGGCGTCGGTTTCGGCATCCGGGAGGCGGCTGGTGAGGTTTGCCATGACCAGTGCACCGGAGTCAGCCGATGTCACGTAGAACAGCAGACCGACGAACGTTGCCAGTCCCACCAGGAAGAACGCTCCGGGGAACTGCTGCAGCAGCATGTAGAAACCGGACTCCGGTGTGTCGACTGCAGCTTCGGCAAACGCGGTGTCGCCCGAACGGATGCGCGCAATCGCCGTGTTTCCGAACATCGTCACCCACATGAGGATGTAGATGAACGGGATGGTGAGCGTGCCGATGACGAACTGTCCCAGCGTGCGGCCCTTGGAGATGCGGGCCAGGAACATGCCGACGAAGCTTGCCCAGGCAACCCACCAGGCCCAGAAGAACAGGGTCCACAGGTTCATCCATTCGGCCGGGTGGTCGTATGCCATCGTGTCGAGTGTCAGGCCGGGGAACATGCTGATGAAGTCGCCGACGTTCATGGTTGCGGCACGCAGCAGGAATGCGGTGTCGCCGAACACCAGAACCCAGCCGGCCAGCACGAGTGCGAGCACCACGTTGAGCTGGCTGAGGATGCGGATGCCCTTATCAACACCGGATGTCGCCGACACGATTGCCACGAGAACCGCGACGACCACGAGGCCGACCTGAGCAGGGGTGCCCTGGTCGATGCCGAACATGATGTCCAGGCCCACGTTGAGCATGACCACGCCAATACCGAGCGAGGTTGCAACACCGAAGATCGTGCCGAGCACCGTCGCGATGTCGACGGCGTTGCCCACGCCGCCCTTGATGCGCTTGCCGAACAGCGGGTAGAGCGCCGAACGGACTGCCAGCGGGAGGCCCTTGCGGTGGGCGAAGTAGCCCAGGGCGATGCCCATGAGCGTGTACATGCCCCAGCCGGTGATGCCGTAGTGGAACAGCGTCCACACGGTGCCTTCGCGTGCCGCGTCAAGCGATCCGGCTTCCGTCACGGGAGGCGCCAGGTACTGCGAGGCGGGTTCGGCAACCGCGAAGAACATCACGTCAGTGCCGATGCCGGCTGCGAACAGCATGGATGCCCACGCGAACGTCGAGTATTCGGGACGGTCAGTGTCCTTGCCCAAGCGGATCTTTGAGTACCGCAGGGCGAGCACCACCACGAACACCAAAATCGCGGTGGCCAGCAGGATGTAGAACCAGCCGAACCAGTTGCCGATCCATCCCACGAGCACGCCGAGTGTCGCCTCGGCCGACTCCGTGAAGAACAGCGCCCACCCGGCGACCAGCGCGATGAACACGCCGGTCACGCCGAGCACAACCGGCTTGACCTTGGGGCTGGTCACCTGGGGCCGAAGCTCAGGTTCGACTTCTGCAACAGCTGACGAGGTGCCGCCCGCCGCAGTCTGGGACTGCGGCTTGGGGTTTGATGGGGTGCTGCTCACTTGTCATCACCCGCAGCCATTGCCTCAAGCGCACTGGGGATGTCCGTGCGGGCGTTCCACGCGCTGTTGCGCGGGTCGCCTTCGGGGTACAGCGGCATACCGGACTTGGCCTTGTAGACCGGCGGGTATTCGGGCTCGAGCATGGTGTTGCCGGCAATGAGGTCGGCAGCGCGCTCAGCAACCATCATGACGGGTGCGTAGATGTTGCCGTTGGTGATGGTCGGGAAGACTGAAGCGTCGACAACGCGCAGTCCCTCGGTGCCGTGGACCTTCATGGACGACGGGTCGACAACCGACATGTCGTCGACACCCATCTTCGCCGAGCACGACGGGTGCAGAGCGGTTTCTGCGTCGCGGCGGATCCAGTCGAGGATCTCCTCGTCGGTTTCAACGTCCTTACCGGGCGACAGTTCGCCGCCGTCGAACGGTGCGAACGCCGGCTGGGACAGGATGTGGCGTGCAGCGCGCACAACCTCAACCCATTCGCGACGGTCGTTTTCGGTCGACAGGTAGTTGAACAGGATCGACGGGTGCTGCTTGGGGTCGTTCGACTTGATCTTCACGTGGCCGCGAACGTCGGAGTTCATCGGGCCGATGTGCACCTGGTAGCCGTGTTCGTGGTCGCCGCCGGTGCCGTCGTAACGAACGGCGATCGGCAGGAAGTGGAACATGAGGTTCGGGTACACGACGTCGTCGTTGGTGCGGATGAAGCCGCCGCCCTCGAAGTGGTTCGAAGCACCCACACCGGCGTTGGCGAACAGCCACTGCGCACCGATCCACGGGGCCTTCCACATCTTCAGCCACGGCTGGATGGAAACCGGCTGCACCGATTCGTGCTGCAGGTAGACCTCGAGGTGGTCCTGCAGGTTCTCACCAACACCCGGCAGGTCGACGCGCGGCTTGATGCCGACCGAACGCAGGTGGTCGGGGTCGCCCACACCGGACAGCTGCAGCACCTGAGGTGAGTTGAAGGCACCTCCACAGAGGATCACCTCGCCGGCGGAGACGCTGTGCGGCTTCTTTCCGCCTCGTACGAAGTCGACCCCGGTCACACGGGTGCCGTTCCAGCGCAGCTGGGTGACAAAAGCGAGAGTCGCAATGTCGAGGTTCTTGCGGTTCTTGACCGGCCACAGGTAGGAACGCGAAGCGCTCATGCGCGAACCCTTGTAGGTGTTCGCATCGAAGGGGGCGAAGCCCTCCTGGCGGTAGCCGTTGACGTCGTCCGTCGGAGCGTAGCCGGCCTGGCGGGTGGCCTCGAAGAACGCCTGGAACAGCGGGCTGTTGGCCTTCTTGCGCTCAAGGGTCAGCGGACCGGCGCCGCCGCGCCACTCATCGGCACCGGCAAGGGTCGTCTCCATGCGCTTGAAGTACGGCAGGACGTGGGCGTAGTCCCAGTCCTCCATGCCTTCGAAGGTGGCCCACTTGTCGTAGTCACCGGCGTTTCCGCGCTGGAAGATCATGCCGTTGATCGAGCTCGAACCGCCCAGCACCTTACCGCGGGTGTGCGCCACGCGACGGCCGCCCATGTGCGGTTCCGGGTCAGTCTGGTAGCGCCAGTCGTACATCGGGTTGCCCGACGGGAACATGAGTGCGGCAGGCATGTGGATCAGCGGGTCGAACTTGAAGTCCGCACGGCCGGCCTCCAGCACGAGCACGCTGGTGCTGGGGTCAGCCGACAGGCGGTTGGCGAGCGCCGAACCGGCGGAACCGCCGCCGACGATCACATAGTCATAGTGCTTCTTCACGGGAACACTCCTTGGAATTGAGAACAGAAGATTGAGGGGTGGGTCAGGCTCTGCGAGTCAGGCTTTGCGGCCGGAGAACCAGTCGGCCGGTGCCGGCTTGGTGTTGTGCCAGACGTGCTTGACCTCCTGGTATTCGGCCAGGCCGTCTTCGCCGAGTTCACGGCCGATGCCGGACTGCTTCATGCCGCCCCATTCGGCCTGCGGGACGTACGGGTGGAAGTCGTTGATCCAGACGGTGCCGTGGCGCAGGCGGCCGGCGACACGTTCGGCGCGGCCGGCGTTTTCGGTCCACACGGCACCGGCAAGGCCGTAGATGGTGTCATTGCCCAGTGCCACTGCGGCGTCCTCGGCAGCTTCCGCGGTATCGCCGGAGAAGGTTTCGACGGTCAGCACGGGGCCGAAGGACTCGTCGTGGACGCAGCGCATCGACTGGTCGCAGCGGTCGAGGATGGTCGGCAGGTAGTAGGAGCCCTGCGCCAGTTCGCCTTCGCCGCGCTTGCCGCCGGTGCGCAGAACAGCACCGTCTTCGATGGCCTCTTCGACGTAGCGGTGCACCTTGTTCAGGTGGTCTTCGCTGATGAGCGGGCCGGTTTCGGCGTTTTCGTCAAACGGGCCGCCCAGGCGGATCAGTTCGGCGCGGCGAACGAGTTCGTCGACGACCTCATCGTGAATCGACTCTTCGACGATCAGACGAGCACCAGCCGAGCACACCTGGCCGGAGTCCAGGAAGATCGCGGTGAGCGCGTTGTCGATTGCCGCTTCGAGATCAGCGTCGGCAAAGATGATGTTGGGGTTCTTACCGCCCAGTTCCAGGGCGACCTTCTTCACGGTCGGAGCGGCCGCGGCCATGATCACGCGGCCGGTTTCGAGACCACCAGTGAACGACACGAGGTCCACCTGCGGGTTTTCCGTCATTTCGGCACCCACGGTGCCACCCGGACCGGTGACGAGGTTTGCGACACCAGCCGGAAGCCCCGCCTCGTCAAGGGCATCCATGAGCCACATGGCGGTCTGGGGAGTCAGCTCGGCCGGCTTGAGCACGAAGGTGTTTCCGGCGGCGATGGCCGGAGCGATCTTCCAGGCCGTCTGCAGCAGCGGGAAGTTCCACGGGGTGATGAGCGAGCACACGCCCACCGGTTCGGTGACGACGCGGCTGGAGATGGTCGGGTCGCCCGGGTCAACCACGCGGCCCGCGTGCTTGTCAGCCAGGCCTGCGAAGTGGCGGAAGACGTTGATGATGTCGTCCATGTCCTGCTGGGACTCGACGAAGCGCTTGCCCGTGTCCTCGGATTCCATGCGGGCGACCTTGTCTTTGTCGCGCTCGAGGATGTCGGCCAGACGGTTGACAATGGCGCCGCGTTCGGCTGCCGGGGTAGTTGACCAGGTGCCTTCGTCGAAAGTTTTGCGGGCGGTTTCGATGGCGCGGCGGGCGTCAGCACGGTCGCCTTCGCTGACAGTGATCACGTGCGATCCATCGGCCGGGCAGAGGATGTCTCGGGTTTCCTGTGATTCCGCTTCTTGCCACTGTCCGTTGATGTAAATGCTCGGCACGGCACTTCCTTCGCTTTTGGCTTGTAGGTTTGCTGCGTTTGCTGGCTGGTTTTCGCTTGCGGGGGTTTCGCACGGCGGACGTTTCGCTTGTGGGTGCTTCTCGCGGCGAGAGCTTCACTTACGAAAGCTGCACGTCCCAGCCTCACGCCTCTTTGCAACGATAACGCACGTTATATCGAAAATAAAACGCGCGTTATACTTTTGTTGAGCTACGAGATCGGAGCACGCCAGGCGCCAGCGAGGGTAAGCCGAAGTGCTGCCGAGATTCAGGAGTACGATTGCGAACCATGAAGCCGACAAGCCAGGCCAGCAGCCAGGCGGGTCAATCTCCGAGTGCACCCGCGGATGGGTCAGCAGGCAATCAGCCTGTTGAACAAGCGGGTAGGCCTGCGGCGAGTTCGGTGCGTAAGCAGGCGACCAAGCCAGCGGGTAGGCCTGCGGCGAGTACGGTGCGTAAGCAAACGACCAAGCCAGTCCGCGAACGACTGTTGGATTCCGCCGACGCACTGCTGTTCATCCACGGTGTCATTTCCACTCCGGTCGACCGGATTCTCAAAGACGCGCAGGCATCCCCGCCGAGTCTCTACTCACACTTCGGGAGCAAAGAAGGGCTGATCGCGGCTGCTCTGCGCCGTCGCCTGCATATTTGGACAGGCGTGTGGGATGCCGAAATCGCTGCGGCTGACTGTCCGAAGGACCGGGCACTGGCCCTCTGGGACGCGCTTACGACGTACCAGGGCGAACACATGACCGAACGCTGGTGCGCCTTCAGCGGGACCGCTGCCGCCATCGAACACCCCAGCGCTCAGTTGCAGGCCGTTCTCGACGAAGAAACCCAGCTGCTGCGCACACGACTCCTGGCCGCGGCCCGCGAAATCACAGGTGAGCCGGCAGGAAGTGAGGGCGCTGAAGAGGTGAGCGGCGCCTCGTCCGCCCAGGCGGGTGGCGCCCCGGGAAGTGGGGATGGCCAGGTGAGCGGCGCCTCGGCGGGTGGTGGTGCGGCGGGCTCAGGCAGCCGAGCGGAGGCGTTGGCGTCGGCACTCATGGTCGCGTACACGGGCACGATGTCCTTGATGTTGCGCGAGGACTACCCCACCGCCATCGCCGAGGGCCGCGCGAGCGCCGAAGCGCTCATCGACGCGTTCACCGCGGCGTAAAGCACAAACGGCAACACGCACCGGCTTCTGCTTCTGCTCCTGCGTGCAAAAACTCCGGAATCTGCTTAGGTGGTCAGAAACTCGGCCAAAAACCCTGTTTTGGCCCGAGTTTTTGCACGCAGGAGCAGATTCTCCAGAGCTTTGACTTCGGTGCTCCGTGCAGGGGACAACTCAGGTGCTGTCCACAGGGTCCAGAAACCCGTGGCACCTGCTGCTCGAGCGCTCCTACCTTCCGAATATGGGGCATGGAGAAAACACGACGTCCGGTTTATGGAAACCGGCCACAGGTATTGCCACCACGGGAAGCCTTCTGAACAACGGTGTAACCAGGTGGACAATCGATGCCAACAGCCGACAGCTGGTTCACGGTGTACGAGCGTTCGGTGACATTCGAAGCATCGGCAGGGCGCCACGTTGGGCAGATGACTTGTGGTTTAAACAGCGAGAACTGCTTTCTGCCGTGCAGAGCAAATACCCCGAAGCGACCGGAGTAGGGCCTACTGCGGGAGCGCTCTACGGCATGGTTTTGCCTTACAGACTCCAGCGTGAAGAACTGGTGTTCGTAAGTACCGGCCGCAGAGGCAGACAGATTCGCATGAAGAACGTCAGGTCCAACCGCAAACCCATAGATAAAAGAGTCCTTTGGTTCGACCTTCCAGTCGCCTCCGGACTGGAAGTTATGGTTCAAATCGCTGCGGAGTTGAACTTCCGTGAGGCGTTGCAGCTTCTTGATGGACTCTTGGGCACGTGGAACGGCGGCCCGAAAGTCGACCACGCCAAACTCAAGAACTTCATCCGGGAGCTGCCGCAGTCCCGCACCTACAGAACTCTGCGCAAAGCCCTGCCACTGGCCAGACCAGGGGTGCAGTCACCTCGGGAAACGAGCCTGCGCCTCGAGATCATTCGCGCAGGACTGCCCGAACCGGCGGTCAACCCGCGGATCTATCTGCCGAGCATCGGCGAGTACAGGAAACCCGACCTGGCTTGGGAGGAATACAAGGTGTGCTGCGAATACGAAGGCATCCACCACATGACCGATGCGGACCAGTGGTCCAGCGATATCCGCAGATACCGCGCTTTCGAGGCCGCAGGCTGGACAGTCATCCGGGTGACCAAATCGATGCCGCCGGCCGAATACCTCGCGGTGATTCGAGACGCCCTGCGGGCACGCGGCTGGAAACCCTGACTACACCTTGAAGCGTTCGGGGCCCTTCAGTGCTCGCAGTGCGTAGACGATTGCGGCCAGGTCGATGACTTCCTGCAGCAGCGCACCCACAACGGCTGGAATGAAACCGAAGAAGGCGAAGCCCATCAGCACGAGCGACAAAATGATGCCGATCCAAATGGCGCTCTTCGCCACCGCCAAAGTCCAACGCCCAATGTCGACAGCCTTGCCAACACGGGAAATATCGTCACGGGTGATCACGACATCAGCAGCTTCGGAGGCCTCTGTATCGCCGCGAGCCCCCATCGCAATGCCAACCCCGGCAGCCGCGAGAACCGGCGCATCGTTGACTCCGTCACCGACCATGATGACCGGTTTCGGCTCGATCTCGTGCAGCAGACGAACCTTGTCCTCCGGCAACAGCGATGCGTGCACATCGTCAATCCCGACCTCAGCAGCAATCGCCTGCGCAGTGTACGGGTTGTCGCCGGTGAGCATCGTGACTTTCTCAAAGCCGTGCCGCCTCAGCTCCGAAACCAACTGTCCGGCGTTGTCCCTCGCCTGATCATCAAGGATCAGCGCACCGGCATACTCATTGCCGGCCGACACATAAGCGGCAGTCTGACCGGCCTCGAACTCAACCTCAAACGCCTCCGGCGCCATGCCGCGAACAAAACCAAGCGTGCCAACGCGAACGACAACGCCAGCCGCACCGCCAGCAGCAGCGCCGCCAGCAGCACCAAAGCTGACCTCGGCCTCGACACCTTCAGTCGCGACCTCACGACCATTCCGCGCCTCGGGAAGCGAAAGCCCCTCAGCAGCCTCAATCACACCGAGTGCCAAAACGTGAGATGAAAACTGTTCGGCAGCAGCCGCAACAGCCAGCAGTTCGTCCTCAGAGACACCAACGGCGCGCACCTTGGCAACCGTCGGCCGGCCGTAAGTCAGTGTGCCCGTCTTGTCGAAGGCAGCGGTCGAAGCCGAACCCAACGCCTCAAGGACGGCACCGCCCTTGACGATGATTCCCGCATTCGACGCCCGGCTCATACCACCAAGGAACGCAACGGGAGCAGCAATCAGCAGCGGGCACGGCGTGGCCAGAACCAGCACCTCGGCAAACCGGACAGGGTCACCGCTGAGCCACCACGCAAGCCCTGCGATCAGCAGCGACACCGCCGTAAACGGCATGGCGTAGCGGTCGGCCACACGAACAATCGGCGCCTGCTGATCCTCAGTCTGGCGCACCAAAGCAATGATCTTCTGGTACTGCGAATCCGCCGCCGAACGCGTTGCGCGCATCCGCACGGCCTGCGTGCCGTTGACCGAACCAGACAGAATCGTGTCGCCGACATCCTTCGCGACAGCCGCCGACTCACCCGTCAAAGACGATTCATCGAACGAACCCGCGTCAATCGCCTCGCCGTCAACAGGAACAACTTCGGCAGGCCGCACAAGCAGAACATCGCCGGGCTCCACACGGTCGATTTCAATGTTTTCTGCCTGGTCAACAGGGGCATCAACAGCCGGCAGTCGGTGTGCCCGCTGCGGGGCGCGGTCCAACAAGCTGCGCAGATCACGGCGGGCACGCGCGGCCGCGTAGTCTTCCAGCGCCTCGCCGCCGGTGAGCATGAGCGCAATAATCGACGCCGCCAAATACTCCCCGACCGCAAGCGAGGCGGTCATCGCCACGACGGCCAGAATGTCGAGCCCGAGCTCCCGCCGCAAAAGCTGCTTGACCATGTCGATGACGGTCAGCAGGATGACGAACCCGACGAACACCGTCGCCACCAGCTGCGCAGCGGTGGTCAGGCCGGAAAAGTGCAGCGCGAGAACAACGATGAGCTCCACCAGCACCGCGGCCAGCAGCTTGTACTCACGGAAAATGCGCATCACGGTTCCCATACTCCGATACTGCCCAATCCGCGGATTTCCGCCAGCAAGCTATGCCTTGCCTAACAGGGACGGAAGCGCTTCGTCTGCCTGCGTTTACATTCTGCTCTGGAGTGCAAAAACTCGGCCGAAATCAGCGATTCCGACCGAGTTTTTGCACGTGGCAGCAGAAACCGGAGTTTTTGCACATCGCAGCAGTGTCAGGACGCAAAGCCAACGCCAAAGCCGGGCCCAACTCAGAGCCCTAACCCCAACCCCGCGGCTAAACCCCTACATCAGATGAACTCAACGCCCTGGGCCAGGGGCAGTTCGCCCGAGTAGTTGATGGTGTTCGTCGCCTGGCGCATGTAGGCCTGCCAGGAATCGGTGCCGGATTCGCGGCCCCAACCGGTTTCCTTATTGCCGCCGAATGCGCCGCCGATTTCAGCACCGGACGTACCGATGTTGACGTTCGCGATGCCGGTGTCGGAGTAGGCGAGGAAACGCTCGGCTTCTGCAAGTTCCGAGGTGAACACGGCACTCGACAGGCCCTGCGGAACCGCGTTGTTGAGTTCCACGGCGGCGTCGAAGTCGTCGTACTCCATGACGTAGAGGATGGGTGCGAAGGTTTCATCTTCCACGATCTGCGTCTGCGAGGGCATGCGGACGACGGCCGGTTCGACGTAGTAGGCGTCGTCAGCTTCGTCGGTGAGCACGCGCTTGCCGCCGCAGACAATCGTTCCGCCCTGTTCTTCTGCCGCGCGAAGTGCGTTCTGCATGGCGTCGAAGGAAGCCTTGTTGATGAGCGGACCAACCAGCGTGCCGTCGTCGGTGGGCGAGCCGATGGCCAGCGTGCCGTAGGCCTTGGCCACACGGTCAACGAGGTCATCGGCGATCGAGGAGTGCACAATCAGGCGGCGCAGCGTGGTGCAGCGCTGACCGGCCGTGCCCGCGGCTGCGAAGACAACCCCGCGCAGAGCCAGGTCGAGGTCTGCGCTGGGTGCGACGATTGCCGCGTTGTTGCCGCCGAGTTCAAGCAGCACCCGGCCAAAGCGTTCAGCCACAACGGGGCCGACCTTGCGACCCATGGCAACCGAACCGGTGGCCGAAACCAGGTCGACGCGCTTGTCGGCAACCATGGCCGCACCGAGGTCGCGGTCGCCCAGCAGCACCTGGCTGAGGTTTTCCGGCGCACCGCAGTCCTTCGCGGCACGGCGCAGCAGAGCCTCCGCACCAATGGCCGACAGCGACGAGGTTTCCGACGGCTTCCACACCACCGTGTCACCGGCAATGAGGGCGAGTGCGGTGTTCCACGCGAACACGGCCACGGGGAAGTTGAACGCCGTGATGATGCCGACAACGCCCAGCGGGTGCCACGTTTCCATCAGGCGGTGGCCGGGACGCTCCGACGGCAGGGTCTTGCCGAACAGCTGACGCGACTGGCCGAGCGCCAGTTCGCAGATGTCGATCATCTCCTGCACTTCACCGGCAGCTTCAGACGGAATCTTGCCGGCTTCGATCGTGACGAGTTCGCCCAGGTCAGACTTGTGTTCCTCCAGCAGCTGGCCCCAGCGCTGCACGACCTTGCCGCGCACCGGTGCAGGGACATCGCGCCACTGCTTGAAGGCTTCGCGGGCAGCGTCGAGCTTGCGCCCCATCGCGGCTTCGTCATCGGCCGGCACCTGGCCGAGTTCGGCACCGTTGATGGGCGAACGCAGGGTGAGGCTTCCCGCACCACCTGACGAGGCGGAGGTCAGCTGGTCAAAATCGGCACCGCACGCGGCGAGCGCCTTCTTGGTGGTCTCGAGGATCTGCTGCTGTGTCGGCAGTGACATGTGCGTGTCCTTTCTGAGTTGGTTCTTCAGTCTTGTGAGTTCGGAAGATTGGTGAGTTTGGGGGGCTTGCGGTTGGAGTACTGGCGCTGCGGGGTTTCGTCCCACGGGCGCCGTACCAGCCCAGCTGCGCCGCACCAGCCCGACGGGAGTGCCGGTACCACGGTCTAAAGCCGCCGCCCCCGCTTACACGACGTTCATTTCTTTGCGGACTTCGCCAGATGCGAATCTGTCCAGGCTCAGGCCCGAAATGTCGATCAGCGGGGTGCGGTCCAGGTAGAGGTCCGCCATGATTTCGCCAACCGCCGGGCCCTGGAGGAAGCCGTGGCCGGAAAAGCCGGTGGCGTACAGGAAGCCGTCGACCTGCGAAGACTTGCCGATGAGCGCATTGTGGTCCGGGGTGACTTCGTAGAGTCCCGCCCAACCGCGACGCAGCTGAACATCGTCGAGCATGGGGGTGCGCCGCTCCATGAGTTCGGCGAGCAGTTCAAGCCACGCGGGGTCCTGCTGGGTGCTGAAGCCCCACGTGTCTTCAACCTCCGGAGCACCCAACAGCAGACCAGCACCTTCAGAATGGAAGTAGTAGCTGGTCGAAAAGTCGATGGTGAACGGCAGCCGGCGCGGGTCGAAGTTCACCGGTTCGCTCACCACAATGTGACGGCGCAGCGGTTCAACCGGCAGGTCAATGCCCACGTCGGCACCGATTTTCTTCGACCACGCTCCGGCCGCGCACACCACGGTGTCAGCGGCAATCGGCCCAGCCGATGTTTCAACACCAGTAATCCGGCGGGAGCCGGGCTCCGCCTCGTCCCCCTCTGCGATGACGCGGGTGACTTCGACCCCGCGGAGGATCGTGACCCCCAGCCGGCGGGCGTTCTTGGCGTAGCCGGCCACAGCGGCCTCGGGCGTGCAGTGGGCGTCGAAGGGGTTGAAAGCGCCGGCAACAAGGTCGTCGGTGCGGATGACGGGGTTGAGTTCGCCGCATTCAGCCGGCGAAATCATGCGAGACGACTGACCCAAGGACGCCTGAAGTTCCACGTTGGCGGCCATCTTTTCGGCATCGGCCTCGTTGTCCAACAGAAACAGGTAGCCGGACTGGACCATGTCGATGTTCTGGCCCATCTGCTCTTCAAAACGGCGGAAGATCTCCAAGCTGCGCGCACCGAGCATGATGTTCGCTTCGTCCGAGAACTGGCAGCGCAGACCACCGGCAGCACGGCTTGTGGAACCGCCGGCCAGTTCGCCGCGCTCAATGAGCACAATGTCTTCAACACCGGCCTTTGCCAGTTCGTACGCAGTGGCTGTGCCCATGATGCCGCCGCCGATGATGACCACGGACGCGGACGTGGGAACAGTCTGGGGAACATTCACATTCACGAAAGCTCCTCTCGTCGGGCTGCCGATCAACGCTGATGGCAGCGGGCTGTTCAACGCTGAACAGTGCCCGAGGGATACGGCGATGAGGTCGACGCTGACCAGTTCGCCGGTGGTCCCAACGGGCCACACCACCATCGTGAACCCACTGAGCCGTAAGGACAAGCGATATATTTTTAAGCTTCCGTTTAGCTTTGCTGATGAATCGTGTAGCTTGCTCATATGCAGTGGACGTTGACGCAGCTGCGCACCTTCGTCGCAGTCGCCGAGCAGGGAACAATGGCCGCGGCCGCCACCCGCCTGGGATACACGGCCGGTGCGGTCAGCCAACACATGTCGGCACTCAGCCGAGCAGTCGGATCACCCGTCGTTTCACCTCGCGGGCGGTCCGTTGTCCTCACGGAAGCCGGGCGGGCGCTGCTGCCCCGCGCCCGAGCGGTCGTCGCCGCCGAACGCCAAGCCGCCCGAGCCATGCGCGGAGCCTCCGCCGACACGACTGTGACCGTGGGAGTTTTCGGTTCGGCTTCGGTCGCGGCCATGCAGCCAGCAACGCAGCAGCTGGAGGGCAAGGGCATTGACGTGCAAACCATCGAAGTCGACGTCGAAGAAATGCAGGAGGCGGTGGCTTCCGGGCTGATCGATGTTGGGATCGGCATCGACTACCTTGATGCGCGCCTGCCCCCGCGCCGCGGTGTGCACATGAAACCCGTCCGCCGCGAACGGCTGTCCGTGGCCGTCGGCCCCGGCGGCATGGCGGCCCTGACCGCCGAAGGGCGCGAGGTAAAGAGCCTTTCCGCTGGGCTCGAGGACGGCCCCAGCATCGACGAAACTCACGAGGTGGATGCAGCTGCTCACGAAGCCGCACCTGTGGACTCGGGCGGAGTTGGCGACGGGGCTGGCGGGTCTGGCGGCGGGGTTGGCGGCGAGGCTGGCGAGGTCGGTGCCGCCGGCAGCACTCGAGGCGCCGGCGGCTCTCCTGTCGGACTTGGGGTGGCGCCAGGCCGCGGTGATGTTTTCCGCGATCAGGAAATCCTGCGGCGCGCACTGGGCCGCGTACCGTGGATTCTGCCGCCGGCTGATTCAACGTGGGGTCGGGCGTTCCGGCTGGCCTGCCGGGAACTCGGCGTTATGCCTCGCGAGAAGCACCTTGTCACTGACTCCGCGGTGGCTCTGGCCATGGCTTCATCAGGGTTGGGCGTCACCTTGGCTACGCCCTACCTGATGCGGATGGCCCCCGCGAACGTCCACATTCTGCCCAGAACAATCTGCGGCAGCCGCGACATTGTCATCCTCACGTCCACCGATGCGCCCTTGACACCGGCGGCGCGCACTGTCGTCGACGTGCTCACCGACGTGTTCAATGCCTGAGGCTGGGTTGCCGCGGCAGTCATCCGGGCATGGCGGCGACCAGCCGTCTAGGTGGCACAGATTCACGCTTTAATGCGGACTCAGGCGCTAATGCGCTGTATTAAAGCGTGAATCTGCATTTGCGCGTGAGAACGGATGGCGCTCAGCCCCGAATGCAGACCAGCACCCCTCCGCCAGCCGCACGCTCACAAGGCCCGACCCGGCACCTCGGCGGTCGCCGACCAACCCAAACCTCACGCTTTAATGCAACCTCACGCGCTAATGCGCCGCATTAAAGCGTGAATCTGCATTTCCGCGTGAGAACGGGCCCGTGAAGGCAGGAGACCGAGGCGGGCCGCGTGAGAACGGACCGGTGACGCCCAAAAAGCAGCCGCCACCTCATCCCTGTTATCCCCCTTATTTCCCGGCTAACCTTGGAGCATCATGGATGCCGAACAGATCGACCGGTTGCGCCGTCTGAACCCCGCGTGGAAGTTGCTGCGCGCTCAGAACGCGCCCTTGATTTTGTCGTTTTTGGGTCGGTATTTCATCGAGGAAAACCACGGCGCGACGGCCGCCAGCACACTTGCGGGTGCGCTGGATGACGAGCTCTACGGGCTGAATGACCAGGCCGTCAGCCTTGGCGAACCTGCGCCGTACCCCAAGGACCCTACGGATTATTTAGAGGATTGGGCGGCGGACGATTCTGGTTGGCTGCGCAGGTTCTACCCGGTAGATTCTGACGAGCTTCACTACGACGCCACGCCTGCGCTGGAGAAGGCGTATTCGTGGGTGCTCGGCCTGCAGGTGCGCCCGTTTGTGGCCACCGAGTCGCGGCTGCAGACGATTGTAGAACTGCTGCGGCAGATCTCGATGGGTTCGGAAGAAGATCCTGAGGAACGTATTGCGGAACTCAAGCGACGCCGCGATTCAATTGATCGCGAGATTCGCCAGATTGAACAGGACCCGCAGTTTGGCATGCTCGATGGCACCAGGCTGAGGGATCGGTATCAGCAGTTTACGTCCACCGCCAGGGAACTGTTGGCGGATTTTCGGCAGGTGGAGGAAAACTTCCGGTCGTTGGATCGGAGTGCTCGAGAGAAGATCGCCACGTGGCAGGGCAGCCGCGGCGAACTGTTGGATGAACTTGTGTCGACCAGGGCCAATATCGATGGTTCGGATCAGGGACGCAGCTTCCAGGCATTTTATGACCTGCTGTTGTCGGAGGCCAGACAGGAAGAACTGTCGCAGCTGCTTGGCCGCGTGTCGGAACTTGCTCAGATACAGACAGACAGCCGGTTACGCACTATCCACCACGACTGGGCGGATGCCGCTGAACGCACTCAGCAGACGGTGCGCCAGATATCTGAACAGTTCCGCAGGTTCCTGGATGACCAAATCTGGGTGGAAAACCGCAGAGTTCTGGAACTGGTAAAAGACATCGAGCGCCATGCCGTCGATGTTCGTGCGCAAGCGCCGAAGAAGGACTCTCCCGTCGGCATCGAAGTCGACGTCCCGGGCGTTGATGTGGCGCTGCCGTTGGAACGCCCTCTGTATGACGTGCGTCCAACCACCGAGGTCGACAGCCTTCTGCAGCCCAGCGAGGCCGAAGACCTCGACACCACCGCGCTTACATCACAGGTCTTTGTTGACCAGACGAAACTCTTGAGCCAGCTTGCCGCGATCATCCCACAGGGCGAATCGGCGCTGCTGGACGACATTGTGCAGATGTACCCGATAGAACAGGGCGTGAGCGAACTCATCGGCTATCTGTCCCTGCCGGCTGAGGATGTTCAGGTGGATATCAACGACGATGTCGAATCGACCATCGAAGCCCAGGATGACGAACTCACGTACCAGGTGCGGCTTGCTCAGATTAAGGTAACCAGATCTTGAGGACACTACAGCCATGAGAACTCCCGAGGAAACAGCGGCGGCGCGCAGCATCATCGCCCTGATGCGCGGTGTGGTGTACCAGGAAACTGCAGAAGACGTCTGGCGTGACCTTCTTAAGAACCCCGCCCCGGTGCGCGATCATTTCAACACCATCGGCCTGGATGTTGTGGTGGATGAAAACGAGGGCTACGCCTATCTGCGCATGCAGGAAGAACGGGAGGGCGAAGAACCACTCCCCCGTTTGATCACACGCCGCAAACTTCCCTACAACGATTCCCTGCTGCTGGTGTTGCTGCGCAGACGCTTGGTGGAATTCGAATCCCACGGCGATCAGGGCCGCCTGGCGGTGGATCGGGATGACATCGTTGATTCGCTCCGGGTCTTTCTAGCTGACTCTTCTGACGAAGCCCGGATCATCAACAACATCGACCAGAGCATAGGCAGGATCGAGAAGCTCGGTTTTCTGCGCAAATTGCGCGGTGAAAACGATGTGTGGGAAGTCCGCCGAATTCTGAAAGCCTATGTCGATGCGCAGACGCTGTCTGATTTTGCGCAGAAGCTGGACGAATATAAGTCCGTACTGAACCAGGGTGGGCAATGAGCGAAGGTCTGTTCTCCACAGTTGAAGTTGAGGCGACGGGCAAACCGGGCTACAGACTTGAACGGATTGAACTGTACAACTGGGGTACGTTCGACAACCACGTCAGCTACTTGTGCCCAAATGGCGAAATGGCGCTGCTGACAGGTGATATCGGCAGTGGAAAGTCGACGATTGTCGATGCTGTGAGCACCTTGCTGTTGCCTTCGCACACGATTGAATACAACAAGGCCGCAGGTGCCGGTAGGCGTGAGCGTAGTTTGCGCAGCTACGTTGAGGGCCACTACAAATCTGAGCGCGACGAACAAACCGGCACATCCCGCCCAGTGGCTCTGCGCGGCCACAATGCCTATTCGGTGATTCTGGGGACCTTCACCAACGAGGGATACGGCGAAACTGTGACCCTGGCCCAGGTGTTCCAGCAGCGCGATTCAACGGGCCAGCCGTGGCGACGGTTCTTCTCTGCACCCAAGCGGCTGACCATCCTGGATGACTTTTCAGGCTTCGGCACCGATATCAACAACCTGCTGCGCAAGCTGCGGAAGAAGGACGTCGCTGTTGACGACACCTTCCCGAACTACGCCCGCCGCATGCGCAGGCTTCTGGGCATCCGGTCAGAACAGGCCATGGACTTGTTCCAGCAGACGGTGTCAATGAAGGCCGTGGGGGATCTCAACGAGTTTGTGCGCACTCACATGCTCGAACCCACCGATGCTGGTGGTCGGATCAGGCAGATCATCGACCACTTCGATGATCTTGAAAATGCCTACCAGGCCGTGCAGCGAGCCCAGGAACAGTTGGAGCTGCTGACCCCTCTGGTAGAAAACGCGGATAAGTACGAGGCCGTGATTGCCAAGAAGGACAATCTGGCCAAGCAGCGTGATGCTGTGGCTATGTTCTTTTCCGACATACGCGCGACGCTGCGAACTGCCAGTATCGAGCAGCTGGAAACTGATCTCACTACCGTCAACCAGCAGTTGGTGGCAAAGCGTGAAACCCGTGACAAGCTGTCTGCGGAACGTGACGATCTCATCGCGGCGCGGGCCTCGGCCGGCGGTGAGCGCCTGGAGACCCTGAGGCACAAGGCTGCATCTGCCCGTGAACAGCAAGAGCAGCGCGAAGCTCGAAACCAGCGTCTGCAGGTGAAACTGCAGGATGCAGGCTTGGCTGAGGTTAAAACGCGGGCTGATTTCAACCAGATGCCCGGCAAGGCTCAAGAACAACTGGCGGTGCTGGAGCCAAAGGCCACCGAACTTGATAAGAATCGTTCGGCCATCGAAGCCGAAAAGCTGCTGCTCACCCGGCAGGAACGCGAAACCAAACGCGAACTGGACAGTCTGGCCGCCCGCCGGAACAACCTGCCCAGCAACCTGCTGGATATCCGTGAACAGCTCAGTGCGGCCACTGGAATTGCTGAAGACGAGCTCCCCTTCGCGGGTGAGCTTCTGGATGTTGCCGAGGAGTTCGAAGAATGGCGAGGCGCCGCTGAACGTGTGCTTAGAAACTTCGCCTTGTCGATGTTGGTTCCGCAGGCACACTATGCCGCGGTTGCCGAATGGGTGAACAGAACCCGGCTGCAGACCACGGGTCGCGGTGGCCGCACCACGGGTGTGCGTTTGGTGTATGAACGTGTGCCGGATCGGCACGTGCCGCTGCAGCGCAAACCTTCGGCTGGGCTGCGACTTGCAGACACGATCGAAATCGAGGATTCACCCTTCCGCGCCTACTTGAAGAGCGAGGTAGAGTCCCGCGCTGACCACCTGTGTGCGGAAACCGTTGAGGAATTTCGTGGAGCGCAGCGCGCGGTCACGCGTGAGGGCCAAGTGCGTTCGCGTGACCGCCACGAAAAAGACGACCGGCGTCGTGTGGACGATCCACGCGGTTGGGTCTTGGGCCGGGTCAGTGAGCGCAAAAAAGAAGCTCTGATTCGTGAAATCCAAGAACAGTACCAGCGTCAGTCACAGCTGACTAAGGACCGGGAACAGCTTGTGGCCAGGCAGACAGAAGTCCAGGCTCAGTCCGAAGCCCTGCGTGCGGTTCTCGACTTTGACTCATGGGATGAAGTCGATTGGGAATCAGCTCGCGCCCGTGTACAAGCTGCTGAAGCTGAGATTGAGCGCCTGGAGAGCGGCTCCTCAGAGTTGGCGGAGATCACCCGCAGCTTTGAGTCCGTAGAACAGCAGATTAAGGATAACGAGGCCGCGCTAGATGATGTTGCCGAGCAGGCAACGACCCTCAAAGTGCGCTTAGACCAGGAGCGTTCAGCGCTGGAACGTGACCGTGAAATCCTCGCAGCAGGCACTTTCGAGAAAGCCCAAGAGTCCTTCGAGGACCTCCAGGCCCGGGTGCCTAAGCGCATCGCGTCCGTTGAACAGGCAGACGAGCTCCAAGCCTCGACAGTCAGTGCGATTGCGAAGGAGATCGAATCGGCGCAGGAGAAGATCAACGGCCACACCACAACGTTGCTGACGCAGATGGGCAATGTGCGCGAACAGTTCCCTGCAGAAACCACGGAAATGGATGCCAGCGTGGACGCGCGCAATGCCTATCGCGAATTCCACTCACGAGTGAAAAATGACGATCTCCCGAGGTTCAAAACGGAGTTTAAGGAACAGCTGAACACCAACGCGATTCGCGAAATTGCAGGTTTTTCCAGTTGGCTCCGCCGGCAGGCGGATGAAATCGACGTGCGGATCGGCAAGATCAACGAAGCCCTGTCAGCCGTGGACTTCAATGAGGGCCGCTACATTCGTCTGGAGAAGTCCGCCACCATTAACCAGGATGTGCGCAAGTTCCGCAGTGATCTGCGTGATGTTACCGCCGAAGTCAGTGACAACGACGATTCGTCCCTGTACTCCGAGCAGCGCTTCCAGGATGTGCGGGCGATCATCGAGCGATTCAAGGGCCGCGAGGGGCACACAGACGCCGACAAGACATGGACGGCTCGTGTTACCGACGTGCGCAATTGGTTTACGTTCTCAGCTTCGGAGCGTGATCGTGAAACTGATGAGGAGTGGGAGCACTTCCGCGATTCTGACGGCAAGTCCGGCGGGCAGAAGGAAAAGCTGGCGTACACGATCCTCGCCGCTTCGCTTGCCTACCAATTTGACCTGAAGTGGGGTGCGGCGAAATCGAAGGACTTCCGCTTTGCCGTGATTGATGAGGCTTTTGGCCGCGGTTCCGATTCCTCGACCCGCTACGCCTTGGACCTGTTCCGCAAACTGGGCCTGCAGCTGCTGATTGTCACGCCGTTGCAGAAGGTCCACATCATCGCCCCGTACGTCAAGAGCATCGGCTTCGTCGACAACGTGGGCGGCAATAATTCTCGCCTGCTGACCATGACCATCGAGCAGTACTACAACAACATGGCCGACTCCGGCGGCTCGAAACCCGGAGGTTCGAAGCCCGGGGGATCGGTGTGAGTCGAGTCCGCGCTTGGAAATCCCCGCAAGACATCCGCACTGCGGTGCAGCGCCGCTGGAAAGACGGGTCGCTGCTGCGCGCCTACGCCCAGGGTGAGGAATTCCCGGTGATCACGGTGCCCCTGGGCGGGCCGACTTCCGCTGAGCTCGCTTCCCGCTGGGATGAATGGCGTGCCTGGTCTTCTGACCTTTCCCACGATTCGCGAGGTGGGGCTCACTACGACCTCGAACTCAAGTCTGTTGGGGGTCGGGGTGCGGTAGGTGCGAACTCGGTCCCTCACCGGGCCGTGATCAGTCGGTTCGATCAGGCTTGGAAGCTTCTTTCGGTCGGCCGGGATGTTGCCGCCTTTGATGAGTTGTTGTCGGTGACGAAAAAGCGGCAGTTGGAGGCTCCCTGGCACTGGGTTTTGCGCCGACCACTGGAGGCGCTGCGGTTGGCAGCGGAGTGGCCGCAGGTGTTGGCGGCCTACGAGTGGTTGGATGCAGCGCGGGGTTCAGGCCGCTATTTGCGGCAGGTGGATGCGGCCGGGGTCGATACGAAGTTCGTGGAGTCCAACCGGCGACCGTTGGCGGAAATGCTCGGGGTGGCTGCTGCGAAGGGCAAGTTCGAGCAGGCATTGGGTTTGGCGACAAAGCCTGCGTATGTGCGCATGAGGGTAGACCCTGCGCGTTCGCCCGTGCCCGGTGTGGATGAGTTCACGCTTCGGGCGGATCAGATGTCAGCGTTTGGTTTCGTACCGGACATCGTCCTGATTGTGGAGAACGAAATTACGTTCCTCACGGTTCCTGTGCCCGCCGATGGGGCCGTGGTGTGGGGCAAGGGTTTTGAGAGTCAGCACAGCCAAACACTCGCGTTTTTTGCGGGATCGGATGTGTTGTATTGGGGCGATGTGGATACACACGGGTTCAGTATTCTGCACGGGGTTCGGGCACAACTGCCGCAAGCTGAATCAGTGTTGATGGATGAAGACACCCTGGAAGCGCACCGTAAATTGTGGGGTTCTGAGCCTGCGCCGACGAATGCGTATTTGGAGAATTTGACCCCAACGGAGCGAGCGCTGTACGACGATTTGGTGTCGGATCGACTGGGCCGCAATGTGCGCTTGGAACAGGAACGCATCAACTGGGCGTGGGCGTTGCAACGACTCGACTACCGCTGGGCACAGTAGGGGCTGGAGCGGGGTTCTGGAGGTCAGACTCACGCTTTAATGCAGACCAGCACCCCTCATCAAGCTCGCTCACAAGGCCCGACCCGGCACCTCGGAAACCCCCGGCCAACCCAGACTCACGCTTTAATGCAGATTTGCGCGGTAATGCGCTGCATTAAAGCGTGACTCTGCATTTCCGCGTGAGAACGGGCCCGTGAAGGGATGAGGTGGAAGTTGGGCTGGCCGGTCCGCCGGTGACGGAAATGCGGGTGGGGTGCAAGAGCGCTCCCCACCCGCAAACAACGAAACCCGCTGAAAATGCGTACGTGCTTAATTGCTCACATCGCTGTTCCTACCAGGCCCGAGCGTCTTCGCTGCCTTTGTAGTCTGGCCACGGCAGTTCAATTGGCGCTTCGAAGTCGGCAGGAAGCAGACGCTCCATGCCCGCATCCTTCACACGCTCATTGAACTCCTGTTTTGCTTCGTTGAGGATTTCCGGTTTCGTCAACAAGTCGATTGTCGTGCCAGCGATGGTGCGGCCTGCAACATCAATAGTCGGGGCGATCGTTTCTCGCATCCCGCCCAGGGCATTCATAACCCAGCCCGGATAGGCACCTCGTCCGGGAGCAGGCTGCAGCGCCGGTCGGGCGACGTAAAACCGCACCGTTGGCGCATAGTGGGTCATCTCGACATAGTCGTCGCTCGTCCAGTTCTTCTGCCAAGCCGGCATTTCCTCCCGAAGCAGCTTTTCGGCCTCTTCCGGAGCTATCAGTTCCTCTGTTTCTTTGAGGAACGGCTTGTCCATCGGTTCGATACCGAGGTTCTTCTGAATCTCCTGAGCAAGTTCGATCGCCTTGGAACCGTATACCGGAGCACCGACCTCCTCAAGGTTTGAGTACAGGGCGGAAGCCATGACGTGGTTCGTGATGCCCGGGCGACTACGCGCAACCCACCTGGTTTCGACTTCGCAGTGAGCCATCGCTGCGGCGTGTTCGGCATTGCGGTCGAGAACAGCCAGAACGTGTTCGGCTGTTTCAATATCAGGCGTACGCCACGAATACTGAATCCGCGCGCTGCGAGCCGGCAGGTTGTCAGCAGTGGCCTGACCATCGGAAAGGATCGCGTCGGAAAGGCTCCAGCCTCCGACGCTCGGAAGCATAGCGTCGTGCATGATGCGGGATGCGGAATACATCTGCATCATCGCCACGTTTGCTCCGGGCGCGCGGGCAGCGGAGTGCGATGCCGGAATTGGCGAGTTCGGGTTGGTGGACAGCTGCCAGGTTTCTGGCTCGTCGCACACGAACGTGTAGACCTTGCTGTAGTAAGCCCCGCACTGGGTGTCCCACCGCGCTGTGTTGCACAACGGCAACATGTAAAACGGGTGGAACGAGATGATCGCATCTGCGTCGTCGTAATAACCCTTCAGGCCGTGAACAACTTTGGAGCCGTGCATTTTCTCCGCCGGTTCACCCGTGTACTTCAGGCGACCGGGAATGTCGTGCTGTTCCATCGCGTGCTTGGTCGCCAGGAGACCGGCAAGGGTGGAGATGCCAAGCGCAGAGTGCGGGTCTGTGTGTCCAGGAGCAAACTTCGACAAGCCCTCCTGCGGTTGTTCTACCGTGACTGCTGCTTGGCTGTTGCCTGGAACTGCGTCGTATTCGGCATAGCTCAGGATGGTCGGTCCGTCGCCGTTAGCCCATTCGGCCGAGAAAGCAGTGGGCATGCCAGCAGAGTTCTCTTCAACTGTGAAGCCCTCTTCACGCAGGCGCTGCACGTACCACTCAGCTGATCGGTATTCCCGCCATGCCGGCTCCGCGTATTCCCAAATCTCGGTGTGCCAGTCAAGGAGCTTCTCGAGGTTGTCTTTCACCCATTCACGAGCCGTTTCTTTAGCGGCTCCGTTCAGATCATTTTGCACAGTCATATAGGTCTGCCTTCCAACAGTTCAAACGCTGAAGAAGAGTCAGCGAAATAAATCCATAGGCACATGCACCAGCACAAGACCGGTGGCGGCGAGTGCCTGCTTCATAGTCGATTCGAGGTCTTTCTCATCAGTCAGACCGAAGCTCGTGCCGCCGAATGCCTCAATCAGCATCTTCCAGTCAGGCTGGCCCAGAACCACTCCCGTGGGAGCGATACCGCGGTCGGCTTCGTTTTGCTTGATTTCTTCGTACCCACCGTTATCGACACAGACAACGACGACGTTGGCCTGCTGGTCTGCAGCGGTTTGGAACTCCTGCAGTGCAAACATCAGCGCCCCATCGCCCAGAACACAAACCACAGGGCGTTCGGGATCTGCAATCTTCGCCCCGATTGCGGCTGGCAGTCCGTAGCCGAGAGTTGCGTATGCCGGAGTGTAGAGAAAACGCTTAGGACCGCTGTGCTTTACCGCTGTTGTCATCCCGTAGTACGTGATCTGCGAAGAGTCCCCCGCAACAACCGCGTCTTCTGGGATAACCGCGGCCAAACGCTGCGCCAAGGCCATTTCTGCAGGCGCTAGGTCAACAGCTTCACGGTTTATCTGGTCACGAACCACACGTACGTCGAGCCATGGTTTCGCCGGAGATTCTGTGTCCAAGCGCTTGAGAAGTTCAGGAAGGACAGCTTCCACTCGACCCAACAGTGCGATATCAGCTGTGAGGTTTTTATCAAGCTGCGACTCTTCAACATCGATCCTGATGACCGCACCAGCCGGGTTTAATCCGGCTTCCCACAGTTCTGACACGCCCACTTTGGAACCCGCAACAAGCAAAACGTCAGAGCTTTCAACTGCTTTGCGAGCTGACGCAAAGCGAAGGTCAGAGCCGAGTGAAAGTGGGTGGGTCTCAGACAATGCACCTTTGCCGTTGATAGTCGTTGCGACAGGCGCTGACAGACGCTCAGCCAACACCGTGAGGTCTTCCTGCGCACCAGTTGCCCCACCACCGGCAAGGATGACCGGCTTACTGGCGACCGCCAACATCGTGGCGGCCCTATCAAGATCATCTACGGCTGGCAGAGCGACAGCGGGAAAAGTGCGTGCGGCAATAGCTTCAGCTTCAGAAGCGGAAATTTCCTCTTCCAGCAGGTCAAGCGGTATTTCGAGGTAATGAGGTCGGGGACGGCCCGCAGCGAAAGCCGCAAAAGCTGTGTGAACAGCTTCGAGGGCCTCATTGAGCGACTCAGCACGGGTCGAAGGCCCCGCGATCGCCGCAGCTGCGGCGAGCTGGTCTTTCGTTTCGTGCAAAGTGCCGTTATCCGCGAAACCTTCACCTCGGCTTACACCAGGCGCAAGAACCAGCAGAGGTCGTGATTCTGCAAACGATGTGCCGACAGCGGACAGAACGTTCAGCAGTCCAGGTCCCGAAGTTGTGATGACGACACCTGGCTTGCCGGTCCGCTGTGACCAGCCGTCGGCTCCATAACCGGCCCCCTGTTCGTGTCGCGTGGTTACGCAGTGGATTCCCAGTTTGTCCAGGTGACGATAGAACTCAAGGTTGTGGGTACCGGGTATCCCGAAAATGGTGTCAATTTCGTAGGCCCGAATGAGCCGCATGACTGCATAGCCCACATTGCAGCGGTGCTCTGTCACTTGGGTCATTGGTTGTTCTGCTCCTTTGACGAAAAAACCGGCTTCCCATCGACCCATGTTTGCAGGACCTGGATCGACGCAATATCGGCGCTTTCGGCTTCCAGTGGGTTGGCGTTCAAAACGGCGAAGTCAGCACGCTTGCCTTCTTCAAGAGAACCAAGCTCAGCCTCTCGTCCCAGCGAAATAGCACCTTCGAGGGTGTGCGCGCGCAGAGCTTCTTCGGGGGAAACACGCAGCGAGTCCGGACCGAGCTTGGCCCCTCGGCGAGTCAGACGCGTCACCGCTGTCTGGATAGCTTCCAGAGGAATTGGCTCCGCCACGGGCGCGTCTGAGGACAGTGTCATAGGTACGCCTGCATCACGGAACTCGCCCAGTGGGTTGAAGCGTTCACCAGGGGTACCGATCGCCTGTTCAACTCCCTCGCCCCAGTTGTAATAGTGCTGGGTCTGGTTGACAGGACGGATACCAAGTTCAGCCATTCGTGCGATATCGTCCTCGCTCGGTAGACCGCAATGTTCGATTCGGTGCCTTGCATCGGAGTCTGGACGCTGGCTAAGGGCCTTTTCGACCGCATCGACAACCATCTTGATCGCAACCGGCGACTGCGCGTGCGTTGCCGTTTGCAGTCCGGCCATGTGGGCCCGGATGATAAGAGACTCGTAGTCTGCCGGGTCGTGGTACAGCTGACCAGTTCGGCAAGGATCGCCGACGTACCCCTCCGGGAAGTACGCGGTCCAACCGCCAAGCGTTCCGTCGGCATACAGCTTCACCCCTGCAGCTGAGAGGAAGGCATTCCCGAAGGGACCCGTGAAGCCCAGCTCGATCACTTCGTCCAGCAGGTGCGACAAGAAGTACATCGAAACTCGCATCTTAAGCTCATCAGACTCGGTAAGAGCTTGATACGTTGCGAACTCTCGTTTCGAAACCTGCGCGTCTCCGACCGTGGTCACGCCGTTTTCCAGAAAGACTCGCTGCGCGTGCAACAGCTGGCGGGCATGCTCCGCTGGCTCATCGCCAAGGTGGAAGTTTGGACCGTGGTGGCCGACCTTAACGCCATGCAGGCCGGTAAGTACGTTGCAGGCCGCGTCTGACAGCTCGCCCGTCAACTCACCATTTTCATCACGGAAGAACTCCCCGCCCTCAGGGTTTGGAGTGTCTTTTGTAATGCCGTACTTCTCGAGCGTGTAGGTATTGACGACCCCACCGTGGCCGGAGGCGTTCATAATGTAAACCTCACGGTCTTCAGCGATCTGGTCCAGCTCATGACGCGTAGGATGCCGCTTTTCTTCAAGGTTCCGCTGCTCGTAGCCATAGCCGCGAAGCGCGGCGCCCTCCGGTAAACGCTCAGCCCCCTGGCGCATCCGTTCAACGATGTCCGGGATGTTCTTGACCTTGTTTGGTGAAATGTCGACCCAGCTGAGCAGCTGCCCGAACATCAGCGGGTGAGCGTGAGGATCAATGAAGCCAGGGACGATTGTCGCCTTGCCAAAGTCGACAAGCTCCGGCTCTACGCCGAGATCTGACGCTCTGTCCTGCACGTGGTCAAGCGTGCCAACGGCTTCAACCAATCCGCGGAAGACGAGCATGGCCTGAGCCGTTGGGGCTGTGTCATCAACAGTGATGATCGATTCAGCCGTGACAATTATCGGCCGGGAGTCTCGAGCGTCGTACGTCGCCAAGGGGCGCATATTGATTCCTTTCTTAGATCAATCAGGCAGTGGCGCTAGACGACACCGGAGCGGAGGTTTCTTCATCAATGTCGTCCTGGTACTGCGGGGCCAACATCGTGGATACCCATGCGATGACGGAAAGCACGCCGAACAGCCCGATGACCGACCAGATATTCCCAGTTGCCGCATAAAGACTGGAAGCAGCGAGCGGCGAAAGACCACCGAAAATTGCAGCGCCGACGCCGTAGCCAAGGGAAATTGAGGTGTACCGGCCTTCGGGCTTGAACATGTGAGTCATGAGCGCGGACAGCGGCGCCCACGTAGCACTCATAGCGATGCGAACAGCTGAAACGAGAATGTAAATCCACAGCGTGCTGTGTGCCTCGAGAGCCATGACGAGCGGAATCATCACAACAAATGAACTCGCGACACCGATGTACATCGTGATCTTTGGACTTAGCTTGTCACCGAGGAGTGCCAACGGCAGGGTAACGATCGCCTCGAGGAATGACGCCACCGTCATGGCACCGAGAATGACAGTTGCAGCAAGACCGACTTCCGGCCCCGTGGCGTAGCTCTGCACGTAGGTGGTTGCAATGTAGTAGCCGCCCGATGCGATAGCAACCGTGCCGACAGCCATCAAGAGGACAGGCCAGTTCTCGACCACGGCAATCTTCAACGGGGTTGACCGGAAACGTGGGCGGGAAGCGTCATCGAAGACAGGGGTTTCCTCGACACGGAAGCGGACCCAGAAACCGACGCCGATGAGGACGATGCTCGCCAAAAACGGAACTCGCCAGCCCCAGCTGAGGAATGCGTCTTCACCCATGGAAGCCAGAGCCCAGAAAGCTCCAGTCGCCAGAAGTGCGCCAAGCGGGTTACCAAGCTGTGTGAACCCTCCGTAGAAGGTCTTAAACTTCGGCGGCGCACTTTCAACCGCGATGAGGCTCGCACCGCCCCACTCACCACCAACCGCGAGGCCTTGCAGAACGCGCAGAACGATTAGGAGTATTGGCGCTGCAATTCCGATGCTTGCATACCCCGGAACGAGACCAACTGCGACTGTGGCAACGCCCATAATGATGAGCGTGATGGTCAGCGCCGGCTTGCGGCCAAATTTATCGCCGATATGTCCGAAGATAATTCCACCCAGAGGGCGGAAGAAGAATGCGACTGCATAGGTCGCGAACGATGCGACAACACCGATGGCATGGTCCGCGTCAGGGAAGAATACCTGGGGGAACACAATGGCTGCCGCCGTCGCGTAGATGTAGAAGTCGTACCACTCAATGGTTGTTCCAACTGCAGCCGCGAAGCCCGACCTAAGCGCACGCTTGTGTGTAAACGTGTTTTCTGGGGGCCGGGTTTGATTTGCCGATGATGCTTCAGACATGACGGCGGCTCCTTTGCTCGCATTGATACGACTTGGGATGACTATAAGCGCCTCAAACAGGAAGCGCACCCGTATTTGTCCACTAACATGGGCGCTCAGACAGAACATTTGCCACACCACTTGCACACATGCGTACATAAACTTGTGGCCATACCTTCAAATATGGACATATGCGCATACGATCCAGGTTTTGGCTCGTTCAGCTCAGTGCCGACCACACGGACATCCCTCAAGGAGAAACCCAACAAGGAGCGAGCTCATGGAAAGACCCGCAGGAGCACCACGCAAAGACATCGACTCAACACTGACCCGCCTCCTTCAAGCCGACGGACGCGCGCGGGTCCATGACCTCGCCGACAAACTCGGCGTATCGCGCGATGTGGTTGCACGGCGCATGAAGGCCCTGCGAACTGAAGACGGCTGGAGAATCGTGGCCGCACTCGACCCCTCATTTGCCGGGCATCGGGTATTCGTTCACGCAGCCGTCGAGATAGATGGCCCAACTACACCCACAGCCCAAGCGATCGCCGACATGGATGAAACGGTGCTTGTCTCATTGGTGAGCGGTTCCAAGCCAGTCATTTTTGAATCTCGGCACCCAGACTACGAGGGAGTGCACGAGACCCTCGACAGAGTTCGCTCCCTCCCTGGCGTCCGCCAGGTCAGCACCTCGACATACTCGAAGATCATCAAAGGATTCTTCATGGCAGAGGAAACGAGCTACATCGAACCAGACCAGATCGACGTGGCCCTGATTCGACTGCTTCAAGATGATGGACGCCGAAGCTTTCGAAGTCTTGCGAGCGAAGTCCATTTGTCTCCGACAGCCGTGCAGAGTCGGGTGGAGAAACTCATAGAAGCCGGAGTCATTCGAATATCCGCCATCAGACCTGGCCGGTTGTCTAAGCACGGCATAGCCGTCGGTGTTGGAATCTCTGCAGCGGGACCAAGCGCTCCAATCGCCGAACAGCTGGCCAACCTACCCAACATCGACTTTGCAGCTGTAAGCAAAGGTGTTTTCGATCTGATCATCACGCTGGCTGGCCCGGATACCGACCAGATCCTCCAGGCACTCGACACCCTACGCTCACTGCCCAATATCGGACGAATTGAGACCTGGACCCACTTCAACGTAGTCAAAGAAGACTATGCCCGAGCCATAGGGGCAACGCCTGCAGGCGAGCGACTCATCAGCTGACCTACCCCGAGGCACACTCCGACCACCACGTCCCAGCAGTGCAGACTCACGCTTTAATGCAGATTTGCGCGGTAATGCGCTGCATTAAAGCGTGACTCTGCATTCCCGCGTGAGAACGGAATGCTGGAGGGACGAGGTGGAGGTTGGGTTGGGCCTGCAGGGCTGGGCAGGTCGGCTGGGCCGCCTGCCGGACGGGCCGAGCCCCGTTCACGCACCACCGAAAGCACATCCAACAACGGAATCCGAATCTAAACACGCCTAGACAACTA
The DNA here is from genome assembly GCF_001806835.1 of Brevibacterium sp. HMSC24B04. NCBI lineage: Bacteria > Bacillati > Actinomycetota > Actinomycetes > Micrococcales > Brevibacteriaceae > Brevibacterium > Brevibacterium sp. HMSC24B04. The sequence goes on along the minus strand of NZ_KV786098.1, from coordinate 2,534 downwards.
TTTTCGTCGTCTGATACGCTAAAACAACGATTTACGACGGAAAGGGCGATCATGGCTGCTGAAGACGCAGTTTCGGATGCCGAGCTCGACAGCAAGTCGAAGGCAATCATCGAGGCCTTGCAGCAGGACGGTCGACGCAGCTACGCCGAGATCGGCCGCGAAGTTGGGCTTTCCGAAGCGGCAGTACGACAGCGCGCAGCGAAGCTCACCGCTGCGGGAGTCATGCAAATCGTCGCCGTGACCTCACCCATGCAGCTTGGCTTCAACCGCCAAGCCATGATCGGCGTGCGAGTCAACAGCGACATCACCGGCACAGCCGAAGCACTCAGCAAACTCCCCCAGGTCAACTACACCGTCGTCACCGCCGGCGTTTACGACATCCTCATCGAAGTCGTCTGCGCCGATGACGACGAACTGATGGAAACCCTCCAACAGCTGCGCTCATTCGAAACCGTCGAATCAACCGACACGATGATGTACCTCAAACTCTGGGACCAGAAGTACAACTGGGGCACCCGCTAGCGCAACTGCCCACCAGTGCCAAACGGCACCTCGCCCCACCCAAACAACACCCACAAAACCCGAAGCAGACACCTCGTCAGCGAACCCGCTGACCGAGGCAAGAAAGCAAGGATTCCAATGTCGAACATCGATCTTCAAGCAGGCCTGCGCGATCACCTGTGGATGCACATGGCCAGCCACGACCACCTGTTCACCGGCGGCCGCACTCCCGTCATCACCCACGGCGAAGGCCACCATGTGTGGGACGACAAGGGGCACAAGCTCATTGACGGCCTGGCCGGCCTGTTCACCGTCCAGGTTGGCTATGGGCGTGAAGAACTCGCCCAGGCTGCCTACGACCAGACGAAGAAGCTCGGCTTCTTCCCCCTGTGGTCCTACGCGCACGAACCGGCCATCGAACTGGCCACCCGACTGGCCGCCTACGCACCGGGTGACCTCAACAGGGTGTTCTTCACCTCGGGTGGTGGCGACTCTGTTGAGTCCGCGCTGAAGCTCGCCAAGAACTACTTCCGCCTGACCGGCAAACCGGGCAAGCACAAGATCATTTCGCGTGCCACGGCCTACCACGGCACCCCGCACGGTGCCCTGAGCGTCACCTCGCTGCCGGACCTGCGCAACCAGTTCGCACCGCTCGTGCCCGGTGCGCACAAGGTGCCGAACACCAACTTCTACCGCGCAGACGACCGCTTTTCTGGTGACGAAAAGGCATTCGGCCGTTGGGCTGCCGACCGCATTGAAGAGGTCATCGAATTCGAAGGCGCAGACTCCGTCGCCGCGGTGTTCCTCGAACCGGTGCAGAACTCCGGCGGTTGCTTCCCGCCACCACCGGGCTACTTCGAGCGCGTGCGCGAAATCTGCGACGAACACGACGTTCTGCTGGTCTCAGACGAAACGATCTGTGCGTTTGGCCGCATCGGCTCAATGTTCGCCTGCAACGACTTCGACTACGTGCCGGACATCATCACCACTGCCAAGGGCATCACCTCCGGCTATGCCCCGCTCGGTGCGATGATCGCCTCGGACCGCCTGTTCGAACCCTTCGGCAAGGGTGGGGAGACCTTCTATCACGGCTACACCTTCGGCGGTCACCCCGTTTCCTGTGCTGTTGCGCTGGCCAACCTTGACGTCATGGAAAAGGACGGCCTGAACGACCGCGTGGCAACGAACTCGCTGGCTTTCCGCAACACCCTGGAGAAGCTCACGGACCTGCCGATTGTCGGCGACGTCCGAGGTGAGGGCTACTTCTTCGGCATCGAACTGGTCAAGGACAAGGCCACCAAGGAAACGTTCACAGAAGAAGAGTGCGAGCGCGTACTCAACGGCTTCGTGTCACCGGCGCTGTACGAACGCGGCCTCTACTGCCGAGCTGACGACCGCGGCGAACCCGTCATCCAGCTGGCTCCCCCGCTGACCTGCGGGCCGGAGGACTTCGAAGAAATGGAGCAGATCATCCGCTCCGTCCTCGTCGACGCCACCGAGAAGCTGTAAGAGGCACGGGGCCGAGGTGCCTCAAACGGCACCTCGGCAACCGGCACCTCGGCAACCGGCACCTCGGCAGCCTTTGGCCGACCCCAGCCATCCCAGACTCACGCTTTAATGCAGATTTGCGCGCTAATGCGCTGCATTAAAGCGTGAGTCTGCATTACCGCGTGAGAACGCGCCGGGGAAAGGACGAGGTGGAGGCCGGGCCAGGCTGCGCCCGCGCGAGCAAACGAACGAGGCGGAGGGCGGGCCGGCCTGCTCCCGCCCCACCCCAGCAGCC
>NZ_KV786098.1:0-230 GCF_001806835.1 Brevibacterium sp. HMSC24B04 | reverse complement strand
TTAAAGCGTGAATCTGCATTACCGCGTGAGAACGCGCCAGCAAACGGACGAGGCGGAGGTCGGGCCAGGCTGCGCCCGCGCGAGTAAACGGACGAGGCGGAGGTCGGGCCGGCCTGCTCCCGCCCCACCCCAGCAGCCTGCGACCAACCCCAGCCAGGCACCTCGGCGGCATCGGCGCCCCAAACTCACGCTTTAATGGCTCTTCCGGTTTTAGAGTGCGTTGACCCGGT
>NZ_KV786097.1:23391-56666 GCF_001806835.1 Brevibacterium sp. HMSC24B04 | reverse complement strand
TCCCGGGACACCGCATAAGCGGTGTCCCGGGACTTAACTGAGTGGAGATGCCGGGAATCGAACCCGGGTCCGTCGACGATGCACCGAGGCTTCTCCGGGTGCAGTTCGTGAAGAATGTTTCTTAGGTCCTGAGCTTGGCACGAACACCGTGCTCAACAGACGGAGTTGAGTAAAAGTCCCAACGATGTCCCCAACAAACATCGTCAGCAGTGGCTTTCTAAACTGATACCGGGAGCTAGGCCGAAAGCAGACCTAGGCCGGCAGAGTCGCAGCTCGCTAGTTGAAGGCCTTTATCAGGCGGCGAGGGCGAACTCGGTGCGGTCGTTAGATTTAGCACCTATTCTTTTGCAAGGATCGTTAACGAGATGACCCTGCATCCTCGACCCGCTTCACTCGACACACACGTCAACGTCGAAACCGATCATCCCCATATTCATTTGTCTAACACACAGCCATAACGCTGCGGACTCAGAAGATTATTCCACCCCAGCGGCCAACAACACCAACCGGGGTGCACCACAACGATGCCGAGGGTCCGCCCCGGAACAACAGCAGCACCCGAACCGGCACTTCCACCAGACTCACAGCACCACCACTGGCTAACTCAGAGATGCTCAGTTTGCAAACTGAAAAGCGCATATCCCACAGCTTTGTCCACAACGGTGGAAAAGCATCGCTCAACAAGCAAACCCCGTTGATTCACGGTTAAGGCAACCTTGCCACAGCCTTATTCCACAAACCCACCCACAGTGCACCCTGCGGCGTGACAGAAATCCACACTCCGGCATTCGCGCAGGTCAGAGACCCAAAACCAGCGAAACCGCCACCTCAGGCCGCACTCTGAGAAAATTTTTCCAGCAACTTATCCCCACTTTATCCACAGGGGCGCCTGAAAACTGCCCACATCCCCGAAAATCCGGGCGAAAACCGCACAAAACCAGCCCTAATCGGCCCCAAACGCCACCCGAAAACAGAAGTCCCGCTGCCTTCCCCAAAGGGAGCGACAGCGGGACCTATCAGACGTAAGTCGAGCTCCACCTCGTCAGAGGGAGAAAAGCAGAGACCACCCGAAGGCGCTCAGAAAATCAGCGCAAGCCTCAGAGAGTTCAGAGGCCCTTGGTGCTCTGCGTGTCAGGCCCTCCGGCCGGACGGGTGCGCTTGAGTTCGTAGAAGGTTTCGACCGTGGCCAGGCGGCTCAGGCCGTCCCACATGGCGAGGCCTTCTTCTTCCTCCGGAAGCGTGAGGATGACAGGGCCGAAGTAACCCTGCTTGGTGCCGTCTTCGCGTTCAAAGGCAATGATCGGCACACCGACATCGTCACCGACCAGGTCGAGAGCCGACTTCAGCTCAGCGTTGAGGTGCTCGTCCCAGCTGTCATCGTCAGCGGCCTTCAGGAGATCAGCAGACAAGCCAGAATCAGCAAGGATTTCGCTGATGAGCTCGTCAGTGAAGTCTGTGCCGTCAACGTGGCGAGCCGCACCGAACACCGTGTACAGGCCGCCGGCGTCGGCGCCTTCTTTCTCAGCCGCCGCAATCACACGCAGCACGCGGTGACCGGCGTTGTGGCCCTTGGAGTGGCCAGAGTTTTCGTTGGCGCCGCCGGGCAGTTCATCGTTCTTAATGGCCAGGCTGAATGGGCGCCAGGTGACGTCGATGTCGCGTTTAGCGCTGACCTGAACGAGCCAGCGGCTGGTAACCCAGCAGAAGGGGCAAGAGGGATCGTAATAAAAATCTACTCGCTGCATATCCCGAGTCTAACGACTCACGCTGCACCGCGCACCGGCCGAAACCCCTGCCGAGGTGCCCGCGGGTTCCAGCGCATGGGGCCGAGGTGCCGGCCTGGCTCCCGGTCATGTGCCGGCTGAGCGCCGACTACAGGAAGGCCGAGGTGCCGCTCACCTGTTCTGGCGCAGTGACATGGCGCGTTCGGCTTCGCGTTTGTCCTGCTTTTCGCGCAGCGCCTGGCGCTTGTCCCAGTCCTTCTTACCCTTGGCCAGGGCGAAGGAGATTTTGACGCGTGAACCGGAGAAGTACAGTTCCAGCGGCACCAGGGTACGGCCGGATTCTTTGAGCTTCTGGTTGATCTTGATGATCTCGGCTTTGTGCAGAAGCATCTTGCGCTTGCGCCTGGCGGCGTGGTTCGTCCACGTTCCCTGCAGGTATTCGGGAATGTAGATGTTCTCGATCCATGCCTCACCGCGATCAATGTGGGCGTAGCCGTCAGTGATGGAGGCGCGGCCTTCGCGCAGCGATTTCACTTCCGTGCCGGTGAGCACAAGGCCCGCTTCGAACTCTTCTTCCAGGTGGTAGTCAAAAGAGGCGCGGCGATTGCGCGCGACGACCTTTTTGCCGTCGTTCTTGGTGGTTTCGCCGGTCTTCTTAGACATGTTTTAGTGGGGTCTTTCGATTTGGGACGCGCTTGATCAGGGAAGCGCGTTTTCTTCTTCTGCCTTCTGCTGTTCTTCCTTGCGCCAGCGGATACCCGCTTCAAGGAAGCCGTCGATGTCGCCATCGAAAACAGCTGAGGGGTTGTTGACTTCGTAGCCGGTGCGCAGGTCCTTGACCATCTGGTACGGGTGGGTGACGTAGGAGCGCATCTGGTCACCCCACGATGCTTTGATGTCACCGGCGAGGCTCTTCTTCTGTGCCTCTTCTTCTTCGTGCTTCAGCTGCAGCAGTCGCGACTGGAGCACGCGCATGGCCGCGGCACGGTTCTGGATCTGCGACTTTTCGTTCTGCATCGACACGACAACACCCGTGGGGATGTGCGTGATGCGCACAGCCGAGTCAGTCGTGTTGACCGACTGACCACCGGGACCCGACGAACGGTACACGTCGATGCGCAGGTCGTTTTCGTCAATGTCGACGTGGTCGGTCTGCTCGATGAGCGGAATGACTTCGACTGCGGCAAACGATGTCTGGCGGCGGCCCTGGTTGTCGAACGGGCTGATGCGCACCAAGCGGTGCGTGCCGGCTTCAACGGACAGGGTGCCGTAGGCGTAGGGCGCGTTGATCTGGATGGTTGCGGACTTCACGCCCGCACCTTCCGCATACGAGGTGTCGAGCTCCTGCACGTTGTATTCGTTGTTTTCAGCCCAGCGCACGTACATGCGGGTGAGCGTCTGTGCGAAATCGGTGGCGTCGTCACCACCGGCACCGGCACGAACGGTGATCACTGCGGAGCGTTCGTCGTATTCACCGGACAGGAGCGTGGCGATTTCCATGTCCGACAGTTCGCGCGCAAGCTTGCTGACTTCGTCCTGCGCTTCCTGCAGGGCGTCATCGTCGTCTTCGTCTTCGGCCATGGAGACCAGCAGTTCGACGTCTTCAATGCGTTCGTCAAACTTTTCGAGCTTTTCGAGCCTGGACTGGCGGTGCGACAGCTTCGAGGTGACCTGCTGGGCTTCGTCCGGGTTGTCCCACAGGTCAGGTGCTGCCGCCTGCTCGGTGAGCTCAGCGACTTCTGAGCGCAGCTGATCGATGTTGGACACCTCGCGGATCGAGGCGAAGGTCTGTTTGAGGTCGGCGATTTCGCTCGCAAAGTCAAAGGCCATAGTCCTGCCAGTCTACGGCACCGGGTTCAGAAGACGCTGACCGTTGTCCCACAGCACGGCCCGCAGCCACTCCTCCCCCAGCTCCAGCCGTTCAAGCGCTTCAACCTGGTGGGCGTAGCTGTAGGGGATGTTGGGGAAGTCTGAGGCGAAAACAATCCGATCCCCGTAATCGCCCAGCCGCCTGCGGTACTCCGCTGAGGTCGGGGCGAACGTCTCCGTGAAATCAGTCAGCGCCATACAGGTGTCCAGATGGAAGTTCGGGTGTTCATCGGCCAGGTCAAGGAACGCCTCGTAATCTGGCATGCCCAGGTGGGCCATGACCAAGGTGAGATTCGGGAACCGCCTCAGCACATCCCTGATCGGCTCGATACCCGTGTGCGCTCCCCTCTGGGGAGCATGGCCTGCATGAATGACGATGGGGAGCTCCGCCTCGGCGATCATGCCCCACACGGGGTCGAGGTAGGGGTCGGTCGGGTCGTAGCCGCCCACCTGCACATGGGCTTTGAAAACCCGGGTGCCGGAATCGATGGCGGTGCGGACGTAGTCTTCAGCTTCCGGTTCCGGGTAGAAGGTGCTGCTGTGGGCACAGTCGGGAGTGCGGGCGACGAAGTCGGCTGCCCACGAGTTGAGCCAGGCGGCCATGTCCGGCTTGTGCGGGTAGAGCAGTGAGGTGAACTGCTTGACCCCAAGCGCGCGCAGGGTGTCGATGCGTTCGGTTTCGTCAGTCCGGTAGGTGATCGGCCAGTCGTAGCCGAGGACTTCTTCTGCCTGTTCGAAGTAGGCCCACACTTTGCGCAGCACGTTGTGCGGCATGAAGTGCGTGTGGATGTCGGTCAGACCGGGGATGCCCAGCTGTGTGCAGAGGTCGCGGATGTAGTTCGCATCGTCGTTGAGGCTCGCCATGGGTTCACTGTATGTCAGTGGTGAAGAGTAAGGGCATCGGCCGTGTGGACATCCAAACGGACCCAATGAAGTTATCCACAAATTCGGCGCAACCCGTAGCTATCAGGCGAAACGTCCTCTATATTTCGAAATACCGAACTCGCCGTGCAAAGGAGCACGGCTATGCAGAGGACAGGAAGAGGCTGAGCCGGCATGGATGCCACAGACATCATCGCCGAACAGGTCCGCGATGCTGTCAGGCTTCGCGGACTCGACCCTCGTATGGAGCCCGAACCCACCAGGGCGCTCATCCGCGATGTGATCGCCGCCTACGACGAACACACACTCAGCGGATCACTCCCCCTGCTCGATGACCCCGAACAGGCATTCCAGCGGATAGTCGACGACCTCACCGGCTTCGGACCCCTACAGCGATTCCTTGACGACCCAGAAGTCGAAGAGATCTGGATCAACAGTCCCGACAAGGTGTTCATCAGCCGCGACGGCGTCAGCGAACTCACCACGCTCGTCCTCAGCGACACCGACGTCTACGAACTGATCGAAAAGATGCTGCGCACCAGCGGCCGTCGCGTCGACCTCTCACAGCCCTTCGTCGACGCGAGCCTGCCGGACGGTTCCCGACTGCACGTGGTCCTGCCCGACATCACACGCCGCCACCCTTCGGTGAACATCCGCAAGTTCATCAAGAAGACCCGCAGCCTAGACGACCTGGTCAGAACAGGTTCCCTCACCTCGTCAGCGGCACGATTCCTCGATGCGGCAGTCAAGGCCGGCGCCAACATCGTGGTCTCCGGAGCAACTCAAGCCGGCAAAACAACAATGCTCAACGCGCTTGCCGGCTCCATCCCGGCACGCGAACGGGTGATCTCCTGTGAAGAAGTCTTCGAACTGGCCATTCCCACCCGCGACTGGGTGCCCATGCAGTGCCGGCAAGCATCCCTGGAGGGCACCGGTGAAGTCACACTGCGCGACCTCGTCAAAGAGGCCCTGCGCATGAGGCCCACCCGGATCGTCGTCGGCGAAGTCCGCCAAGCAGAAAGCTTCGACCTGCTCATTGCTCTCAACTCCGGCCTGCCCGGTATGGGCACCATCCACGCCAACTCGGCGCGCACCGCCGTAACGAAGCTGTGCACCCTACCGCTGCTGGCCGGACCGAACATCGGCTCCGAATTCGTCACACCCACTGTTGCGGCGGCGCTCGACCTGGTCGTACACCTGGCTCTGAACGCCGACGGTTCCCGCCGGGTCGTAGAAATCGCGGCGGTGCCCGGTGGAATGGAAAACGGCGTCGTCGAACTCGAAAGCGTTTTCCACACCGTGAACGGCACCCTGGTCCGCGGCACCGGGTTTACGCACCTGGGCGAGCGCTTCTCCCGCATGGGGCTGAACATCCACCAGATTCTGGAGAACGCATGAGCGCCTCGGTAGCCGCCGTCATGTGCGGTGTGGGAATCGGCACCGGGCTGGCTCTGCTGTGGTTGGCCATGTGGGAAGGTCCGCCGAAGCGCAAACACACGTTCGGCTTTATACAGAACCTCGAAGACCAGCTCAAGACGGCCGGGTTCCACCGGTTGAAACCGGCACATGTTTTCGTCGCGGCTGTCCTTGCCGCCGTGCTGACGATGTTCACGGTATGGGTCGTGACAAACGCCCTGCCGATTGCCGTGTGTTTTGGCATCTTTGCCGCAGCTGCGCCTTTTGCTGCTTTGAAGGCGAAAGCTCGCAAAACCGCTTTCAGCCGCCGTGACCTGTGGCCGCAGGCAGTCGATCATTTGAGTTCGGGTGTGCGCGCCGGGCTCTCGCTGCCTGAAGCCGTTGCCGCTCTTGCTGAACGCGGACCCGAAGGGCTGCGGCCCATCTTCGCCGTGTTCGTCCGCGAATACCGCGCAACAGGTGTTTTCTCAGTCGCATTGGACCGGCTGAAGGACGCAGCAGCGGACCCCGTTGCAGACCGGATTGTGGCAGCACTGCGAGTCACCCGCGATGTCGGCGGTTCTGATCTGGGCACCCTGCTGAAAACCCTCAGCCACTTCCTGCGCGAAGATTCACGCACCCGGGCAGAACTCACGGCACGCCAATCGTGGACCGTCACGGGTGCGCGTCTGGCAGTGGCCGCCCCGTGGGTTGTTCTGGGCATGCTCGCCACCCGCCCGGAAGCCGCTGCTGCCTACAGTTCACCGCGCGGCGCAGTGCTGCTGGCCGTCGGCCTGGTGGTGTCACTCACCGCTTATTCAGCCATGAAGCGCATCGGCCGACTGCCGGAAGAACCACGAGTCCTGAGGTCCTGATGTCTCCCATTGTTGTCATTGCTCTGGGCGTGCTCATCGGAATTGCCGCCGCCAACCTCGTCATGGCCCTGCCGATTATGCGCCGCCCCAGCCTTGAGGATCGTCTGGCGCCCTACATGCGGGAATCGGAAACTGTGGGCCGGATGTATGCGCTTTCAGCGCCTGACACCGGAGGACTGCGCGGGTTCATCGGCACAGTCATCGGCAAGGTCGCCAGCTGGCTGGGTGAACGGCTGACAACGGATGCCGGAGTGCGCAGCCGACTGGAGCGCCTGGGCCCTCACGCCACGATTGAGCGTTTCCGTGCCCAGCAGATCGCCTGGACCGCCGCCGGAATTGTGCTCGGCATCGCTGCGGCTATCGGTCTGACCGCAGTACGAGGTTTCCACCCCGTGGTGGTCATCGCAATGCTCCTCCTGTTCGGCGTCGCCGGGCATTTCTTCAACGACTGGCTGCTCACCCGCGCCGTCCGCCGCCGCGAACAGCGGATCCTCGCGGAGTTCCCCACGATTGCCGAACTGCTTGCACTGTCCATCACCGCCGGCGAATCAACCGTCGATGCCCTTGAGCGCATCTGCCGCACAACAACGGGGGAACTCAGCCGCGAACTCCAGACCGCCCTGGCCGAGGCACGCACCGGAACACCCCTGGTGGAAGCCCTGGACACCATGGCGCAGCGCTCCGGTGTACGCAGCCTGAGCCAGTTCGTCGATGGGATAGCCGTCGCCATTGCCCGCGGCACTCCGTTGTCAGAGGTTCTGCGCGCCCAGGCTGCCGATGTCCGCGCCGAAGGCCGCCGCTCACTCATGGAACTGGCAGGCCGCAAAGAAGTCGGAATGCTCGTTCCCGTTGTCGCCTTCGTCCTGCCGATCACCGTCATCTTCGCCGTCTATCCATCGCTTGCGGTCCTGCAGCTGGGACCGTAACTGCTTGCTCCAACACAAGTTCAAAGGAGAACTCATGTTTGACCGATTCACCGCACACCTGCTGGCATTCGCAGCCGCCGTCTTCCCACCCACCACTGGGCGACGCAGCCGTTCTGACCGAGGCGATGTGCCGGGCTGGGTGCTCATCACAGTAATGACAGCGGCCCTCGTGGTCGGCTTGTGGGCATTGGCCGGCGAAGCATTCACCGGCTTCTTCCAAGATTCCATGAACAAGGTCCGCAACGCGGGCTGATGACCACCCGCACAGTGCCCTCTCATAGGGCACCTGCCCACACCTTGACGGCCCTTACAGTGCGCCCGCGAAGAACACCCGCACGCAGAGCCGATGCGGGCAATGCGGTTGCCGAATTCGTCCTCGTGGCAGCACTGCTGAGTTTGGTGTTTGCGGCTGTCCTGCAGATTGTGCTGGCAATCCACGTGCGCAACACGGTCACGGATTCAGCTCTTGCCGGCGCCCGTCACGCCAGCCTGGTCGGACACACTCCAGACCAAGGTGCTGAGGTCGCCCGCGAACTCATCACCACCGCGATTTCACCGAGCTACGCCGAAGACATCACTGTCGAAGAAGACCACGAGGCGGGGCTCGTCACCGTCACAATCCGCACCCCTGTTCCCGTGGTCGGGTTCCTGGGTCCCAGCGGTGTGTGGGAGCTGCGCGGGCGGGCCCTGATGGAGGATCCGTCGTGAGAAAAGCGGATTCCGGGCGGGCCCCGATCGAGTTCATCTTCGCCTCGGTCGTCCTCATCATTCCCCTGGTGTACGGGGCGCTCGCGTTTTCCCAGGTGCAGTCAGCCGCCTACGCGGCCCAGGCTTCCGCGGTCGATGCCGCACGCGCAGCAGCCCGCTATCCGCAGTCAGCCGAGGAGCGCGCACACCAGTCCGCCCAGCTGCACTTCGCCGATTTCGGCTTGGGCTCTGCCGAATACACCATCCGCTTTGACTGCGCCGGAGACTGCCAAAAAGACGGGACTCGTGTGACGGCGACTGTGGAATCTACTGTTCCGCTGCCCGGAATCCCCCGCTGGCTGACGTCCGGTGGGAAGGCCGGCATCACCGTCCAGTCGGAACACGCCGACATTGTCGCGGCATTCGGTGAGGTCAGGCCATGAGCAGGCGCAAGGATCGCGGCTCGATCATGCCTCTGTCCATTGGGTTTATGAGCATCGCGCTGGCCCTGCTCATCATTGCTGTCGTCATCACCGACATCTACATGGCCCACCGCAAGCTGTTTGCCATGGCGGATTCAGCTGCACTGGCCGCCGCGGACTCCTACACGCCGAGCCTGACCGAACAGCCGTCCCTGTTCTTCACCAACGCCGACATTGAAAGCGCCGCCAGCCGCTACATCCGGCAGTCCGCCGACGATTCCCGGTGGACAAGCATGCGCGTGCGAGCGCACACCACCGACGCCAATCACGTGTCCGTTGAACTCACCGCCGGCTACAAACCGGTGCTCATCAGCCCTTTTGTACCCAAAGGACTCCCCTTGCGCGCCGCGGTCACAGTTGAAGGGGCTCTGCTCGATCCCGAATCCAGGTGAATCACGAGGTGCCGCCCGGCACGGTCTTTTAGGGTCGGCTTCTGTGGGGCTTGTGGGTCGCTGACTTCTGTTCCGCGCTCTGTGGACAGGGCGCGTGCAATCCACAGGGGTTCAACATTGGGGTGTGCGGCGATGCTCAGCTCGCCTATGTTCCGAACATGGCTCAGACAACCGTTCACGTCACCGGACAGGGGCACGCGTCGTTTTCGCTCAGTGCTCCTGACCGTGCGAGCGCCGCTGATGTTCTAGCCGCCTTCACCCGCCACACCGCGGGTGATTCTGTCGGGGCGTGGGCAGTCCGGTCCGATGCCGAACACTCTCGCCCCACCTCGGAAACCTGGCGGCAGTGGTGTTCCCAGCATCCGGCGACCGTCGTCAGTCGTCCCAGCCGGCTCGACGTGCGTGCGAGGCTCACCGGAGTCCAGCCTGCCGCCACGATCGTGGCAGGACCGGACGCTGGTTTTTCTTTCGCACTGCCGCCGCACACTGTCACGGTCGGTCGCAGCGAACGCGCTGATTTCTGTCTGCAGGACCCTTTTGCATCGCGCACTCCGCAGCAGCTGCGGTTCGGAACGAATACGGTCGGCAGCAGTGTCGTGGTTGTTGATGACGGGCAGCCCGAAACCGTCAACAGCACGGCAGTTCCGTGGCCGAAACCGCCACGGGTCGCACAGCTGAACCGCCCGTCGATTCTGCATCTGGTCATTCCACTGGTCATAGGGATTGCCCTGGCGATGGCCATGCAAGTGTGGTGGTTTCTTGCCTTCAGCCTGTCCGGCCCGCTGAGCGCGGGACTGCAGCTGCTGACAGAGCGGCGGCGCATCCGCCGGCAGTCAGCCGAAGGTCTGCGTTCCTATGCCGCCAGTCTGCGCACGCTTGCAGAAACGGTAGAGCAGCGAGCGGCCGAAGCGAAGATTCCGCCCAGTCGTGACCGGCTGACGGTGTGCATCGGCTACGGGACGGTTCTCCTTCCCGCGGCGGTCGCCGAACCACCCGAACCGGATGAATCGTGGGATGACGACTACCGTGCCGCGTGCCAGACACTCGAGGGCAGAACCGTGCTGCCTATCGATGCTGCCACACGCAGAATTCAGACCCAGGCGCCCATCAACATCGACCTTCGGGAACACTCGGCTGTCCTCTGCGGTGCTGAGGCCGTGCCGATTGTCCGGGCTCTGTGCGCCCCACTCAGTGCTGCCGCGATTGTTGTCCACGGCCGTGCTGCAGCCCGACGCACCCCGGAACTGCTGACTGCTTTACCCGTCTGCCCCTGCGTGTATGGAGAGAACTGTGGCGACAGCGAGGCGGCTGTAACCATCACGGTTGACCACGACCGGATTGCCGTAGCCGGCGCTGACGCCAAGAAGCCGGTTGTGGTTGAAGCGTCTGCCCGCAATGCGCGGATCGTGCAAGCTGCCTCATCATCTGCGACGATGCCGGAGCCCGGCGTGATCAATCCGGCGCGCATGTCCACCGGAAGGTTCCTCAGCTTGTGCCCGCACACGTCTGGCACGGACGAGGCATGGTCGGAACCGGTCAGTTTCGACGAGTTGGCCTCCCAGTGCACGCGGGCCGAGGTGCCCATCGGCCTGGGCCCGGACGGCCCGGTTTCCGCTGATCTGTTCGCAGATGGTCCCCACGCGCTTGTTGCCGGCACCACGGGAAGCGGAAAATCAGTCCTCCTGCAGACGTGGATTGCCGCTCTGTGCCGCAGTCGACGGCCGGATGAGCTGCGGTTGATCCTCATGGACTTCAAGGGCGGAGCGGCGTTCTCGTCCCTGGCTGGGCTGCCGCACGTTGAATCGTGTTCGGACAATCTGGACCTGCGTTCAGCCCTGCGCACTCTGCGCAGCGTTCAGGCGGAGGTCCGCTATCGCGAGGGCGTGCTCAAAGCCTCCGGATGCCCCGACATTGACGCCCACAATCAGACTGAAGCCGGGCCTCTGCTTCCGCGAATCGTTGTTGTGATTGACGAGTTCCAAGTGCTGACGGCCGACTTTCCACCCGGTGTTGAAGCGCTGGAATCCCTCACGGCCTTGGGACGGTCGCTTGGCATCCACATAGTGCTGGCCACGCAGAAGCCTTCCGGGGTCATCACATCGCGCATGCGCACAAACATCGCTCTGCGCATCTGCATGCGCGTACGGGATGCTTCTGACTCACTCGAAGTGCTCGATTCCCCTGTTGCTGCTGACTTCCCGCCGGACCGGCCCGGGATGGGCTGCATATCCACCGGTCACCGCAGCGATATGTTCCGCGCGGCCAGTCTGGACATTCCCGCTGACGCATCTGCCCAGGTGACCTGGCACCGGCTCGACACTGGCGGGCGCGACCCCGGTTCCGCCTCGGGTGCGTGCAGCATCGAGGTCGAGGCGCCACCGGTCCCAATCCTGCAGCAATTGCTGCAGGTCAAGGTGCCGAGAAACAGCCGGCGAATCACCCCGGAAGCTCTGCCTGACGTTTTGCCGCTGACCGAATCGGGGCCGGTGGGGCTTATTGATCTGCCCGACCAGCAGACCGTTGTCGACTGGACGCCCGAGGCGGATCTCAGCACCGCAATCGTCGGCGGGCCGCGCACGGGAAAATCATCTTTGCTGTGGCTGCTGGCCCGCGCGTTTTCTGGGGTCGACAAGGGGTCTCAGGTTGGTACGGGAGCTCAGTCCCCGGACAGTGTTCTCTTCACACGCGATGGCCCTTCGCACTGCTTGCCGGAGATGCTCGTTGTCAATCACGCTGATGCGTGGCTGGTGGAATACGCACTCGGCAGGATGGAGCAGAAGGTTGCGTCTGGTGGACGTCCGCGAGTGTTCATTGACGACTTCGAACACCTGACTTCTCAACCGCACATGCTCATGCGCTTCGAAGCGCTGCTGAGTGACACCGCGGCCGTCATCGTGTGTGACCGCAGAACACTGAGCTCAAAGGTCGGCGCATCGATCAGCCGACGGGTTTTCTTCCCTCCCGCTTCCGGTGGGGACACGGTGTTTTTGGGACTCAGCAATCACCGCTTTGACGGTTTTCCGCCCGCGGGACGGGCCGTTCTCATTGCCCCACACACCGACTGTGGTGAAGCGCGTGCAGATGAGGGCTTGTCTCAGTGGGACGCCGATGTCATTGGGCCTGACGGGGTCGATGTGCAGGTCGCCTACACGGAGGGGACGGCTGGTGCTGCCGGCGGCGTGGGGTCTATGAACACTCCGGGTGCTTTTGCTGACCCCGCTCCCCCGTTGCCGTGGGGTATCGGGCGCACCCCGACTCCTGGTGCTCTCGGCTACGGCCCCTGCGGCGAGCCTGTTGTGTGGGACGCAGAAGAGCACGGCCACGTGCTGAGCATCATTGGTCCGGCAGAAGTGCGGCAGAGTATCGCCGCCACCCTTACTTCCTCTGGGCTGCCCGACTGTTTCACACTGCTCAGCGCGGCCGATGCACTCCCAGGTGACATCACACCGGCAATGACGGCAGAAAGGGCAGTGCTTGGGTGGGGTCTGCATGAACAGCTGCCCTATGGATCGCCCACCGCCCAAGCGAGCGCTGTGGGCCCCAGAATCATCGTGGGCGCCAGAGCTCAAGCCGAACTGGAAAACCTCGGTCTGCGACACCTGCCCGTCGCCCCACCGGGGATTGCATGGTTCATCACGCGGATTGCCGCAATACCGATACAGCTGCAGGAAGGGCCACCGCTATGAGACTCAGCTGGTGGCAACCGTGTCGTACTCGTAGAGCACGCGCGCTTTGCCGGCCTGCACCAGGCCGTCGATGAGCGTTGAGAGCACCGGCATTTCGTCCGTCACCTCAACGACCACCGGGGTGTCAGTCGACAGACGGGCAATGAGCGCGCCCGTGTCCTCAAGTGCAGCCTGGAACTCGGGAGAATCAGCCGGCCCTGCCCCGCCAGCATCGCCCGCAGCTTCACCGTCGTACACGGAGCCGACGGTCAGCTCGGTCGCCCCGTCCTCACCGTCGTCAATCGCGGGGAACGACACTGCAAAAACAGTGATCTGACCATCGCGACGCATGAGCGCAGCCCCGTGCGCACCGGTTGCTTCAGACAGGAAACGCTGGTTGACCTGACCAATCGTCATATCAGCCGGACGGTCAGCGCGATTAACGCCCGCATACCAGCTGCCGAACGCCTGAGTCAGCGCGACAGAACCGGTGGCGGTCACCTCGAAATCGTCCAGTCGGTCAGCACCCAAACCGCCCAGACCGGCAGCCTCAATGCGGACCACCCGGGTGCGAAACAGCGGCGAAAAGCCCCAGGCTGCAGCGGCCTGCGCTCCCGGCGTGCCCGGCTCCACCCGAGCCCGCAGCGGCAGCCCCTCCAGATCCGTGCCAACAACAGCCTCGCGTGCAGCAGTCAGCAGAGCCGTACCGACACCTCGTCGTTCATCGGTCGAAGCGACCTCAACATGTGCCCACGCACGCGTAGGGTGGGCCGGCGACTGTGCCACAGCGGCAGCACCGACCAGCACATCATCGGCCGCTTCGGCGACAACAGCCCGGCTGGCAGGAACATCAGCATCCGCACGGAACAGCGAACGAGCCATGTGGGCGGCAGGGTTCTGCGGATCACCGAGGATCGTGTTGAGCTTGAGATCGTCACCGTCGACAAAAGGGCGGATGCGCATACAAAGTCCTTCCAGGGCAGCTGACCCCACCATTTTAGGCCCGCCCACCCCAGCGCCCGGCCCCGGCAGATGAGACCAGCCCCGCGGTGTCTCGCAGTGCCTGACGGGAGCGCATTCCGATACCGTTATGACATGACTTCGAATACCTCGCCCACGGAGGCTCAGATGACGGACAACCCCATGGAAACGGCCGAAGAGGCCGCAGCGGTCATCAACTCGGCAGCCGGTGTCGACAAACACGACATCGCACTGGTTCTCGGCTCCGGCTGGGGAAGCGCAGCAGACCTGCTGGGCGACACGATCGCCGAAACCCCGGCGGCAGAAGTCCCCGGATTCCACGCCTCGGTCGTTGCCGGCCACGGCGGCACCCTGCGCTCCATCCGCCTGAAGAACAGCGACAAAGTCGCCCTCGTCCTGGGTGCGCGCACCCACTACTACGAAGGCCGCGGCGTACGCGCAGTCGCCCACGGAGTCCGCACCGCAGCGGCCGCCGGGGCAGACAAGCTCGTGCTGACCAACGGCTGTGGTTCAACCTCAGAAGAGTTCGCCCCCGGCACCCCGGTCATCATCAGCGACCACCTCAACCTCACCGCCGTCAGCCCGCTTGAAGGTGCAAACTTCGTTGACCTGACGGACCTCTACTCGCCGCGCCTGCGCGATATTCTGCGCAGTGTCGACCCCGAACTCAAAGACGGTGTCTACGCGCAGTTCCCCGGACCGCACTACGAAACCCCGGCGGAAGTCCGCATGGCCCGCACCCTCGGCGCTGACCTCGTCGGCATGTCCACCGCCCTCGAAGCAATCGCAGCCCGTGCCGCCGGGCTGGAAGTCGTGGGCATTTCGCTGGTCACCAACCTCGGCGCCGGAGTGTCCGCCACTCCCCTGTCGCACGCCGAAGTCATCGAAGCCGGCCAGGCCGCAGGTCCGCGCATCTCAGCGCTGCTGGCCGAAGCCGTCAGCACGATGGCCGAACTGCCCCGACAGGAGCGCTGAGCCATGATCGCCGACCGCTTCACAGATGGCTTCGACCCCGAAATCGTCAAAGCTTGGATTGCTGACGACCCCAACCCCGTTACCGCCGCAGCCCTGCAGAAGCAGCTGGATGCAGCCACGGGCGAACCTGGCGAAGCTGCCGACCGCGCAATCGCCGACATCACCGAAGGCTTCCAGGGCCTCCTGCAGTTCGGCACGGCCGGCCTGCGCGGCGAAATCGGGCCCGGCCCCAGCCGCATGAACGCCGCCGTCGTCACCCGCGCGGCCGCAGGACTCGCGGCGGCTCTGCGCGATGTTGTCGGTGAGGGCTTCACTGTGGCCATCGGCTGCGATGCCCGCCACGGGTCAGCTGACTTCGCCCGCATCACCGCCACCGTCGTCACCCAGGCCGGCGGCCACGCCATGCTCCTGCCGGCACAGCTGCCCACGCCTCTGTTGGCCTTTGCGGTCAAGCACCTGGGAACGGACGCTGGTGTCATGGTCACCGCCAGCCACAACCCGCCCCAAGACAACGGCTACAAGGTCTACCTTGGCGAGCGGCCCCTCATCGGTTCGGCTCGCGCTGCCGCAGACGCCGACGGACGCGAACTCACCGACGCTGAGCTCGAAGCGCTCACGGCAGGTGCCGGCGCGCAGATCGTCGAACCTTTCGACGCGTTCATTGCCGGCAAAATCGCCGAGGTGCCGTCTGTCGGCGGCATGGACCTGCCGGACACCGGCTGGACGGAACTGGGCGACGAGGTGCTCGAGGCCTACACCGACCGGCTTGCCGAATTCACCGACATGGCCGGTGCCCGCCAGACTGAACCGCTGACAATCGTCTACACCGCCATGCACGGCGTGGGCGGCCAGACAGCACTGCGTGTTCTTGAGCAGGCCGGCTTCACGGATGTTCACGTAGTCGACCAGCAACACCAGCCCGACCCCGATTTCCCCACCGTCGCATTCCCCAACCCGGAAGAACCCGGTGCGCTCGACCTCGCCTTTGCCAAGGCCCGCGAGGTCGGGGCAGACCTCATCATCGCCAACGACCCGGATGCCGACCGCGTATCGGCCGCCATCCCGGATCCGCGGGAGGAAAGCGGCTACCGCCAGCTTTCCGGTGACGAGGTGGGGCTCCTGCTGGCCGAATTCATGGCCGGGACCGTGCGGGCTCGCCAGGCTGTGGGCGAAGCGTGCGTCATGGCCAACTCGATCGTGTCCTCAACCGCTGTTGCCCAGTTGGCGGCCAACCGCGGCATTGCGCACCGGGAAACGCTGACCGGCTTCAAATGGATCACCCGCGTATCCGGCCTGGTGTACGGCTACGAGGAGGCGCTCGGCTACTGCGTCGACCCCGAGGCTGTGCGTGACAAGGACGGCATCAGTGCGGCCGTCGTCTTCGCCGGTCTGGTCTCCAAGCTCAAGAGCACGGGACTGACCGTTGAAGATCAGCTGGATGACATTCGCCAGCGCGATGGTGTTTTCCTCACCGCGCCGCTGACCTTCCGCTTTGAGGACGTCGACAAGATCACCGCGGCCGTTGATTCGCTCCGCGGCACTCCGCCTGCTGAACTTGCCGGGCTGGATGTTGTTGAGGTCATCGACCTTGCCGCCGGCAGTGATGAGCTGCCGCCCACCAACGGCATCAAACTGCGCCTGGAAGGCGGTGACCGGATCATCATCCGTCCGTCGGGAACCGAACCGAAGCTCAAGTGCTACCTGGAAACGGTCGCACCGGCTGATGGCTTCGATTCCCCCGAGGACGTACGCACCGCGGTTGCCGAATGCCGCCAGCGCCTGTCCGCGCTCTCAGCCGCACTCGGCGCATACCTGGGGCTGTAAAAGCGCTCGCTGGCAGACCACAGATCCGGCCGCCGAACCTCGGCACACCGGCCAAGACACCGCGAAAGAGCAAATCCACCCGTTAGCCGTGCGGTTAGCGGGTGGATTTGTTGCTATTGGGAGTTTTTGCGGCTAAGGGGTGTTTTCAGGCTTACGCGTGTTTCCGTGCAGTCCGCAGGCAAAACACCCCGCAGCCGAGTCAATCTAGAACCGAAGCCAAAACCTCAGTCTTCGAAGCCTTCCAGCACTGCGGCGGAACCGGACAGTCCCAGGCGGGATGCGCCGGCTTCGATCATTTCGCGTGCAGCTTCTGCCGATCGGATGCCGCCGGAGGCTTTAACGCCCAGGGCGTCGCCGACGGTCTTGCGCATGATGGCCACGGCGTGTGCCGAAGCTCCGCCAGCCGGGTGGAAGCCGGTGGAGGTCTTCACGAAGTGGGCGCCGGCCCGCACCGAGGCTTCGCAGGCGGCGACGATTTCGTCGTCTTCAAGCGCTGCGGATTCGATGATGACCTTGACCAGAGCATCGTGCCCGGCCTTCTTGGCAGCATCTGCAACTGCTTCAACAACACCGCGGATGTCAGCTTCCACGTCATCCCACAGGCCGGCCTTGGCCGCACCGATGTTGATGACCATGTCGACTTCCTGAGCGCCCTGTTCGACAGCCAGCGCCGCCTCGGCAGCCTTGATCTGGGGTGCGACAGCACCGGAGGGGAACCCGCAGACAGTGGCGATCACAAGGTCGCCCGTGTCCTTCAGCGGCAGAGCCGACGGCGACACGCACACGGCAAGCACGCCGAGGCTCTTGGCTTCCTCAACGAGCGCGGCAAAGTCTTCCGGGGTGGATTCGGGCTTGAGCAGCGTGTGGTCGATCATCGCTGCGACATCGGTCTTCTTCATAATGCTCCTTGAGTTCACTTGATGTGGTCGAAGATGACCGAGGTGGATTCAGCGACCGCTGTCGCTTCCGGGCTTCCTGCCGGGGCGATCACAGTTGCCCCCTCGAGGCTTTCGAGGGCTCGGTCGAAGCGCGGGGCTTCATCGGTGTACAGGGTCATGAGCGGCGCGCCGGCTTCGACGGCGTCGCCGGGCTTGGCGTGCAGGCGGATGCCCGCACCTGCCTGGACAGCGTCACCCGGACGGGCGCGGCCTGCTCCCAGTCGCCACGATGCCTGGCCGACCGAAAGAGCGTCCAGGCGGGTGAGAACACCGGATTCGGCGGCCGTGACAACGTGGTTTTCGCGGCCCATCGGCAGCTTCGCGTCCGGGTCACCGCCCTGTGCGCTGATCATCTGGCGCCACTTGTCCATGGCGCGTCCGTCCTTGAGGGCCGCGGCAACGTCGACGTCTGTCTTGCCGACCAGTGCCAGCATTTCCTGCGCCAGAGCGACAGTGAGTTCAACGACGTCGGCCGGGCCGCCGCCTGCCAGGACCTCGACGCTTTCCTCAACTTCGATCGCATTACCGACGGCGAGCCCCAGCGGAGTGTCCATGTCGGTGATGAACGCGGATGTTGCAGTGCCGGCAACCTTGCCGAGTTCAACCATAGTGCGGGCAAGTTCTTCGGCTTTCTGGCGGTCCTTCATGAAAGCACCGGAACCCGTTTTGACGTCCAGGACGAGAGCTTCTGTGCCTTCCGCGATCTTCTTCGACATGATCGACGATGCAATGAGCGGAATCGTGTCGACAATCCCGGTGATGTCACGCAGCGCGTACAGCTTCTTGTCTGCAGGTGCCAGGCCTTCTGTGGTTTCGCAGATGATGGCGCCGACCTCGTCCAGCTGCTTCACAATGCCCTCGGTGGAAATCGCTCCGTGCCAGCCGGGAATCGCTTCGAGTTTGTCCAGCGTGCCGCCGGTGTGGCCGAGGCCGCGGCCAGACAGCTGAGGCACTGCGACATCGAACACTGCAACCAGCGGCGCCAGCGGCAGCGTGATCTTGTCACCCACACCGCCGGTGGAGTGCTTGTCCGTGGTGGGCACTGACAGGCTGGAGAAGTCCAGTGTCTGCCCGGAGTTGATCATGGCCTGCGTCCAGCGCGTGATTTCGCGCGATTCCATGCCGTTGAGGAAGATCGCCATGCCGAGAGCCGACATCTGTTCGTCAGCGATGACACCGCGGGTGTAGGCGTCGATTGTCCAGTCGATCTGTTCGTCGGTCAGGGATTTGCCGTCGCGCTTGGCGATGATGATGTCTACGGCGTCGAACTTTTCCACGTCGCACGCTCCTCAGGGTTGCGGTTGGGTGGTTGTCGTTTCCAGGTGGTCGGGCCCGAAAGCTTCGGGCAGCACGACGGAGAGCGGTTGGATGCCGCTGGGCATGTCAAGCAGGAGGTCGGGGCCGCCGAATTCGTACAGCAGCTGCCGGCAGCGACCGCACGGCACGAGCTTCTTGCCTTCGCCGTCACAGCAGCTGAACGCCACGAGCTTCCCTCCCCCGGTGGCTGCCAACTGGGATACGAGTCCGCATTCGGCGCACAGGCCCAGTCCGTACGAGGCGTTCTCGACATTGCATCCGGTGATCACTCGGCCGTCGTCGACGAGCGCTGCCACTCCGACCGGGTAGCCGGAGTACGGCGCGTAGGCGTTCTGCATGGCTTGGCGGGCCTGTTCGCGCAGGTCCTCCCACACGTGTTCGGTCACACCGCCCGGCATAGTGCCGGGCTGGCTGTCGCCGGTTTCTGACGAGGTGCCGCTTGCCTGCCCTGGCATGTGCATCACTGCTTGGAGTAGGGAATGCCTTCGGCGGCAGGTGCACGGACTTTGCCGACGAATCCTGCCACGGCGAAGATCGTAACGATGTACGGCAGCATGAGCAGCAGGTCCGGCGGGATGGGCGAGCCGATGGCCGACAGCGAATTGCCGAGGTTCTTGGCGAACCCGAACAGCAGCGCGGCCATGAGCGCACCGCGCGGATTCCACTTGCCGAGGATCATGGCTGCCAGGGCGATGTAGCCCTGTCCGGCGGTCATTTCCTTGCCGAATGCCAGGCCCGAGCCGACGGTGAAGAACGCGCCGCCCAGGCCGGCGATTGCGCCGGCCATGATGGTGTTGAGCACGCGGCCGCGGTTGACGTTGATGCCGACGGTGTCGGCTGCGCGCGGGTGTTCGCCGATTGCGCGCAGGCGCAGACCCCACTTGGAGTTGAACAGCGCGATCTGCAGAACCGCCACGAGGATGTACATGAGGTACACGAGGATGTTCTGGTTGAACAGCACCGGCCCGATGATCGGAATGTCCGACAGCACCGGCACGGGCAGCGCCGGAAGGCGCATGGAGCGGTTCCACTGTTCCGGATTGTCCGACAGGACGGTCGAAAAGAAGAAGCTGGTCAGACCGACTACGAGGACGTTGAGGACAACACCGATGATGATCTGGTCGACCCAGTAGCGCACCGCGAAGAACACCAGGACGATTGCCACGAGCACACCGCCGATCGGTGCGGCGACAAGACCCGCGTAGGGGTTGCCGACAAGCGAGGCGACGACTGCTGCAACAAACGCACCGGCAAGCAGCTGGCCCTCGATTGCGATGTTGATGATGCCGGCACGTTCGCCCACCAAACCGGTCATGGCACCGAAGATCAGCGGGACCGACAGGGCGAGTGCACCGGCGAGCAGCGAGGTTGCGGGGATGACGCCGGACCCGGCACCCGACCACGCGAGGAAGGCGATGACGAACAGCACGCCGACGACAACGGGAAGCCAGTTGCCGATTGTGATGCGCTTGAGCTGACCCCAGAACGACACTCCGGCCAGGATTACCAGCAGCAGGCCCAGCACGATGCCGGTGGTTTTGGCATCGACGGTGATGTTCGGGATGTGGAAGAAGTCACCCTGCTGGCCAAGCTGGAACGTGGCTTTGCGGCCGCCTTCGGCCGCGAAGCCGAAGGCCACCAGGGCGATGAAGGCCAGGACACCGTAGACAACCGGGAACTTCCAGTCCCGCGGTGCTAGCTTCTGGGTGCTGTGAACGCTGGTCTGTGTGCTCATCGTTCCTCCCCGCCCTTAGCAGCGGCTGCTGTGGTCTGTGCGGCGTTTGCCGCGTCTGTGCTTTCGGCCTTCGCGTCGGCCGAGTCTGCCGCCGCTGCACCGGTCGAGGTGCCGCTCGACTTCGTGTCTTCACGGCGCTTCTCAATGGGCTCCGGCAGGCGGAAGATGGCCCTGACCAGCGGGGGTGCCGCAATGAGCAGGACGATGATCGACTGCACGACGAGCACGATGTCAATCGGCGTGCCGGTCTGAGCCTGCATGAGGTAGCCGCCGGCTTTGAACCCACCGAAGAGGATTCCGGCGAAGAACACGCCGACCGGGCGCGAACGGCCCAGAAGAGCGACCGTGATGGCGTCGAAGCCGATGGTTCCGGCGATGCCGCCGCCGACGTTGCCTTCTGTTGCCAGCACCTGGTTGGCGCCGCCGGCACCGGCCAGCGCACCGGCAATGGCCATGACGACGATCGTCACCTTCGACACTGAAATGCCCGCGGTGCGAGCTGCCGCCGGGTTCTGTCCGACCATGCGCATTTCGAAGCCGATGGTGGAGCGCTCCAGCAGCCACCAGATGACTGCGGTGGCGAGGATCGCGATGAGGAAGCCGACGTGCAGGCGGAACGGATCAGGCAGGATCTTGAAGAAGTGCGCGGTCGAATCGATGTTCGCCGTCAGCGGGATCGATCCTTCCTTGTGCTTGTACCACTCCTGTTTGAGCAGATAGGCCATGAGGTACAGTGCGATCGAGTTGAGCATGATCGTCACGATCACTTCGTTCGCACCGGTCTTGGCCTTGAGCACACCGGCAATGGATGCCCAGATGGCGCCGGCGAGCATGCCGCCGGCAAGTGCGACGATCATGTGCAGGACAACCGGCAGGTGCATCGCGTAGCCCAGGTAACCGCCGAAGACCGCACCCAAGATCACCTGACCCTGACCACCGATGTTGAACAGGCCTGAGCGGAACGCCAGTGCAATGCCGAGCGCGGTGAGGATCAGCGGGGTTCCCGACACCAGCGATTCGGTCAGCGGGCGGATCGAGCGCACAAAGGAATTCGCGTTCCAGTCGAACATGGCACCTCGGAAGAGAGCCGAATAGGCTTCGAGAACCGAGTGGAACGCGTAATAGAAGAAGTCACTGGGACGGGCGAAAATGTAGCCGGCTGCCCGCTGCACGTCAGGGTCGGCCAGGATGATGAGCACGGCACCGGCAACCAGGGCGATGACAATCGACAGGACCGATACCAGCCAGCTGCCCGACAGCAGTCCGCGGATGATGCTCTGACGCGCACTGCCCCGGGCAGTGCTGCCGGCAGTGGTCTTCTGATTCATACGATGTCCTCCTGGGCTGCCTGGCCGACCTCTGTCACAGCCGAACCGTCGGCAACGCGGGCGTTGGCTTCTTCTTCGGGCACACCGGCCATCATGAGGCCCAGAACGTCACGCGATGTGCCGCCGGGCACGGTGCCGATGATCTGACCGCGGTACATCACGGCGATCCGGTCGGCAAGGTTGAGCACTTCGTCGAGTTCTGTTGACACGATGACGCACGGGGTGCCGTTGTCACGCTCTTCGATGATCCGCTTGTGGACGAACTCGATGGAGCCGACGTCCAAACCGCGGGTGGGCTGGCTGGCCACGAGCAGACGCAGGTCGCGCCCCATTTCGCGCGACAGAACAACTTTCTGCTGGTTGCCGCCGGAAAGTGTTGAGATCTGGTCCTGGACTGATCCGCAGCGGATGTCGAACTGTTCAACCTTTTCGAGCGCGGCCGAGCGGATGGCAGCCGGGTTGAGGGCCAGTCCGTTGGCGTAGGGCTTTTGGTCGTACCAGTCGAGGATCATGTTCTCTTCGATCGAGAACCCGGCCACGATGCCGTCGGTTGAGCGGTCTTCGGGAACGAAGCCGATGCCCTTGTTGAGCCTGGCTTTGATCGAAGAGGCTTCGAGGTTGACGCCGTCGAGTTCGATCGTTCCGGCCGCTGGAGTTTCCAGGCCGATGATCGCTTCGGCAAGTTCGGTCTGGCCGTTGCCGTCAACACCGGCGATCGCCAGGATTTCACCGCGGCGCACGTCAAGCGACACATTGTTGAGCGCGGGAAGGTTGTTCTTGTCCAGCACCGTCAGATCTGTGACCTTGAGTGCGACGTCACCGGGTTCGGCAGGAGTCTTGTCGGATTTGAGGTTCACTTCACGGCCGACCATGGCCGAGGCGAGCTCAGCTTCTGAGGATTCGGGGCTGACTTCGCCAACGACCTTACCGCGGCGGATGACGGTGATGGAGTCCGCAACGGCGCGGACTTCGCGAAGTTTGTGGGTGATGAACACGATCGAGGTTCCACGCTCTTTGAGCTGGCGCATGATTTCGATGAGCTCATCGGTTTCGTGCGGGGTCAGCACCGCTGTTGGTTCGTCGAGGATGAGCACCTTTGCGTCGCGGGAAAGCGCTTTGATGATCTCGACGCGCTGCTGAGCGCCGACGGGGAGATCTTCGATGTAGGCGTCCGGGTCGATGTCAAAGCCGAAGCGAGCCGAGATCTCCTTGACTTTCTCCCGGGCCTGCTTGAGGTCCAGAAGGCCGAGCGACTTGGTCGGCTCGTAGCCCAGGGCCACAGATTCCGCGACCGTGAAGACGGGAATGAGCATGAAGTGCTGGTGCACCATGCCGATGCCTGCCGCAACAGCGTCACCCGGACCCGAAAAAGACACGGGTTCGTCGTCGATGAGGATGCGGCCGGCGGTTGGCTTATACAGTCCGTAGAGGACGTTCATGAGGGTTGATTTGCCAGCACCGTTCTCGCCCAGAAGTGCGTGGATTTCACCTGGTTCGATAACGAGGTCAATCGAATCGTTTGCGGTGAATTCACCGAACTTCTTCGTGATTCCCTCGAGGGTGAGTTTCACTGATTACTCCTCAATACGTGTGGACAGGCACGGTCCCGGCAGGAAGATTCTAACTGCACTGCGGCAGTCGCACTTCCATGCCGGGACCGGTGTCTCATTTCAGAGACCTGCGCTCAGCGCAAGGTCACTTAGGAGCGTTCTCGGTTTCGACCTTGGTCGTACCGTCGATGATCTCCTGCTTGATCTTTTCGACGCCCTGCTTGACTTCGTCCGAAACCTTGTCTTCGTAGTCGTGGAACGGAGCGATCGACACGCCGTCGTTCTTGAGGTCGCCGACGTAGGGTTCGCCGGTGAACTTGTCTTCGGAGGCTTCCTTGGCGCTGTCGTAGACGGCGTTCGAAATTTCCTTGAGCACTGAGGTCAGCATGAGGTCGCCGTACTCGGTGGTTTCGTAGCCGTCAGCGTCAACCCACACGAGCGAAACATCGCCGTGCTTCTTAGCGGACTCAGCGGCACCCAGGCCGACGGGGCCGGCCACGGGCATGACGATGTCAGCGCCCTGCGAAATGAACTGGTCGGTCAGAGCCTGGCCCTGACCCCGGTCGGAGAAGTTTCCGACGAAAGAGCCCTTCTGCTTGTCCTTGTCCCAGCCGAGCAGTTCAACCTTGCCGTCGTGGTCCTTGTTGTAGCGGTCCACACCGTCAGCAAAGCCGTCCATGAAGATCGACACGGAAGGAATCTGCATACCGCCGAAGGTTGCAACCTTGCCGGTTTCGGAAGTGCCGGCAGCAACGTAGCCGGCGAGGTAGGCGGCTTCAGCGGTGTTGAACACCAGCGGCTTGGCGTTGTCGTATTCGACGGTTTCGCCGTTTTCGTCCGCGAAGTAGGAGTCGACGAGCGCGTATTCGATGTCGCTGTTCTGTGCGGCCGACTTGCCGAGCTCAGCAGCGAGGTTGAAGCCCACGCCGTAGATGATGTTGCAGCCGTTCTGCACCATGGTGTCGACGTTCTGCGAGTAGTCCGACTTGTCCTTGGATTCGGCGACTGCTTCCTGCAGGCCGAAGTCCTTCACGGCGCGGTCGAAGCCGTCCTTCGACGACTGGTTGAACGACTTGTCATCCCAACCGCCTTCGTCAGAGATGATGCAGGCCTTGAAGTCAGACTTCTTGGCGTCGGCGCCGCCTTCGGGGGCTTCGCCACAGGCGGAAAGAGCGAGAGCTGCGGTCGCGAAAACGGCGACGGCAGGAGCGAGGAATTTGCGCTTCACAGTCACTTCCTTAGAACGACGCACCGTGCGGGGGATCGATCGAAGCTCTCTAAGCACAGCTTTCTGAACAGCCCACGCGTGATGCGTGCAGTGATATTACGCCTTCAAGAATACTGGAAGAACACCCAGGATTTCGTGAGGGGATGCTCAGCACCTAGCCGGAGACACAGCACGCCCGGTATTGCAAGAGCCAACGGGGCGTGATCTTCAGCACACTCGCATCTCGCTATCCGAAATAGCACCCCCGAGTTCTCGGCGTTTTCACTGATCAACACCGATTCCAAGGCTCTTTGAATCCCAAAAGACGGACAAGCTTTCAGAAATCACCGAGCTTCCCCAATTAGGATGAGGCCCATGCTTCCGGAATCCCTTAACCGCCTGTTCGACACTGCCGGAAAAGAGCAGTTCCCATCGGACTCTGACTTCAATGCGGAACTTGCGCATCTGGTTCACGCCAATATGGCGCAGACCAATCTCATCCGCACCGCGCAGGCGCATTTCGCGCGTCGTCACGGCCTCAACCTCGTTGACTTCACCGTCCTGACCGAGATCATCCACGCGACAGACGAACGCACCACCGTCACTCCCGGCTTCATCAGCGAACGCCTAGCGCTTTCGGCTTCAACCCTGACCTCTATTCTTGAGCGTCTGGTCTCCCGCCGTCTGCTGGTGCGCGAACGCGACACGGCCGACAAGCGTCGGATCGCAGTCAGCTACACGTCAGATGCCGCGCAGCTCGTTACAGACTTCTACAGTTCGGTCGGTCAAATCTACGCGGCAGCTTTCGCCGACGAAGGCAAAACAGAAGGGGCCCTCGAACTGACGCAGAAGCTCGAAGACGCCAACCGGTCCCTCTACGAATCTCTGCGCGACCGCATCCTCTGACCGCCTGCCGGCACCGGGACTCAATCCCAAGGAGCCGACAGCTCATATTCATCCAACAGCCGGGGTCCGCACCAACAGGTGCGGACCCCAGTTCTATCCCCTGCTCCAGCGGATCAAGAGGCACAGGATCAAGCGGCGGCTTCCACCTCGGCAGCTTGGGAGTGCGGTTTGCTGGGCCACCAGATCTTGTCGCCGATCAGGGTGAACACGGCCGGGACAATGACAGTGCGCACCAGCAGCGTGTCGATCAGCACGCCGATTCCCACGATCAGGCCCAGCTGACCCAGGGTGACCAGCGGCAGCACGCCAAGAGCGGCGAAAACAGCGGCGAGGACAATGCCCGCGCTCGTAATGACCCCACCGGTGTGGGTGACCGCTTCGACCATCCCCTTCGCGGTGCCGTGCTCAGCGGCCTCGCGGCGGGCGCGGTGCACCAGGAAGATGGTGTAGTCAATGCCGAGTGCCACAAGGAACAGGAACGACAGAAGCGGAACCTGCAGGTCGAGCGCCTCGCTGCCGAGGACCACGCGGCTGAGAACCCAACCCGCACCGATCGCAGCGAGCGCACTGGCGGCGTTGATCGCCAACAGAACGAACGGGGCGAGTGCGGAGCGGGCCACGAAGAACAGCACGATGAGCGTCACTCCGAGGATCAGCGGGACGATGAGTGCGAAGTCCTGGGCGTTGCCCGCACGCGCATCGACATCCGCTGCGACCTGTCCGCCGACGAGGGCATCAGCTCCGTCAACCGCACCGACGGCTTCGCGCAGCTCATCAATCTGGGCGAGGCTCTTATCGGTGCTCGGGCTGTAGTCGCTGGTCACCATGATCTTCGACAGACCATTGTGCGTGTCGATTTCGCCGGCGCGGACGATTCCATCGCGGTCTTCCACCGCTGCTACGACGTCGTCAGCTTTGTCTTCGTTCGCGACGATGAGGATCGGCTGAGCCTCCCCCGGCGGGAAATGCTGCGACAGTGTTTCCAGACCGGCGGCGGACTCCGACTGCACGCGGAAGCGATCCAGCTGGTCAAGCCCGACCTTCACGCCGAACAGGCCGGAGGCCATGATGGCCAGCAGGGCGATGCCGGCACCGGCTGACACCAGCGGACGGCGCACAACAGCGGTCGCTACACGGCGCCACACCCCATCCCGGCGCCCCTTGGTCCCGGAGCGCGGGATCGAGGGCCAGAAGGCGCCTCGTCCGACGATGGCGAGCATCGGCGGCAGCAGAAGAAGAACACCGGCCAGAGCGGTCAGCAGACCGATTGCCGAGGTGATGCCCAGGCCGTGCGTGCCGGGAATGACGGCCAGCACCAGGGTCAACAGGGACAGCACAACCGTGAGGTTCGAGGCGAGAATCGCACCGACCGTGTGCTTCCAGGCGACCGCCAGGGCCGCGCGGTGATCGGTGTGGCGCAGCAGCTCTTCGCGGTAACGCGAAATGAGCAGCAGCGCATAGTTCGTGCCCGCACCGAAGACCAACACGCTGATGATGCCGGCATCGAACTGCAGGTTCCACGCTTGGCCGGCAGCCGCGGTGAGACGGCCCGCAAGACCATCGGCCAGGCCGACCGCGATCAGCGGCACCAGCCACAGGATCGGCGAACGGTAGGTGACGATCAGCAGAACGGCGACGATCGCAATCGTCACCGCCAGCAGCGTGAAGTCCGCACCGTCGAAGGCGGCTGCAACATCCGCGCCGAAGGCCGGCCCGCCGGTGACTTCCAGTTTGAGGTCAGTCGGGCCGTGTTCGGCGACTGTGCTGCGCAAGTCCCCGATGACTTCGGCGTTCGCGGTGTTGGATTCGCCGGTCGTGATCGGCACGAGCAGCACTGCCGCTTCGCCGTCTTCGCTGAGGATGGGGCCTGAGGCCTCACCGTCATTGGATGCGGCGCTTTCGTTCAGCGTGCCGGCGAGGTCTTTCAGCGCTTTCGTCTGCCTATCGGTGATTTCCCCGCCGTCGCGCGCGGTGGCCACAATGAGCACGGACTGTTCGTCCGCGCCGGGAAATTCGTCGAGCAGGGCCTGGGCCCGTTGGGATTCGGATTCGGGCGGGGCCTGTTCGCTGGCTTCGGGTGCTTTCGCCGAACCGAAAACGCCGAACAGCACTCCCATCACCACCAGCCCGATGATGAGCGTGAGCCACGAACCCTTCTTGGATGTGATTCTGTCTGCAAAGCCGTGTCGTTCCATGCTTCCAGTTCACCGAAAACACGGGGCGATTCCATCGGTGCTTCGGCTAGACCGGAGTCATACTTTCGGCTGACACGGGGTTGGCTTTGACTCGTGTGGTGCGGGGCGGCTTGGCAGGGGGCGGCTGACCCGCTTTGCTGGGGGCCGCGCGGCCTGTTCAGCTGTTTTCGAGCAGGTCAGACAGTTCGAGCCAGCGCTCTTCAAGCTGTTCGGCTTCTTCGCGGTGTCCGCGCAGCTCTTCACCGAGCGCCTGCAGGCCTTCGAAGTCGGTCTGGTCGTGTTCGCCGAGCCGTTCGAGCACCTTCTCGATTTCGCCGTTGACCCGTTCGAGCCGGCGTTCGATCGCGCCGACTTCTTTGCGCTTGGCGTGCCTCTCGGCACCGGTCATGCCGCTGCTTTCTGAAGCTCCCGAGGTGCCGCTCCCTTGGCTCTTGGAAGTTCGGCTGCCGTTTGCGTCGTCATCGGAACCGTCGAGTTCAGCTGCCAGCTTCAGGTATTCGTCGATTCCGCCGGGCACGTGGCGCAGTGTGCCGTCGAGGATGGCGTACTGCTGGTCGGTGACGCGCTCAATGAGGTAGCGGTCGTGGGACACGACGATGAGTGTGCCCGGCCAGGAGTCCATGAGGTCTTCCATGGCGGCGAGCATGTCGGCATCGACGTCGTTGGTCGGTTCGTCCAGCAGGATGACGTTGGGTTCGTCCAGCAGCAACAGCAGCAGCTGGAGGCGCTTCTTCTGTCCGCCGGAGAGGTCTTCGACGTAGGAGGACAGGTGTGCCCGCTGGAAGCCCAGGCGTTCCAGAAGCTGTGCCGGGGTGTGGTCTTTGCCGTCGATTTCGAAGCTCGTCTTGGTCCGCGCCAGCACTTCGCGCACACGGTCGCGGCCGATGTCGGCAAGCTGGGAGAACTGCTGGTCGAGCACGCCGAGTTTGACGGTTTTGCCGCGTTTGATTCGCCCGTCGGTTGGCTGCAGGCTGCCGGCTATCAGCCCCAGGAGCGTTGATTTGCCAGAGCCGTTGCGGCCCAGGATTCCGGTGCGCTCACCCGGGGCGATCCGCCACGTGACATTCGTGAGCACGTAGCCGTCCGGGTAGGCGAAGGCCACGTCTTCAAGGTCGACGACGTCCTTGCCCAGGCGGGACACCGCGAGGCGTTTGAGTTCGAGTGAGTCGCGCACCGGCGGGACGTCGGCGATGAGCTGGTTGGCTGCCTCAACGCGGAACTTCGGCTTGGAGGTGCGGGCGGGAGCACCGCGACGCAGCCAAGCGAGTTCTTTGCGCATGAGGTTTTGGCGCTTGGCTTCTGCCGCTGCGGCAAGGCGGTCACGTTCGACCCGCTGCAGGACATAGGCCGCGTAGCCTCCCTCAAACTGGTCGACCGTGCCGTCGTGGACTTCCCACGTGTCGGTGCTGACCTCATCGAGGAACCACCTGTCGTGGGTGACCACCATGAGTCCGCCTGAGTTCTTGGGCCAGCGTTTGTTGAGGTGCCCGGCCAGCCAGGCAATGCCCTCAACATCGAGGTGGTTGGTCGGTTCGTCGAGTGCGAGAACATCCCAGTCGCCGACCAACAGTGCGGCGAGCGCTACGCGCCTACGCTGTCCGCCTGAGAGGGCAGAGACTTTCCGGTCCCAGTCAAGGTCGCCCACGAGGCCTGCGATGATGTCGCGGATGTTGGCGTCGGAGGCCCATTCGTATTCGGGGCGGTCGCCCACGATTGCGGTGCCGACGGTGTCATCAGGGTTGAGGTTGCCGGTCTGGGTGAGAACTCCCACGCGCAGGCCGCCGCGCTGAGTCACGCGGCCGGAATCGGGTTCCATCTGGCCGGTCAGCAGCGCCATGAGCGTTGATTTGCCGTCGCCGTTGCGGCCGACGATGCCGATGCGGTCGCCTTCGTGGACTCCGATGGTGAGCGAATCGAAGACGGTTTTCGTGGGATAGTCCAGCGAAATGTCTTCGGCTCCGATCAGATGTGCCACGGCGCGTCCTTCCTGCAGTCAGCGGCTGAGGCGTTTCAGCCGTCGTCTCAGTCTATTCGTCGCGGGCTTTGTTCAGCGGGCAGGTTCAGTGTTCGAGCAGACACAGTCTGCGGCGAGGCACAGCCCCACGCGAGCCGTAATCCTCAGCTCTCAGTCTTCAACTACGTGGGCTCCCAGCGCTGGGCCCGATGTGCGCACAACATTGCGCACGGACGTGCTGGCTTCAAGCATGACCGCAAGATCGAGTGCGTGAGTGTCGTCTTCGACGAGGAATGCGACCGTCGGCCCCGAACCGGACACGAGTCCCCCGAGAGCCTCGGCTTCACGGCCGGTTTCCAGCACCTCGCGCAGTTGGGGAAGCATGTCGCAGGCGGCGGCTTCGAGGTCGTTGTGGAGTGCCTCGGCCAGCTGGTGCGGATCCCCGGAGACGAAAGCGGCGACCGCGGCCTCCGCATCGAGAGTCGGGCCCGGTGCGCGGCCTTCGGCGCGCATCTGATCGAGCCGACCGTAGACGTTCGGGGTTGACAGTTCGCTTGCCGAGGTTGCCAGCACCCAGTGGAACTGCGCATCGGACATGACGGTGGCGAGTTCGTCGCCGCGGCCGGTGCCGATCGCGGTGCCGCCCATGAGCGCAAACGGGACGTCCGCTCCGAGGGTCGCTGCTGTGTCGTGGAGCAGCTGCGGGTCGTCCAGGCCGATCCACGCGGCGTAGGCCACGAGCGCTGCTGCGGCGTCGGCAGAACCACCGCCCATACCGCCGGCAACCGGCACGTTCTTGTCGATGGCAATGTCGACGGGGACGTGGGTGTCGGTCGCCTGCGCGAGAGCGCTCACGGCCTTCCGGGCCAGGTTCCGGTCATCACAGGGAATGGATGACGAGGCGTAGGGGCCTGCCACTGTCACCTTCGGGTTGGCGGGGTCGTCGGCTTCTGTCAGTGCGATGGTTTCGCGCACATTGAGGGCGTGGAAGACGGTGACGAGGTCGTGGTAGCCATCGTCGCCTGCCTCGCCGACGCCGAGCATTGCATTGACTTTGCCGTGAGCGGTGGCCCGGATCATGTGGCTCCTCTGATTGCTTGAGTCCACACTATCGGCTGAAGCGGATTTGTCAGCTGGACTGACAGTTTTGTCAGGCCTGCGCTTCAGCTGCTTCGGCGCGGGTCAGACTTGCGCTTCGGCGCGGGCGAGCGCGATGAAGTCTTCGATCGCGAGCGTTTCGCCGCGTGCCTGCGGGCTGATGCCGGCGGCTTCGAGAACCTTCTGAGAGGCTTCTCCCCCGCCGAATACACCGCTGAGGGCCGCCCGCAGGGTTTTGCGCCGTTGGGCGAAGGCTGCGTCGATGAGTGCGAAGACGCGGTCGCGCTCAACCTGGTCGGCTCCCGGCAGCGGCTGGGTGTGGCGGACGATCCGCACGAGTCCCGATCCGATGTTGGGTGCGGGCCAGAAGATGTTCTTCCCTATGTCAGAGCCTCGGGTTACGGTTCCGTACCACTGGGCTTTGAGGCTGGGCACGCCGTACACCCTGTTGCCCGGGCGGGCCGCCAGCCGGTCCGCGACTTCTGCCTGCACCATGACGAGCACATTGTCGATAGAAGGGAACTGCGCCAGGAAGTGCAGAAGCACTGGAACGGCCACGTTGTACGGCAGGTTCGCCACGAGTGCCCGCGGTTCGGCGGGCAGTTCGGTCACGTGCAGGGCGTCGCCGACCACCAGGTCGAACGCGGCGTCAGGACCGTGGAGTTCTTCTACTGTCCGCGGCAGACGCGAAGCCAAAAGCTCATCGAGTTCGACGGCGACCACCGGGTGACCCGCCTCCAAGAGCCCCAGAGTGAGCGAGCCCAAGCCGGGCCCCACCTCGGCAACGGTGATGCCGGGTTCCAACTGTGCTTCGGCGACGATCATGCGCACCGTGTTGGGGTCGATCACGAAGTTCTGGCCGCGCTGTTTGGTGGGGCGCAGGCCCAGTTCCGCGGCGATCTCGCGCACAGTGCGGGCGGTCAGGAGGGTAGTCACGCTCCTAGCCTATAGGCTCGAGGGCATGGATCCTCAGACTGCCGCTGCCCTGCTCAACCCGGATGTGCTGGCTGTTCTCGACTCAATTGAGTACAGCCGTGCCGAGGAAATGCAGACGCAGCAGAGGCTGCGCAAGCAAGGGCTGGCGCCGGAGGTTGCGGCGGCTGTCATGACTCAGGCGCAGCTGCGGGTTGAGGCACGAAGCAAGTTCGGGCCGTTTGCCGATTCGATGCTGTTCACCCGCGATGGGCTGGGACAGGCCACCCGATTGCCGGTTGCTGCGATGCACGCCAAGCGGATGCACCGGGGTGGGCCTGGGCTGATTGCGGACCTCGGCTGCGGGATCGGGGCGGATGCTTTGGCTTTTGCCGGTGTGGGTGAGGCGTCCGTGTATGCGTGTGATGCTGACGAGGTCACCGCCGCGCTTGCCGCATACAACCTGCGGCCGTTTGATGCAGTTGCCGAGCACGCCCGCGCTGAGGATTTTGATCTTGCTCGCGCTGATGCGCTGTGGTTGGATCCGGCGCGGCGCAGTGGAACGAACGCTGATGGTTCCGCGTTCCGTCTATCTGATCCGGAGGCTTTTTCGCCGAGTCTGTCCTGGGCGTTTGCGGCTGCCCGGCGCGTGCCGAGTGTCGGCGTCAAACTCGGTCCCGCTTTGGATCACGATCTTGTGCCGGACGGTTGGGAGGCGCAGTGGGCCTCGCACCGGGGCGATGTTGTTGAGGTTGCGCTGTTCCACGGCCGCGCTCAGGAACGTGAGGGACGAGCTGCCCTCATCATGGGTGACGAAGGCTCCCTCACGGTGACGGAAGCTGATCTGCCAGCGGACGAGGTGCCGGTCGCCGGCGTCGGCAACTACCTGTTTGAGCCGGACGCCGCTGTCATTCGGTCCGGCCTGGTGCAGGCTCTGTGCGGTCCGCTGGGTGCGCACAGAATTCATGAGTCGATTGCGTATCTGTCCGGCGATCGTCCTGCTGAAGGACCTGTTGCCCAGGCGGTTTCACAGTACCGGGTGGAGGATGTTCTGCCCGCCGGGATCAAAGCCGTGCGGGGTGCACTGGCGGATCGCGGGATCAATCAGGTGGTCATCAAGAAGCGCGGCATGGACATTGACCCTGCCCAAGTCCGCCGCCAGCTGAAGCTGAGGCCGGCTAAGAAAGGTCAGCCGGCCAAGTCTGCTGTTGTCATCTTCACCCGAGCCGGTACGCAGCGCTGCGCCATCCTCGCCCACGAAGATTGAGGTCGCCGGCGCAGATTTGCGCTTTAATGCAAACTCACGCGGCAATGCGCCGCAACACAGCGCAAAACTGCATTAAAGCGTGAATCTAGGCCGGAGAGATGAGCGAAAAGGTACTGGCTGCCGCATCACCACCCAACACAACCCCAACCAAACTAAACAGACGCGAACACCGGAGCTCCACCTCGTCAGTC
>NZ_KV786097.1:22945-23371 GCF_001806835.1 Brevibacterium sp. HMSC24B04 | reverse complement strand
GCAAACTCACGCGCAAATGCGCCGCAACAAAGCGCAAACCTGCATTAAAGCGTGAATCTGCGCCAGAGCCAGAGCGAAAAGGTACTGGCCACCGCAGCCCCCACCCAACACAACCCCAACCAAACCAATCAGACGCGAACACCGGAGCTCCACCTCGTCAGTCAGCGGCGTCGCTGGCCGGCGGGAAGGCACTTCAACCAGCCAGACCGCCCCAGATTTGCGCTTTAATGCAAACTCACGCGCAAATGCGCCGCAACACAGCGCAAAACTGCATTAAAGCGTGAATCTGCGCCGGTTGGAGGAGCACGAGGTGGAGGGCCGGACAGACTGGAAAGGCTGGTCTGGCTGCAGGAAGGCACAAAAGCGCAACCCAGCACCCCAGACTTGCGCTCTAATGCAAACTCACGCGCAAATGCGCCGCAACAC
>NZ_KV786097.1:0-22925 GCF_001806835.1 Brevibacterium sp. HMSC24B04 | reverse complement strand
GCTCCACCTCGTCAGTCAGCGGCGTCGCTGGCCGACGGGAAGGCACCGCAACCAGCCAGATCACGCCAGACTTGCGCTTTAATGCAAACTCACGCGCAAATGCGCCGCAACAAAGCGTGACTCTGCATTAAAGCGTGAATCTGCGCCAGTTGGAGGAGCACGAGGTGGAGGGCCGGTCTCGCTGACAAGGCCGGACTGACTGGCAACTCCGGGCTGGCTGCCAGCAGCTGGGCTGGCTCGGCTAGCCGCACTTGGGCGGTTTTACGCCTGAAAGTGTGATTGGCAGCTGCGCGGATGCCTCCAGTTCGCCTGCGAGATAGTCGGCAACGGCGTTCATGGCGTATTCGGTGTCGGCGTACGTGACCAGCACGGTGTCCGCGTTTCCAGCAGCCGAAGCGACCTTCCACGGCCCACCCATACCGACAACAACATCCGCACCACCGGACGAACTTTCAGTTCCGTCAACCAACTTCACGCTCGTACCGCCACCGGCCTCAATGCCTTGTTCCTTCAGGGCTTTCTCCAGCGCCTCGGCAGCAGCCGGCGGGCCGGAAATCGACACGCTTTGTACCGGTTCGGCTGAACAGCTTCCGGCCAGAACAGTGAGTGATTCGCGGCCGACCTCGTTGAAAACATCATCCGCCTGCTTCTGGCCGCCATCGCCGCCGTCACCGCTGCCGTCACCACCGTCACCGCCGCCGTCACCACCGTCACCGGCCCCTTCACCAGAACCAGCCTCATCAGCAGCCCGTTCCTGCCACAGACTCATGGCAACAACGCGCTCAGCCTTGGCTCGCACGTCCTTTTCAGACAGATCGCCTGAATCCACTGCCTTCTTCACGGCCTGCACAGCAGCATCCAGATCAGGCGGCATGAGCGCGAGGTCCGCCCCGGCTTTCAGCGCTTCAACAGTCTCCTGACCTGCGGGAACACCCTTCGTAATGGCTCCCATGTTGAGCCCATCGGTCACCGCAACACCCGAAAACCCAAGCTCATCCCGCAGCGCTTCATACACCGCAGGGTTGAGCGAAGCCGGTTTGTCCCCGGCCCCGGCAACCCGCATGTGCCCCACCAAAACAGAAGGCACACCGGCTTCGATTGCCGCTTCAAACGGCTCCCATTCGGTGTCGCTGTATTCTTCGAGCGTCTTCTTCGATTCGGGCAGATCAACATGCGAATCCACAGTCAGCTGCCCGTGGCCCGGAAAGTGCTTAGCGCTCGATCCAATACCAGCCGCCAGATACCCCTTGACGGTCGGCTCAACCGCACCGACAACGGTTTCCTGGCTGCCCCCTGCCGCACGAACATTGACTGCTGGGTCTTTCTGTCCGACCGTGACATCAGCAACCGGTGCCCAGTTGATCGTGAATCCCAGGTCAGCAAGCTGCGCACCCTGCACTTCCATCGCGTCCTGGGTCAGTTCGGGCTCCCCGGCAGCACCGAACGCCATAAGAGGCGGAAAGCTGTAAGCGGCAGACTTCAGCCTTGCAACCGGCCCGCCTTCCTGGTCAACGCTCAGCTGCACGGGCCACGCACGCTCCCCCGCGGCTTCCCGCAAAGCACCCGTGTAATCCTTCACGTCCTCGGGCCCAGCACCGTCCGGCAGGTTGTAGCCCATGACGATCACCCCGGCCAGGCTGTTCTTCTTGACCATCTGCCCGGCAACCGCAGGGTCCACACCGTCATATGTGCCCATAATCGTCGCGCCGACCAGCTGGTCGGCACTCATCTTCTGGACGATCTCGCGGGCTTTCTGCCGGTCTTCTTCACTGACCCCTGACGAGGCGGAGGCTGTCTCTTCTGCCGTGCTCGGCTCCGCTGGGGTCGGCGAGGTGGGCTGGCCCTGCCCCGAACATCCTGCAAGAACCAGGACGCTTACGGTCAGTGCAGAAATGAATCTAAGCGCGCGCATCTGTGAGAGTCTAGTGGGACTGGCTGTTGTCCGTATGAACAAAGGATTGCCGTATGTCGCTCATCACCGCCGATGCGCTCAAAGCCGCTCTTGCTGACGCAGATGCCGCAAGCCGTACCGTCATCCTCGACATCCGTTGGACCCTGCCGAAGCCCAACGGGGCTGACGACTACGCGGCCGGACACATTCCCGGCGCCCAGTACGCCGACCTTGACACCCAGCTGTCGGGAACATCGGATGACCCGACTCTGGGCCGCCACCCGCTGCCGGACCCAGCTGACCTGCAGGAGACCATCCGCGCGTGGGGCATCACTCCTGATTCCACTGTCGTTGTGTACGACGACAACAGCTCCTTAGGTGCTGCTCGCGGCTGGTGGATTCTGCGTTGGGCGGGCCTGCAGGATGTGCGCGTGCTCGATGGAGGGCTGAACGCTTGGAAGGCCGCCGGCGGTGAGCTTTCAACCGAAACCCCGCAGCCAGCACCGTCAGACATCACAATCACAACCGGGCAAATGCCGACCGTCGATGCCGACCAGGCCGCCGCAACAGCGGCACTGGGCACGCTCCTCGACGCCCGCCCGTCGGCGCGCTTCCGCGGCGAAGATGACTCCATGGATCCGCGCGCAGGCCACATTCCCGGCGCTCTCAACCGCCCGGCCACCGAGAACTACCGCAACGGAGCACTGCTGCCGCAGGAGGAACTCGCAGCCCAGTTCGCGGATCTCGGCGCGGACAACGGTGCGGTGGTTGCCTACTGCGGTTCTGGCGTGACGGCGTGCAGCAACATCTTGGCGCTTGAGCAGATCGGGGTGCGGGCTTCCCTGTACTCCCCCAGCTGGTCCGGGTGGTCGGCCGATGAATCCCGCCCCGTCGCCAAAGGCTGAAGGGCTGCCAATCCACCTGCTCTCCAAGCGCGCCAAAGGCTGGCGCTCACTTCACCAACCGCACGACAGGACAGCCTGTCCGCCCAGCGCACAGAAAACCAGCGTTACCTGCTGGTTAGATTAGGATGTCCGCATGCTTTCTTTTGCCTCGTCCCCTCAGTCGACGCTGGGAGCGGAATGGGAACTCGCGATCGTCGATGCCGAAGACTTCTCTTTGGCATCCCGCGCCCCTGAAATCCTCGAGGCGCTCAAAGCAGAGGGCACGGATCACCTCCAGGGCAAGATCGTGGGCGAAATGCTCACAAACACCGTCGAAATCGTCAGCGGGGTGCAGACTGACGTTGCCGGCATCACGGCCGATCTGAGCGAGTCTCTCGATTACCTGCGAAGCATCCTGGCACCTCGTGGGCTTGATGTTCTGTCCGCCGGAACCCACCCCTTCTCCCCCTGGTGGGAACAAGAAGTCACACCGGCCTACCGCTACGAAGAGCTGGTCAACCGCACCCAGTGGTGGGGCCGGCAGATGCTGATCTTCGGCGTGCACACCCACGTGGGCATCGCCAATCGCGATCACGTCATGCCGATTGTCCGCGCTCTCACGGCCTATGTCCCGCACCTGGAGGCCGTCAGCGCCTCCAGCCCCTACTGGGCCGGCCACGACACGCACTACGCCTCCAACCGCGCCATGCTCTTCCAACAGCTGCCCACGGCCGGCCTGCCGTTCCAGCTGAAGAACTGGGACGAATACGAGGACTACATCGGCGACATGCTGCACACCGGCGTGGTCGATTCCATCAACGAAATCCGCTGGGACATCCGCCCGGCACCGGGTTGGGGAACCGTCGAGATCCGCGTGTGCGACGGCATCCCGACCATGGCGGAACTGGCGGCCGTGACGGCCTTCGTGCAGTGCCTGGTTCACGACATGTCGCAGCGCCTGGACCGCGGCGAAGAGCTCAACTTCATGCCGGACTGGTTCCACCGCGAAAACAAGTGGCGCTCCGCTCGCTACGGCATGGACACGATCATCATCGAAAACGCCGCCTGCGACGAACGTCTGGTCACGGACGTCATAGCTGACGAGGTGGAGCGGCTGGCCCCGATCGCTGAGGAACTCGGGTGCTCGGCTGAGCTGGAATCGATGCTGTCGTTCGCACGTGTGGGAGCCTCCTACCAGCGGCAGAAGAAGGTATTTGAAGAAACCGGCCGTATGGAAGACGTTGCCGGTCTGCTGGTTGAGGAAATGCGGGCCGGGAAACCGGCAGGCTGGTAAGCCCGCCGGTTGGCCGGTCAGTTTAGGGTGTGCCTGAGGCCGAACTGAACGTCAGCCTTACTCAGCGGCATGCTGGCGCAGCACCTTCAGCAGCTCCGGCCATGCGCCGGCAAAGCCCGGATGAAGTTCGTAGTCGGCGACCTCGTCTAGCGGCACCCACCGCAATTCAATGCTTTCGGCATCCGCCACGTGAGCCTCAAGCCTCTGCGTGACCTGCGTGATGACCGTCGTGTAGGCCCAGTCGTCTTTGTCCACCCGATACTCGCCGATGACCGTGATGCCCTCACCGTCCGGGCCGGGAACACCGGTTTCTTCCCAGCATTCGCGGATCGCACCCTGCTTAGGTGTTTCGCCTTCGTCGAGCGCACCGCCGGGAATTCCCCACGTGCCGCCCTGGGCTGACCACACGGCGCGGTGCTGCAGCAGAACTCCGCGGTCGTGGTCGTGGATGAGCAGACCGGCTGCGCCGAACAGACCCCAGAAGCGTCCCTGCGGTGTTTCCACCCAGCCGTCACCGGTGCGGCGCTGCTGCCGCAGGTGTTCTTCCGGTGGGCGTGAGTCGCGAGCGCTGGCAGGACCTTCAGACGACAACCTGGTCAACCTCCAATGAACTTGTCACACCGAAATCCGGTGCTGAGGGCTGTTTTCCGCGGACGACCACGTGTGCACCGAGTGCTGCCATCATCGCCCCGTTGTCGGTGCACAGGCTCAGCGGCGGGATGAGCAGGGAAATGCCCTCATCGGCACAGCGCCTACTCAGCTTGTCGCGCAGACGGCGGTTGGCGGCAACTCCCCCGCCCAGCAGCACCCGGTTGATGCCGGTGTCTTCGCAGGCCAGAAGGGTTTTGCGCACCAACACGTCGACCACGGCCTCTTCAAAGGACGCGGCGATGTCAGCCAGGCGCACGCGCTCGGGTTCTGGCTTGGCCTTCTCGGCTTCGACAGCCCGCAGCGCTGCCGTCTTCAGACCGGAGAACGAAAACGCGTAACGACGTTCGGGGTCACGCAGGTCCTTTGCGGTCATGAGTCCGCGCGGGAACTTCACAGCCGTCGGGTCACCCGGGACGCCGTCGTCAAAACCACCCGCGGCGGCCTTCGAGATATTCGGCCCGCCCGGATAGTCAAGGCCCAGCAGGCGGGCTGTTTTGTCAAAGGCCTCCCCTGCCGCGTCGTCGATTGTGGAGCCCAGAAGCTCAATCCCGTCCACCAGGTCGGTGATCTTGAGGATTTCCGTGTGTCCGCCCGACACGAGCAGAGCAATAGTCGGCAGTTCAAGACCGGAGCCGGGCTCCGCCTCGTCAGAGGAAGTGTCCAAGGTTGCGGCAGCAACGTGACCGGCCAGGTGGTTCAGCCCGTACAGGGGTTTGCCGGTGGCGGCCGCGAGCCCTTTAGCCGCGCTGACTCCCACCATGAGCGCACCGGACAGACCGGGTCCCGCGGTGACGCACAGCGCGTCAATATCATCGAGCGTCACACCTGCGGTCTGCAGTGCCTGGGTGAGCGTCGGAGCGAAGGCCTGCACGTGGGCGCGCGATGCGACTTCCGGGACCACCCCGCCGAAGCGCACGTGTTCGTCCATCGACGACGCCACAGTGTTCGCCAACAGGGTGCTGCCGCGGACAATGCCGACCCCGGTTTCATCGCACGAGGTCTCAATGCCCAGGATGAGCGGCTCAGTCATCGTCGCCGTCATCGCCTTCCGGAGCCTGCGCGGAGCCGGTCTGCACGGTTTCGGCGCCGAATTCGTCGACTGCCAGCTGGGTGTAGCGGGCGTAGAGCGCGGCTTCGCTTTCGGATCCGGTGAGATCGGCATCGGCGAAAGTGCCGGCCAACAGGCGCAGGTGCGTATCCCACACCGGGCCGACCTGCGGGATGAGCTGGGCGGCTTCTTCGTCAGACGCGTAGGTGTGTGCGACCGTCACGGTGACGCTTGGGTGATCGCCCGGCTGTTCGCCGGGCTGGCCGGGTGCGGCTTCTGACAGGCGCACGCTGATGCGGCCGAGCCCGCCGAGTTCCACCAGCACGTGGTCGTCTTCAACGCAGGACAGCACGTGGGCCGTCAGGGGGCTTCCCTCAAAGTCGAACTCGATTGCGCCGGCTTCATCGCTGACCTCTTCACCGACTTCCGCGCCAGCTTCCGAGGTGCCCTCACCCTGATCAGCGTCGTCGTCTTGGACGGGATGGAAGGGGGCGAACCACAGTGCACATTCCATAGGACTGGTGATGCGCTTCCACACGGTGTGGAGGTCGGCGCTGATAGCTGTTTCGAGCACAAGGTCTGTGCCGTCTTCCCACTGTGTGATGGATGCCGAAATCATGCTTCCAAGCCTAGCAACGACGCCCGCATGACCAGCGCGTCAGCGCCCGTGTAATAGCCGGGCCGGGTGTTCAGAACAGCAAAGCCGAACGCCTCGTACAGCCCCAGAGCAGCAGTGTTGTCACTGCGCACGTCGAGGTACACCGCCTCGACCCCACGGGAGCGGGCAGTATCCAGGAGGGATTCCAGGAGGAGGCGG
Organism: Brevibacterium sp. HMSC24B04; assembly: GCF_001806835.1. Lineage (NCBI taxonomy): Bacteria > Bacillati > Actinomycetota > Actinomycetes > Micrococcales > Brevibacteriaceae > Brevibacterium > Brevibacterium sp. HMSC24B04. The sequence goes on along the minus strand of NZ_KV786097.1, from coordinate 16,340 downwards.
CCGGCACCTCGACCCCGGATGTTCGGGTGGGTGGCGATTGTGAGGATCTCAGCCTCTTTGCCGCTGACGCTCAGGCCTGCGAAACCGGCCAGGCCGTCTTCCGTGTGCGCGGCGATGAGGAACACCGATGGGCTTGCCGCCTGCGTCCAGAAGAAGTCTTCGCTCCAGGCGTCCGGGCCGAAGATCTCGCGGTCCATTGCCGCGGCGGTGGGAATGTCCCACCACTGCAGCGGGCTCAGGGTGACGGTCATAGCTGCTGGGCGGTCAGCGGCCGGGCAGCGGTTTGGCGTCAGGTTCGCGCAGGTACAGCGGGATGGGCTCCAGCTGTTCGCGCCCGGCGGCTTCTGTGCGTGCGGCGATGCGGGCAATGTCCGCTGCGAGCGCTTCCGTTGGGAAGCGCGGATCGGGTGCGCCGAGCGCGTCAGGGTAGAGCTCAAAACCGGCGCCGATGCGGAGGACGGCCGGCTCTGTCGAGCCCGGTTCCTTGGGGCTTGATTCTGTTGGTCTCGGCTCGCTGCTTTCGGCCGCCAGGCCCTTGAGTTCGGCGAGGTCGGCGGGTTTGGCCACGTCGGGACCTGCGGCAAGGACCGGCAGGCCGTCCTCGTCGAGTCCTGCGTATTCAGCCCAGTAGACTTCGCGGCGGCGAGCGTCCGAGGCAACCAGGATCCGCACGGTGTCGATGTCTTCACCGTCGGCACGCAGCTGTTCGTACACCACGAGCGCAAGGCCGTCGTGCGAACGCACGCCCACCGTGCGCAGGCCGCGGCCGACCGCGAAGCCCAGGCCAGAGGCGATGCCTGCGCGCATACCGGTAAACGGTGCAGGCCCCACGCCAACAGCCACGAGTTCGGGTTCTGGCGCCTGCTTCAGCACATCGGTCAGTGCCGGGCCCAGAAGCTCGGCGTGACGGCGAGCTCGCGACTGCGCCCATTCGGCCTCAACTCGGTCATCGGCGACAACCGCGACGGAGGCCGCGGACGATGTATCGAGTGCGACGACAACCGGCTGCTTCGTGCCTGCATGCGGGTCTGCGCTGGGGTTCTCCGCGGTCACTGCATTGCCTCCTTCACGCGCGCCAAACGGCTCGTCCAGGATTCACCGAAGCCCTGCAGGGTCGCTGTGCGCTGACCGGATTCGGGGTCGGCGGAGTCCGGCCGGGTCAGGGTGATCTCCAGGTAGTCGTCGGCCAGAGATTCGGCCATACCGGCGCCCCATTCGACGACCGTGACGACTTCATGCTGTTCGGAGTCGAGGTCGAGGTCATCAAGCTCCGCTGCGTCTTCCAACCGGTAGGCGTCAACGTGGACGAGGCCCGGACCGTCGCCGACCGACGGGTGTTCGCGGGCGATGATGAAGGTCGGTGAGGACACGCGCCCGCGCACGTTGAGGTGCGCGGCAAGCGACTGGGTGAACGTGGTCTTGCCCGCCCCGAGACCGCCGGTGAGGATGATGAGGTCCCCCGCCCGCAGCTGGGGTGCGAGTGCCGCTGCGAGTTCAGCTGTGCGGGCTTGGTTACGCAGCTCGATGTCGATGCGGCTCACGCGGTCTCCCCGGCTTCGTTTGGCTCCCCGACCGCCCGGCCCGTCAAGACCCGCTCTACACGGCTGCCGATTCCGGTGACGATTTCGTAGTTGATGGTTCCGCCCCATGCGCCCCAGTCGGCTGCGGTGGGCTCGCCGGAATCGCCGGGGCCGAAGATGGTCACTTCATCGCCGATACTCACGTCGGAGTCCAGGCCGACTTCCACCACAATCTGGTCCATGGCGATGCGGCCCACCTGCCGGTACTGGCGCCCGCCGATGAACACGCGCGCGGCGTTGGATGCCGAGCGGGGCAGACCGTCGGCGTAGCCGCCGGCTACCAGCGCGAAGCGGGTGTCGGCCTCGCACGTGTAGGTCAGTCCGTAGCTGGCATGGCTGCCGCGGGCGACGTCTTTGAGCGCAATCACCTGCGATTTCAGCATCATGGCCGGGCGCAGGCCCAGGCTTTCCGGAGTGCTGCCGGCAAAGGGGCTGAGCCCGTAGACGGCCAGTCCGGTCCGCACGGCGTGTGCGGTCAGAGTGTCCGGTCCGGTGCCGATTGTCAGTGCCGCCGGTGAATTCGAGGCGTGGACGATGAGTTCGTCCGGGTGGCCTAGGTCCGGCTGCGACAGGAGGAAACCGCGCAGCTTCGAGATCTCCTCGGTGAAGATGCTGTACTGGTGGTCGGTGAATTCGCTGCCCGGCTCATCGGCAACCGCCAGGTGGGTCATGGCGCCAACAATCTTCAGACCGGAGCGAACATCGTCATCCAGCTGGGCCACCTCGCGTAGAAACCCATCAAACTGGCGCTCGGTCATCCCACCGCGACCCAGCCCGGAGTCGATCTTGATGTGGATGCGCAGCGGGTTGTCCGTACTCTTCCGGGCGGCTTCGACGATGAACGGCAGCTGTTCGGCCGCACTGATGCCCACCTCAATGTTCTTCTGGGCAAGCCCAGCGAAGTCCACGCCGATAGGCATAAGCCAGCACAGAACAACAGTGTCAGCGGCACCTTCGAGCCCTTCGGCAGCCAAGCGCTCCAGAAGGTCGCGCACCTGCAGGGCTTCCGGCACAGTGGCGGTGCCGATTCGGCGTATTCCGGCTTCGACCAGCACGGGAACAACATTCGTGATGCCGTGACCGTAGGCGTCGGCTTTGACGACGGGGATGACATCAGCTTCGCCCGCGTGTTCTCGCAGCACTGCGAGGTTGGTGCGGATGGCGTCACGGTCGATGAGCGCTTTCAGCAGCGACGGACCGTAAGCTGTTGTTGGCAGGAGATCAGATGACGTTGGGGACACGCCTTGATCCTAACGCGCACGTGCTTTCAGCACAGCCTGCTCCACTGCTCGCGGCAGACCGGAAGCGTGTGTGGCGGACTTGCCCGCCCTCCCGTGGAGCAGGACCGCGGCTGCCGCAGTCACGGCTGTCACACCGGGCTCGAGGCGCCCCTTGGCTGCCGCTCTTTCTGCCAGGAGCGCTGCGAGCACCCCCGTGAGAACGTCACCGGAGCCTGCTGTTGCGAGGTTTGCTGAACCCGCCGGCGGCAGGTGGACAGTGCCGTCGGGTTCTGCGACGACGGTGCGGTGGCCTTTGAGCAGAACGACCACGTCGAGTTCGCGGGCGGCAGTGCGGGCCCAGTACAGCTGATCCTGTTCGATCTGGCTGCGCTGAACACTGTGGCCGCGTGCCGTGAGCAGCCTTTCGAGTTCACCGGCGTGGGGTGTGATGATGCTGCCTGCCGGCAAGCGGTCGGGCAGGTGATCAAGCGCGCCGGCGTCGGCAATGACGGGCTCACCGCTTACGAACGCCGCGGCCATTCTGTCTTCGCTGGGACTTCCGGGGCCGACGGCCCACACCTGCACACGACCGTCAGCCGCTACGGCTTCTGGGACATGGGACGTGACGGCTGAGCGCAGCCGTTCATCGCCGGTGATGCGCACCATTCCGGCACCGGCGGCCACTGCCGCACTCGTGCACAGAACAGCAGCCCCCGGATAGTCAGCGGAACCGGCGCAGATGCCGACGACACCTCGGGTGTATTTGTGATCCTCGCCCGTCGGCGCTTTCACAATTTCGCGCACGTCACTGCGTTTGTACACCCACGCATCCGGCACGGTGTCGGAAAAGTCCAGGCCGATGGGAGCAAGCACCACACGGCCAGAGGCCCGCGCGCCGGCACCCGTGAACAGGCCGGTTTTGAGCCCGCCGAACGTGACAGTCCAGTCGGCCTGCACGGCGGCCTGCGCCCTGCGGCCTGTTGAAGCGTCAATGCCGGTGGGCACATCAACTGCCACCGTGATCTGCCCTTCTGCGCGGGCCGAACTGGCCTGCCACACGCGGATGAGCCGCACAAGGTCCTCCGGCAGCTGCGGTTTCGCACCCGTGCCGAAAATCCCGTCGATCACCAGGTCAGCAGCCCCCAGGTGGCTCGGCGCCTGGGCAATGTCAACCCGCCTGCAGCCGGCGCTGACAGCGGCGGCCAGCCCGTCCGCGTGCGGGGTCCCGATAGTGTGCAGGAGGGTGACGGCGGCACCTCGGCGGGCAAGGTCAGCAGCCGCAAACAGAGCGTCCCCGCCGTTGTTGCCGGGCCCGGTGAGAACAGCCACGCGGCGGCCGTAGACGGTGCCGCCGCCCAAACGCAGAACCCGGCGGCACACGGCAGCCAGTTGGCCTGCGGCCCGACGCATGAGCCTGTCGCCTTCACCGGCTTTCAGCAGAGGAGCTTCGGCCTGGCGGATCTGCTCACCGGTGTACGCGGGGCGGGGCATCGTGATTCCTGTTCTGTTCGGGCTGAGAATGCTGCGGAGGGGCCGCGGCTGGTTCAGCTGAGGTTCTTCCGGCGGGCTTCCTCGCGCATCCGGTTGCGCTCTTCGCGCCTGGCTGCAACATCGGCGCGGAACTGGGCGAGCGCGCGATCGTGTTCTGCCGTTCCGGGCACGGGAGGTGCCGGCTGGTCGACGGGCGGAGACAGTGACGGTCCGCTGCCTTCGACAATGACGTAGGTGATGGTGCGGTCGCCGTCGTGCGTGATCGACAGATGCACGTGCTCACCGCCGCGCTGGCGGAACATCTCGAGCACCCAGCCGCTCAACCGGAAAGACGGGGCGCCGGAAAAAGCCGAGACCACCTCGGCCTCCTGCCACGGAATGATCTGCGGGAACTGCAGAGCCTTGACCAGCGCCTCTTTTGCCGAAAAGCGGGCGGCGAGGCTTTCAGGGCTGCGCCGCTTGCCGTTCTTCTTCAGCTGTTCAGCCGGAGTGAGCAGGCGGTCCAGAAGTTCGGGCACCCGCTCAATGTGCTCCTGGAACCGGGGAACGTCGGCAATGTCAACGCCGATGCCGATGATGCCCACGACTGCTCTCTCCTTACTGGTCTCGTGTGCGACCGCCCCTTGGGCCGCTTTATTCGACTCTTATTCGACCGTGACCGATTTCGCGAGGTTGCGCGGCTGGTCGACGTCCAGGCCCTTGGCCTGAGCCAGCTCCATCGCGAAGATCTGCAGCGGCACCGTGGTCAGCAGGGGCGCCAGCAGCGTGGTGGTGTTGGGCACGTAGATGACTTCGGAAGCGTACTCGCGCACCGCCTCGTCACCCTGTTCTGCAATGACGATCGTGTTGGCTCCGCGTGCCCGGACCTCCTGAATATTGGAGACCACCTTGGCGTGCAGCGAATCCCGGCCGAAGCGGCTGGGCACGATGATGATGACAACCTGGCCCTCGTCGATGAGCGCAATGGGCCCGTGCTTGAGTTCTCCGGCTGCGAAGCCTTCCGCGTGGATGTAGGCGAGCTCCTTGAGTTTGAGCGCACCCTCCATGGCCACGGGGAAGCCCACGTGGCGGCCCAGGAACAGCACGGACGGGGTTTCGGCCAAACGCTTGGCCAGGTCCGTGATCTGCTGGGAGTCGTCGTCCAGGAGCTGCTGGACCTTGCTGGGGATGTTCTGCAGTTCGTCCAGAATCAGCTGGATTTCGTCGCGGTACTTGTTGCCGCGCAGCTGCGCCAGGTAGAGGCCCAGCAGGTAGCAGGCCACAATCTGGGACAGGAACGCCTTGGTCGAGGCAACAGCGATTTCCGGTCCGGCGTGCGTGTAGAGCACAGCGTCGGATTCACGCGGAATCGTCGAACCGTAGGTGTTGCAGATGGCAACGACCTTCGCACCCTGGTGGCGGGCGTGGCGCAGCGCCATGATGGTGTCCATCGTTTCGCCGGACTGCGAAATCGCTACCACGAGGGTCTTTTCGGACACGATCGGGTCGCGGTAGCGGAATTCGTGGGCCAGTTCGACCTCAACCGGGATGCGACACCAGTGTTCGATCGCGTACTTGGCAACCTGACCGGCGTAGGCGGCCGTTCCACAGGCTACGACGATGATCTTGTCGACCGACTTCAGCACGGATTCGTCAATCCGCATCTCATCCAGCGTGAGGCGGCCTTCCGTGTCGAAGCGGCCCAGGAGTGTGTCGGCGACTGCCTGCGGCTGGTCGTGGATTTCCTTTTCCATAAACGACGTGAAGCCGCCCTTGTCCACGGTTGCCGGGTCCCAGTCGATTTCGTATTCGGTGCCTTCGACCGGGTTGCCGTCGAAGTCCATGATGTCGACGGAGTCAGCGGTGATGGTCACGACTTCGTCCTGGCCGATCTCAACGGCGCGGCGGGTGTAGTCGATGAAGGCCGCAACATCCGATCCCAGGTAGTTCGCATCGTCACCCAGGCCGATGACCAGCGGCGAATTGCGGCGGGCGGCAACAACCGTTCCGGGCTTGTCAGCGTGGACGGCCAGCAGGGTGAAGGCACCTTCGAGCTGGTTGGAGGTCCGTCGCATGGCCTCGGTGAGGTCACCGGTTTCGCGGTAGTTCTTGGCCAGCTGGTGCGCTGCGACTTCCGTGTCGGTTTCGGATGCGAATTCGACGCCGTCTTTCAGCAGGCGCTCTTTGAGTGAGGCGTAGTTTTCGACGATGCCGTTGTGGATGAGAGCCAGGCGACCGTCGTCAGCCAGGTGGGGGTGGGCGTTTTCATCAGTCGGCGCACCGTGGGTAGCCCAGCGGGTGTGGCCGATGCCGGTTGCGGCTTTCGGCAGGGGGTGTTCGGCAAGCTCATTTTTGAGGTTTTCGAGCTTTCCGGCTTTCTTCGCTGAGGCCAGCTGGCCGGCTTCCGTAACGAATGCAACGCCCGCGGAATCGTAGCCGCGGTACTCCATTCGCTTAAGGCCTCCGACGGTGACGTCTTCAGCGGTGATCTGGGCGTTCGGGTTTCCGACGAATCCAACAATTCCACACATAGACTTCAATATTAACGCGCGGCGGTGCCGTAAGCTGGATTTCGCCGCCTGAGTGAATGCTGAGCGAAACGAGGATCTGCAGCACCTATGGAACACAGCGACGCCACACCGTTCGTTCGATCCAGCGACCTCGACCCCGCTCGTCTGCTCGCGGGTCTGCGTCCGCACCAGAAGCAGAGCGGGCAGTCCATTGCCTCACCCTTTTGGAGTTTTGACCGCACCACGTGGTCCGAACTCGCCCAGGCCACTCCCCTGCCGCTGACGGCGGCTGACGTGGAGCGTCTGCGCGGTAAGGGCGAGCGCATGGACACCACAGAGATCGAAGAGATCTACCTGCCCCTGTCACGCCTGCTCAACCTGTATGTTTCCGCCCGCCGCAAAAAGCACAGGCTCACGCGGGAGTTCTTTGCTCCGCTGCGCGCCAGCGGTCACGACCCCGCCCCGCAGCACATTCCGTTTGTCATCGGTGTGGCCGGTTCGGTTGCTGTCGGAAAGTCCACGACGGCGCGTGTTCTGCGCGAAATGATGGCCCGCTGGCCGGACACCCCAAAGGTTGAGCTCGTCACCACCGACGGATTCCTGTTTCCCAATGCCGAACTGGCCCGCCGCGGTCTGACATCACGGAAGGGATTCCCGGAGTCCTACGACCGCAGGGCGCTCATGCGCTTCCTGTCGAAGGTCAAGTCCGGTGCCGAAGAAGCACGCGCTCCCGTCTATTCGCACCACACCTACGACATTGTTCCGGGTGCTGAAATCACGGTCCGCTCACCAGATGTGCTCATTGTCGAAGGGCTCAACGTTCTGCAGCCGCCCAGGCCGCGTGCCGATGGCAAAGTGGGTATGTCCGTCAGCGACTACTTCGACTTTTCCGTCTACGTCGACGCAGCAGCCGGTGATATTCGCCAGTGGTACATCGACAGGTTCATGGAACTGAAGTCGGGTGCTTTCACCCAGCCGGATTCATACTTCCACCGCTATTCGGAGCTGACGGAAGACGAAGCACTCACCCTCGCCGGTGAGATTTGGGATTCGATCAACGCACCCAACCTGCGGGAGAACGTCGCTCCGTCGCGTGGCCGGGCCGATTTGATTCTGACGAAATCGGCCGACCATTCAGTACGCCGGATCCAGCTGCGCAAACTGTAATCAGTTCGCACTGCTGAACCCGGCGTCTGGTGGGCCGAAGCCCGTGTGATTTCGAAGCCTCTGAGGGGCTCACCCCTCAGAGGCGTGTGGATCAGAAAGCGGGGATCACCGCGCCGTCGGTCCACTTGTCTTCGATGAACTTCTTCACTTCTTCTGAGTGCAGGAGTTCGTCGAGCTTCTTGATGGCTTCGTTGTCTTCGTCGCCTTCGCGGACGGCGAGGAAGTTCGCGTAGGGGTTGTCTTCAGCCGATTCCACGAGGATCGAGTCTTCGGTGGGCGACAGTCCTGCTTCCAGGGCGTTGTTGCCGTTGATGATCGAAGCGTCGGTGTCTTCAAGGGTGCGTGCCAGCTGTGCAGCGTCGGCTTCCTTGAATTCGAGGTTCTTCGGGTTGTCCTGGATGTCCTTGATGGTGGCGGTGGTTGCGTCCTTGCCGTCAGCCAGCGTGATGACGCCTTCCTTGGCCAGCATGTCAAGGGCACGGCCCTGGTTGGCGGGGTCGTTGTTGATGCCGACGGTGCCGCCCTCGGGCAGTTCGTCAACCGACTTCACCTTCTTGGAGAACAGTGCGATCGGTTCGATGTGCACGCCTTCGAATGCGTAGAGCTTGTAGCCCTGGCCTTCGACTTCTTCGTCCAGGTACGGCTTGTGCTGGAAGTAGTTGGCGTCGAGGTCACCGTCGACGAGCGCACGGTTGGGCAGCGCGTAGTCGGTGTACTCCTTGACCTCGATGTCGAGGCCGGCTTCTTCTGCCAGGTTTTCGTCGACGTAGCGCAGGATGTCACCGTGCGGGACCGGGGAAACTCCAACGGTCAGCTTGGTGATGTCGCCGTCTTTCTGGCCGACTTCCTGGTTTCCTCCGCCTGCACCGCAGCCGGTGAGGATCAGGCTTGCGGCGGCGGCAATAGCTGCGATGCGCAGTTTCATGTGTTCAGTCCTTCTGACGAGTGTGCGTATGTTGTCGGCAAGTTTCTCACTCTGCGGACAGCTTTCACGCGCTTTTCGTCATAAAGCTCCATATGACGAGGCGGGGCTAGACTTCCTGTGCTCCCTCCTGTCGTCGTTCCGGTCTGGGAGCGTGGTGAAAGGAGCATCGTGTCGAACTACTCCCCCATGGCGATTCTGCACAGGACGACAGCCAGTCAGCGCACCAAGGGGCGTCCGGCCCCGGAGGTTGACCGGGATGCTCTGCGGCGCATCGGCGGTTTTGCGGCTCGGCACAAGACCAAACTGGTCCTGTTCATTCTGCTCTCTGCGGTCTCAGCCGGTGTTGCTGTGGCCACCCCGGTGTTGGCAGGCCGGGTGGTCAATGCCATTACCGCTGGTGGGCCGGTGAATCTGATTGTCGGCATCGCAATTCTCATGGGTGTGCTCGCACTGGCCGATGCAGCGTTGACGATTGTGTCGCGCTATCTTTCGGCCCGCATTGGCGAAGGCCTGATCTTTGATCTGCGCACCGCGGTTTTTGATCACGTGCAGACTCTGCCGGTGGCGTTTTTCAACCGGACCCGCACGGGTGCGCTGATCTCCCGGCTCAACAACGACGTTATGGGTGCGCAGCGAGCTTTTTCCAACACGCTGTCCGGGGTTGTGACGAACATTGTGTCGCTTGCGCTGACGGTCGGTGTCATGGTTGCGATTTCGTGGCAGGTGACGGTGCTGTCGGTGCTGCTCCTGCCGATTTTCTTGGTGCCCGCCCGTTTCATTGCCGGCCGTTTGGCGTCGCTGCAGTTTCAGGCGGCGGATCTCAACGCGGCCATGTCGACCCGCATGACGGAGCGGTTCTCAGCTGGTGGTGCGACCCTGGTCAAGCTGTTCGGCAGCCCGAAGAAGGAGTCTGCGGAGTTTGCTGACCGCGCTGGCAGGGTGCGCGATATCGGTGTGCGCACCGCCATGCTGCAGGTGACGTTCCTGGCCGCTCTCACACTTGTGTCCGCTCTGGCTTTGGCGCTGGTCTACGGGGTCGGCGGTATGCAGGCGGTGGCCGGTTCACTCGATGCGGGCAAGGTCGTCACACTCGCGCTGCTGCTGACCCGCCTGTACACGCCGCTGACAATGCTGGCGAATGCGCGCATGGACATCACGTCTGCAATCGTGTCGTTCCAGCGAGTGTTCGAGATTCTTGATCTGCGCTCCACCGTGCAGGAACCGGAATCCCCCAAACCTCTTCCCGCTGGCCCGGTCTCTGTTGAGTACCGCGACGTTTCATTCCGCTACCCCACCGCCGCCGAGGTGTCTCTCGCCTCTCTTGAAGAGGTCGCGGTTCTTGACGGCCGGGAGTCGTCCGAGGTGCTGCACGGGCTGAACATTTCCGTTCCGGCTGGGCACACGGTCGCCCTCGTGGGTTCATCCGGTGCTGGAAAGTCGACGATCGCATCTCTGCTGCCCAGGCTGTATGACGTGACAGAAGGCGCTGTTGAACTGTCCGGTGTGGATGTCCGCGATTTGAGCTTTGACGCGCTCAAGTCGACCGTCGGCATGGTCACGCAGGACGGCCACCTGTTCCACGAGTCGATTCGCGACAATCTGACGATCGCCAAACCTGATGCAACGGATGATGAGCTGCGTTCCGCTCTGGAACGCGCACGCCTGTGGCCGGTTATCGACGCCCTGCCCGATGGGCTCGACACCGTGATCGGTGAGCGCGGCTACCGGCTGTCCGGCGGTGAACGCCAGCGGCTGACAATTGCTCGTCTCCTGTTGACCGAACCTGCCGTGGTGGTGCTCGATGAGGCTACGAGTGCTCTCGATTCAACGAACGAGGCAGCTGTGCAGCACGCCTTGAACGAAGCCATGACCGGCAGGACTGCCCTGGTCATCGCCCACCGCCTGTCGACGGTGCGCAGTGCCGATCAGATCATCGTCATTGAGGACGGCCGGGCTGTTGAGCGCGGCACCCACAGCGAACTTCTGGCGCAGAACGGCCGGTACGCGCAGCTGTACACAACCCAGTTCGCAGACCAAGAAGAGTCAGAAGACTCAGCCGGCGGCACCTCGGGAGACTAGAGCAGCCCGCGGTCATTTCCTGGCAGAGAATCTTGAAGCTGCGAGTCGGAGAAAACGGTAGGCTGAAAGGGTGAACAGCCGAAGGGAGCAGTCATGGAACGAGTGCGGTTCCGGGATCTGAAACCGTACGAGGTCGTTGACAGTCTCGATGACTTGAAGGGGCCGCCGCAGGGCACCATTCGCCTGCCGATCTGGGTTCGGTGGATTGACGACGGCGATATTGACGTGACTGATCCCGGCGGGGTGCGCTTGGCTTACCAGGCTCTGCTTGCAGAAGGCACCGCTGAAATCCAAGCACAGCTGATCAACAAGGACAGACTGCTGCGGGTATGGCCACACCTGAGCTTGGATTCCCGTGTACGCGATCTTTGGGAAGATCGCTTTCCTCAGCTGAAGCGTGTGAATGTGTAGCCGCGAGGATCAGCTCCGACATCGCTCACACATCGATTGAGGTGACTGTGCCTGCCCGCAGCAGGAGAGGCCACACCAGCAGGAAGATGAGCGCTCCGACTGCTGAGCACAGGAACGTTGAGACTGCGACGATCAGCCCGTTCGTCAGCCATGGGCCGGTGAACACGTACAGAATGACCGGACTGGCAAAGGCAATGAACAGGGCTGTCATTGCGCTCCAGCGAGCCGGTTTGCCGGGGTCAGCCACGTAGCCCGCCCGCACATGGCCGGTGAGGAACGCCCCAACCGTGGCAATGCCGCCGAGCACGGCGTAGGACGAAGTCAGCACACCGAACATCCACCACAGGCCAGACGAACCCGACGTCGCTCGGGCTACGAGGCTCAAACCGATAATGACGACGGTGCCCACCGCTGTCGAGGCCGCAGCGGCCAGGCCAGCCGCCATGCGCCCGTAGAGGACCTTCGTGTTGTCCGCGCTCTTCTTCACTGTGCGCTCACCACCGGGACCGCCGGCCGAGGTGCCGGGGCACTCGGACGAGGTGCCGCACTGCTGAGCGGTCCCGGTGCGGGGAACTGAACGCGGTCAGAGGGCAAGGTGCTGCTTGACGCAGTCGGCCAGGCGTTCCGCCTGCTTCTGCGCTTCGGCTTCGGTTTCGGCCTCGACCATCACACGGATAACCGGTTCGGTGCCCGAAGCGCGCAGCAGGACGCGGCCGCTCTTGCCGAGTTCGGATTCGACGGCGGCAACTTCTGCCTGAACAGCAGGGTCGTCCGTGCGGGTCTTGTCGACTCCGCGGACGTTGATGAGCACCTGCGGCAGCTGCGGGATTTCCGCTGCGAGGTCGGCCAGTGTGCGACCGGTTGATGCGACGCGGTTGATCAGGTGGAGGGCTGTCAGCACGCCATCACCGGTGGTGCCGTGGTCGAGCATGAGCACGTGACCGGACTGTTCACCGCCGAGCACGTGCCCGCCGGCCAGCATGCCTTCAAGCACGTAGCGGTCGCCGACCTTCGTCTGCACGTCCGCGATGCCGGCCTTCTCCATGGCGAGCTTGAGGCCCAGATTCGACATGACGGTGGTGACCAGTGTGTCATTCTTCAGGGTGCCGGCTTCCTTCATACCCAGAGCCAGGATGCCCATGATCTGGTCGCCGTTGACTTCGCGACCGAGCGCATCAACCGCCAGGCAGCGGTCAGCGTCACCGTCAAACGCAACGCCGAGGTCAGCTCCGTTGTCGACAACGGCCTTCTGCAGCGGACCCAGGTGGGTAGAGCCGACACCGTCGTTGATGTTGAGGCCATCCGGACTTGCGGCAATGACCGTGACATCCGCACCGGCCTGACGCAGTGCCGCAGGGCCGACGACGGATGCCGCTCCGTTGGCGCAGTCGACGACCACACGCAGTCCCTGCAGCGGAGTGGGTGTGTCACCCAGAGTCGATACGAGGTGTTCGGTGAATTCGTCTGCCGCTGCCGCGTACGGCTTGATGCGGCCGACGTCCGCGCCGGTGGGACGATCCCAGTCGGCGTCGAACAGTTCAAGGATTTCGTCTTCCGCAGCATCGTCGAGTTTGGTGCCGCCGGGGCCGAAGAATTTGATGCCGTTGTCCGGCATGGGGTTGTGGCTGGCTGAGAGCACTACACCGAAGTCAGCGCCGGTTTCCTTCACGGCGTGCGCGACACCCGGGGTGGGCAGAACACCTGCGTTCCACACGTCAACACCGGTCGAGGCGATACCGCCGGAAATTGCTGATGCCAGGTAGTCACCGCTGATGCGGGTGTCGCGACCGACAATCGCGAACGGGCGCTTGCTGCCCGTGCCGTAGCGCTGCTCGGGCCTGCCGAGAACTCGACTGCCGGCAACACCCAACTGGAGAGCGAGTCGAGCCGTGATGTCCTTGTTGGCCAGACCGCGAACGCCGTCCGTACCGAAAAGCCTGCTCATAGAACCTCCTGTTTTGAATCGCATTCATTCTACGTTTATGGAACTGGCCGCCCAGTCAGAAGGGCACGGCGTGTGGTGAGAACACGACGCGGGCCCAGCGGCACCTCGTGCCCGGAACGCACAAGACCCCCGCACCGAGGTGCGAGGGTCTTGAAAGCCTTCTTGAGCCCAGCCTTCTTGCGTTCGGGAACGCAACGCTTCTGATATGGCTAGATGTCTTGGTTTGGGACTATTACGCGTGCAGCTGCGCGGATAAGAGGCCGAAACCCGAACAAGTCGCAAGCTAGGGCAGCACCACGCCGACTTGCCGCAGCAAACTCGCCAGTCGTCCCGGAACAATGACATCCCGCCATTCGATGCGAAGAAACCTGTAGCCCATGCGCCGAAGCTGTTCTTCACGGCGTTTTTCTTTTCGGTAGACCTCCGGCGGCACACTGCCATTCGGGTCTTGGTACTTAGCCCACCCGTCGAACTCGACAATCAAACCCCAGTGCTCCAAAAAGAAATCCACCCGCGGCCGGTATGACTCACCGGGCAGGGGGAACGACACTTGCTGCGCTATTTTCCACCGCGAGTCCTCCGGACAGCACCTGAAACCCAGCTCATAAAAACGAAAGTAGGCAAGTGCCTCACCTGCGGATTCCGACAATCCGCGCATCTCTTTAAGCCAACTCAACATGGTGACCGTCCGCCTGCCCGCCGAGCACTCCTCAAACTGGCGAAATACTTCAGCCAACTCATCAATGACGACATGGAACCGATCGGCGGAAGGCACACCCGAGGCCCGCCCATGAGCCCGGAAGCGAATGTGTCGATCGGCGATGGCAAAGCCCTCGGCTCCGCCGACATCCCGGAGCAGGTCGAACATCGTCCAATCTGCACTCACTGCTCGTAGCTCAGGCAGAGCGCTCACCGGCGAAGTAATGTGCTCAGCAGGAATTGCTCGTTGGCGATGTATTCGGTGAGTCCGTGAGAAAGGTCGTTCCGGACCGCTTGTCTGTAAGCGCGCTGGAGGATCAGTGGGCAGTTCCATGCCCCAAAGCACAGCCGCGGTAGCGTGACTCAAGATCGCCTGACCTGAATGCCCAAAGGCCACCGCCCAACCCGCATGATGGGCTAGCTTCCGCAAATAGACTGACGAGCCCTCGTCGGACAACAGTTCAGGTCGGTCTACAAAACACGCAAAAGCTCTGTGTGCCTCTTGTTCGCACAATCGCTCGACGGCATAAACACCCCTGGCCAATCTACTGAGACAGCATCCAACTGCACGAGCTGCCTGATGCGCCATTGCACCAGCAGGAAGGGCACTGACCACAAAGACATTGTTCATGCGTCCCAGACTGCTGGTCGACGAACCCCTGGGAAAGACCAGACCGCGCAGCTGTGGACAAACAGGTCATCTGTTTAAAAGCAGCTAAACCCGAACGGCCTGAGTAAACATCGAGGTCGGACGCGTATTTCTAAACTTAAGCACGGAATCGGGAGCGTCTGGTCCACAGCTGAAGGCACTCAAGTGCGCCGGAAATGACACGGAGTTGTCCGGTTTCGGGCCCGATGTCCGCCTACCTGCACGGACAACAAACAGAAAACCGAACAAGTCCCCCGCAACGCCAAAAGGCCCGCGCACCTTGCGGTACACGGACCTTTGGAGCAGGCACTGCGTGCCCCAAGCCGGATCTGCCCTGGCGGGCGAAGATCAGCGCTTGGAGAACTGCGGAGCCTTGCGAGCCTTCTTGAGACCAGCCTTCTTGCGTTCGGGAACGCGAGCGTCACGCGTGAGGTAACCGGCCTTCTTCAGTTCAGGACGGTTGTTTTCACGGTCGATTTCGTTCAGCGAACGGGCGATGCCCAGACGGACAGCACCGGCCTGGCCGGAGGGTCCACCGCCGGCGATGCGCACGAAGACGTCGAAACGGCCTTCGAGGTCAAGCAGGCGGAAGGGTTCGCGAACGAGCTGCTGGTGCATCTTGTTCGGGAAGTAGGCTTCAAGGTCACGACCGTTGATCTTCCATTCACCGGTGCCGGGGACCAGGCGGACGCGAGCGACAGCGCGCTTGCGACGGCCAACGCCCTGGCCGGGAGCGGTGAGCGATTCGCCGCGGCCACCGGCCACGGATTCGCCGAGACCAGCCGAAGCCGGGGTTTCGGTCGAGTACGACGTCATTTCGACGTCCTCGTTCAGGTTCTGGTTGTCAGCCACGATTCTCCTCGGTTAACTGAGCCTTGGGCGCTTACTGCGCGACCTGGCTGATTTCGTACTTCTGCGGGTTCTGCGAGGCGTGCGGGTGCTCAGCACCTGCGTACACCTTCAGCTTGCGCATCTGGGCACGGCCGAGGCGGTTCTTGGGGATCATGCCTGCAACAGCCTGCTCCACTGCACGCTCGGGGAACTTCTCAAGGAGCTCTTCGTAGCTGAGGCTCTTGAGACCACCCGGGTAGTTGGAGTGGCGGTAGGCGCGCTTCTTTTCCAGCTTGTCGCCGGTCAGCACAATCTTGTCCGCGTTGATGATGATGACAAAGTCACCCGTGTCGATGTGAGGTGCGAATTCCACCTTGTGCTTGCCGCGCAGCAGACGAGCTGCCTGCGAAGCAAGGCGACCGAGAACGACGTCAGTGGCGTCGATGACGTGCCACTGGCGCTCGACATCGCCGGGCTTTGGTGTGTACGTACGCAAAAGTTGCCTTCTTTTCGTCTCTAGCTTCCAAGCCACACACGTCTGCCTGACAAGGTCGTGAGTCTTGTTCAGCAGTACTTGACTTGCTTGAGGTGCACGGTACGCGTATACATTTCCCGCTTATCCTGCAACGCGACTAGAGGTCTGCGGCGTGTGTATCTGACGTACAGCGACTGTCAATGTTAGCCCGGAAGTGCGCACCTTTGCAAAATGGGGCTCGTGTGAGGTTGAGCGGGTGTGCTGGACTGCTCTCACGAGGTGGAGGCCGGGCTGATCTTCTTGTTCGAGGGGTGTGCAGGCACACGGACTTCGCACACAGAAACGCTTCGGCGGGCAGTTCCCCTGTGGGAACTGCCCG
>NZ_KV786096.1:34556-40778 GCF_001806835.1 Brevibacterium sp. HMSC24B04 | reverse complement strand
GGGACACCGCTTATGCGGTGTCCCGGGACTTTTTATTTGGCGCTTTTCGACAGCCGTCGGCTCGCGTTCCAGTGCGCCGAAGCTCTGCCGCGGCTTGCGTTCAAAGCCGGTACAGGTGGCCTTGTTCATGGTCTACCGTCTGCAGGTGCAGGCCGAGCTTCTCAGCCAACCGGGCAGACGGGGCGTTGCTTGGATCAATGATCGCCACGACCGAGTACTCGGGGTGCGCCTGACGTGCCCATTCGATGGCGGCCGCCGCGGCCTCGGCGGCATAGCCCTTTCCCTGGGCTTCGGGCGCAAAACGGTAGTAGAGGTTGAGTACCTGTTCGCCCTGTTCTTCTGAGAAGCGCAGGCCTGTAAAACCGATGATGTCGGCTGGTTCTCGGACGACAACAAAATAGCCGATTCCGTCCTCCGCCCAGTTGTGCTGCCACAAGCGAAGCAGCTCGGAGGCTTCTTCGCAATTCTTCATCGCCAGTTCAGGGCGATGCTGGTAGGTCCTTGGGTCCGAGTGGATTGTGAAGACGGCATCTTCATCGCCGTCGCGTGGAGGGCGAAGTATCAGTCGCTCAGTCGTGAGTGCAGTCATTGTTCCCTTCGAGCAAAGAGCTTCAAAGTGTGCTTCCGCGGCTTTTCGTTCAGCGCCCGTAGATTTTGTCGCGCCGGCCGATGGAAAAGACCTCGATGGTGATGATGTCATCGTGAATGACCGCGAGAATTCGATACGACCCAACTCGGTACCGCCACTCTCCCGAGTGGTTGGCGGTGAGGGCTTTGCCGAAGGTCCGGGGGTCTGCGCATCCGTCCAGCTTGTTTTTTATCCACGTCGCGAGGATGCGCGCGTCGAAGCGATCCATTTTCTTCAGCTGTTTCCGAGCCTTAGAGGTGAGTTCGACGCGGTACCTAGGCGAAGTCATTGTCAGAGTTCCTCTAGGACCTCGTCAATGCTGAATCGTTCGCCAGTGTCCTCGGCAATTGCTTCGCGGAGTTCTTGTAGGTCATAGGAGTCTTCAATTTTCTCCAAGATCGCTGACCGGGCGAAGTCGGAAATCGTGATGCCTTCAAAGTCAGCGTACTTGCGAACAAGGGCTGCGTCTTCGTCAGACATTCGGACAGTCATTGTGCTCATGACACACTCCTTTCTCGTGCTGAATACATTGTATTCTGCACGAGGATTGTCTGGCAAGGTTGTCGTCTCCGCGGGCAGTGATTCGCTCTGCCGCCCACCTACGCCCCAATGAGGCTTGCTGCAAGCCCAGTCGCCGCGCCGATCAACACGACGGCCCACGCCGGCCACTTGGCCAGCATGAGCAGTGCCAGGCACGCCAGCACGATCAGCAGGGGAGCGAGCCCCGTAATAGCTGAAGTGACAACCGGGGTGATGAGAGCAGCTGCGAGGATCCCGACAACAGCGGCATTAGCTCCCGCCACACCAGAGCGGGCCAGTGGGCTTGTCTGCACCGCAGCCCAGAACGGCAGCGCGGCGATCACCAGCAGTACTCCGGGGAGGAAAACGGCAACCAGAGCAAGTGCGGAGCTGAGCCACGCCTCGGCCCCGGTTCCCATGGTGAACCCCAAGAACGCTGCGAATGTGAACAGGGGGCCGGGAACAGCCTGAGCCGCTCCATAACCCGCTAGGAACTGGTCCTGGCTTACCGCCTCGGCAATCGCGGGCTCACCCTGCAGAAGCGGCAGCACAACATGCCCGCCCCCGAACACCAGCGCACCAGACCTGTAGAACGCATCGGCAGTGGCGACCCACGGGTTCGCAACCAGGCCGGCCAACAGCGGAAGCCCCATTAAGAGGACCGCGAACAGACCAGCGCTGACCAGACCCGCGGTCTTCGAGACGGGCACACGCAGGGGATGGTCAGCGCCACCAGCCATCCCACGGCAGAAGAGCAGCCCCGCCACAAGCCCCACACCGATAGCGGTCACCTGACCGAGGTTTCCCGGTATCAGCAGAGCCAAAGCAGCTCCTGCCGCAACAATGAGGCCACGGCGAAAATCAGGTGCGAGTGTCGACGCCATGCCCACTACCGCGTGCGCCACAACAGCAACGGCAACAGCTTTCAACCCCATGAGGAGGCCATCACCCACTGGACCGCCGAGGTGGACGGCACCAAGTGCGAACAACACCAGAAGGAGAGCCGAGGGGAGGGTGAAGGCTGCCCAGGCGGCAAGGGCTCCAAGAGTTCCGCCTCGGAGAAGGCCCAGAGCAAAGCCCACTTGCGAGGATGCCGGGCCCGGCAAGAACTGGCACAGCGCAACCAGCTGTCCGTAGTGGTCATCGCTGATCCACTTGCGGCGCTGCACAAACTCAGTGCGGAAATAGCCCAGGTGGGCGACTGGCCCGCCAAACGAAGTTAGCCCCAGTTTGAGGAAGGCTTGAAACACTTCGAGTGGGTTTCCGGTTGGTTTCGGTGAGTGTGTTTCAGCTGTCGGTGCCATACGCCCATTAGGCCATGAGCCGAGTGAACGGCGAGTGAACACGTGGGTGCCGCGGCGGGGGTGCTCCGCGGCCCGCGGAGTGCAGCCGCCGGCGGCCCGTGTCCTGCTGCTCGTACTCACTGTCGCAGCATTGCGCGCACCCTGCGACTGCAACCTTGCGCTTAAATGCAGATTCACGCGTTAATGCGGCGCATTTAAGCGCAAAACTGCATTAGCGCGTGAATCTGGCAGCAAAACCGCACCCTAGTAAAAATCTTAAAAAGATGTGATAATTAGAGTGCGCTGTTTATGCCCTGTGAGTGGTGTGTTCATCGGCGGGTCTGATTGCAGTGCTTCAGCGTCCGGCAGGTGGCCGGCATCGACAAGACAATCGTGGAGAGGCCAAAGTGGCAGGATTGAAAACCTCCGACCGCAGTATGCAGAAGCGAATCGTGACGTTCGTCGCCATGCTCGTTGCACTGCTTATGGTGCTGGCACCGCAATCGGTGTACGCCGCCGGAACCGCACAAAGCAATGGCGGCACGAAGGCCTATGAGCTCGAAGGCGAATGGAAGAAGCAGCCCGAGGAAGTCACCTCTGGTCTCGACGTTCTTTCCATGGTGTGGCACATGGATATCAACGACTCCGCGCCGGCACCGGGCAACGACCCCGCAACGGACAACCTGCTCACGGTCACAGTTGAGAATGCCCATTTTGGTGAGATCCCCAGTGAGTGCCTCAGTGGCGACAAAGGTGCTTCAAAGATTTCCGATGACAAGCGCACCCTGACGTGTGACATCGGTGAGCGTGACGAAGGCACCGCCCAGATGGTGCTGTCGGGCGTCAAGGTCGATGGCCCCGCGAAGTCGAAGGTCACCGCGAAGGCAACATTCCGGGGTCTCGAAGCCACCCTGCCAGAAATTCCGATCGTGGCTCCGTTCCTCATGGATGCCAAGTTCGATGCCGGTGCACCGAGCTCACTGACCGGTCAGCCCGACACCTACCAGTTCATGAACTTCCCGTTCTCCCTGTCGCACGCAACGGGCTCACCCGAAGGCCCGGGCAGCGTCAGCTACGACATTACGATCAACGGTGTGCGCGGCGAAAAGATCACCGCGCAGGATGTAGCCTGCGCCCCGATTGACCGAGTGCACTCCGGTTACCCTTTCTCGGCGCCCGGAAAACCGCAGGAGCAAACCGCGAGGTTCCCGACGTGTGAATTCACACTGATTGACCCGGACACGAATACATTTCGTCTGACTCTGTCCGATCTGGACTACAAGGCGAAGCGTCCAGAGCTTGACTCCAACGGTGTTCGCCTTCCTCAGGTTCAGCCGAAGTATCCGCGGGAAGTGATCGCTGCCGGTGAGCTGCGGGTCAAAGTCCCCTACAAGGCTGCTGGCTCTGACTCGAACCGCAAGACCAACGTGACGCTGAAAGCTTCGGCGCCGACCTACACCGCCGTTGATGGCTCAACCAGCGATGACGATCCTTCAAACAACGAGAACCGTGCACCGATGATCCGCGGTAACTGGACGGGTGCGTGGGTGGTTGGCTCGCAGTCCCCGAAGGCCTATCCGGGCATCGGATGGTCTGATACCTCTCGCGCGCCAGTGGGCGCGACTGTGATGTCCGTTTCCGGTATTGCGCCGCCGCGGGTCGCGGGTTTTTCTGACAACTGGATTTGCAACACCCTCGATACCCAGCGTGTCGATTTCGTCAACGCCCGTGTCGTGGCCAACCCCGACGCGAAGCCCAACGTCTATTACGGCAAGAATATTGAGGACATCAAGATCCTCTATTACACCGGCGAGGTGGAGGACCCGAACCTTTTCAAATGCGGAACCGAAGAAACTCCGTTTGACGAAGGCAAAGACGAAAAGGACGGCTGGAGCTACACCAAGCCCGACGACCTTTCTAAGGTCAAAGCTGTGAAGGTTCGCGTACCACGCGACAAGGGCCACCTGTCTAAGCTGCCACAGTCGTACTTCTACTTGACCATCGAACAGAAGATTCATGACGATGTAGAGGTTGGCGCAGACGTCTGGACGTGGACTTCCGTGCTCAATGAAACGCACACTAAATGGGACATGGGAATCAACGCGAAGATTGCCTATGATCGCGTCACGAACGAACGGGAAATCACTCCCGGGTTTGCTTCCCCCGGTGTGATCACCGAAGGCGTTCGCTACCCGTATGCAGGCCCAGGACGTGACCTTCTGCGCGTCGTGCCCTCACTGCCGGTCGTTGTCAAGGATGTTGCTCAGCCCGAATACGGTCCGGGCGAAGAAGCTGACTACACGATCCGCTACGGCTTGGAATCTGAAGTGGCCAACATGCCCAAGGATCAGGTGGTCATCAAAGACACCCTGCCGAAGGGTATGGAGTATGTTGCCGGCAGCGCCGATGTTGAGCCCGAGGTGACAACCAACAGCAAGGGACAGCAGGTTCTGACATGGACAAAGGACGATGTTGAACCCAACATTCGCGTTTTTGACGAAGGCAACGCGGGGGTCATCAACTACAAGGCCACGCTGCCCAAGGACGCCGAGCCCGGTGACGTCTACGTCAACGAGGTCAGTGCCACCAGCCAGGGCCAGACTCGCAAGGCACAGGCCAAAGTCACAGTGCCGGAGGCCGGCTACACCTCGCTGAAGAAGAGCGTTAAGACCCCCGTCGTCGATGAAACCCCGAACGGTGTCGCCGCCAACGAATGGACTATTGACCTGACGTCGAACGACCCGACCAAGTCCAACCTGACGGACGTCATCGACGTGCTCCCGGCAAATGGAGACCCGCAGGGCTCGAAGTTCGATGGCACGCTCAAGGTGACGGGTGTTGAAGGTGCCGAGGGTGCCAAGGTCTACAGCACGACGGCAACTGACGTTGATGAAGACCCCAATGCCAAGGCCAACGGCAAAACGGGTGAGCCTTCAGACATCTGGGAGGAAGGCCTCCAAGAGGACGCAACGGCAATTCGCGTCATCACCGCTGCGCCTTTGGCCTATGGCGATAAGCAGACCATCACCGTCAAGACAGAGCTTCACGAGGCTGCGAGTGGCGATGTTGTCGTCAACAAGGCTGTCGGCCGCGCTGAAAACACAAAGATGCGCATGCGCACCTCCGCCCAGTTCACAGTCCGCACACCCGTCGATGTCAATGTCGAAAAGGTGTGGAAGGACGAAAAGGGCGAAAACCTCACGGAGACTCCGAACGCGGTGAAGGTCCAGCTGATCCGCAAGAGGGGTGAAGAAAGCACTCCGGTGGGCGACAAGGTCGAACTGTCTGCTGCGGGCGGTTGGAAGCACACGTTCGAAAAGCTGCCCACCGCGATCGACGGGGACCCGGTCACCTACACGGTGAAGGAAGATTCGGTTGAGGGCTACAACTCCGCTGTCGAGGTGGAAGAGGCCGGTAACGCTTACGAGGTAACGGTTACGAACACCCGTAAGCCGGAACCAACGCCTGAACCGACTCCGGATCCGAGCGATGAACCAACGCCGGAACCGAGCGACGAGCCGACCCCCGGTCCGTCCGGTACCCCGACGCCGGAACCGAGTGAGGATCCGACACCAGGGCCGGCGCCTCGTGAACCAGGAAGTCCTGGGCCAGGAATGCCGCGGACTGGTGCCGAGTTCGCGGGGCTGCTCGCAGTGGCGGTCGCAGCCATCGGCGCAGGAACGCTTCTAATGCTCCGCACCCGCAGGAGCTGAACCGAAAGGCTGTAGCCAACTGAAAGCTAACCGCAACAGCAGCGGGCTGGGTTCGAGTGACAACTGTCACTCGAACCCA
>NZ_KV786096.1:0-34536 GCF_001806835.1 Brevibacterium sp. HMSC24B04 | reverse complement strand
TGGGTTCGAGTGACAACTGTCACTCGAACCCAGCCCGTTTCAGTGCCTGTTAACGGTGCGGCGGTGTTCGTTGGGTGCGCCGCGGTTGCAACCTTGCGCTTAAATGCAGATTCACGCGTTAATGCAGCGCATTGGCGCGTGAATCTGCATTAACGCGTGAATCTGGCGTGAAAGCGCCCCAGCACCGCCAAGCCGCCGCAGCCGCCCTCAAGCCAAAGCGGGGCTTTCCCACAGGTTGAGCGTGGTGCCGATGCCCTTGTCCAGTGCGGTGCGGTAGACCTCGGTGGCCCAGGCAACGTCCTCGACTGGCATGCCGCCGACGGAGTACAGGAAGATCTGGTCGTCATTCTGCCGGCCGGGTGCGGCACCTTCGATTATGTCGGCCATGTCGACAATCGAATCGCGTTCCAGAAGGCCTGCCCGCATGAGGTCGTGCCAGTGTGTGCCGATGATGCCCAGCTTCTGGTAGGCGCCGCCACCGTACTCATCGGCCCAGGCATCGTATAGGCGCCAGGAATCGACAACCTTCGTCACACGGTCCGACGCAATGAACGTGTCATCGAATCGAACGGCCGTGGGCAGCAGAAGAATCGCTCCCGGTTTGATCCATTCTTCGTCAATGAAGGGGAAAGCGGACGAGCCTTCTTCGCCGGTCGTCACGGTCACGGTGACAACATCGGCCTGCCGGACCACAGCCTCGACATCGGCAGCCGCACGCACCGACCGGATGTGGGGGAAGTTCTCTTCGATGAATGCCCGGTAGCGGTCCACGTCCGGCTGGTCGATGCCGTTGACCACGATCTCCTCAACGCCCTCACACTGTGACAGCACCGCCTGGGTGACGGACCGGCCGATGACGCCGGGGCCCACAATGCCGAACGTCCGCGCATCCGACCGTGCCAGGTGCTTAACGGCGACACCGGGAATCGCCCCGGTTCTGTAAGCGGAAATGAGGTTTGCGGACATGTACGCCAGCGGCGCTCCCGTGTTGGCGTCGCTGAGGTCAAAAGTGTGGATTGACCGGGGCAGGCCCTTCTTGCGGTTCTCCACGTTCGAGCCGTACCACTTCACACCGGATGTGTGGAAGCGTCCGCCAAGGTAGGCCGGCATCGCCATGAAACGGCGGTCTGGGCCGTCGGCCGGCATGGAGTCGAATTCGGGTTCTTTCGGGAAGCTGACCATCGCACCGTGAGACATGGCGTTCGAACCTGCCATCCGGAAATCGCCGCGGCGCAGAAGCACGAGGGTTTCCTCCATGACGTCCACGCAGCGAGCCATGTCGGTCACGCCGGCGGCAATCATGTCGGGTTCGCTCAGGTATAGGAAGTCAATACGGGTGTCGGACATGGTTTTTTCTCTCCAACAAGATTGTGGGTGTCATTTCCCGTATCCACCGCCGCCCGCGGTCTGGATGGATACGGTCTGTCCTGCGCGGACCGTGAGCTTTGACATCGATTCGAGTTCGCGCAGCTCATCACCTTCGGCGAGGGTGATGCGGGCACTGATTCCATCGCCGCCGTCTTCCAGGCCCCACGGAGTCGTCGTGACGCGCGATGTACCAGCAACCACCGTCGCCTGACCGCGGGTGAGCGTCAGGCTTCGGCGCAGTCCGCTGCCGCCGGTCGCAGCACCGTCACCGCCGGTGTCACGAGCGATCTCGTAGCTGTCTACGCGCAGCGGGTATTCACGTTCAATCACTTCGCACGGGGTGTTGCGAGTGTTGGTCATGTGCGTGTGGGTGGCGGAGGCGCCATCGAATTCGGGGCCGGCGCCCTGCCCGCCGCCATAGGTTTCCACATAGGAGTAGTACTCCCCGTTGAGTGGGTCCACGCCGCCGATCGTGATGATGCTCATGCTGCCGCTCGAGGCGGCCGGCACCAGGCCCTCGGTGAACGTATCGAGCGCTCCGAGGATCGTGTCGACGATCCTCTGCGAGGTCTGCGTGTTCCCGTGCGCAACGGGGGCGGGGAACTGGGCGTGCACGAGGCTGCCGGGCCGGGTCTTGACGTTGATCGGCGCGGTCAGGCCCGCGTTCGAGGGCAGGGTCGGGTCGGCAATCATCTTCACCACGTACGAGGCGCAGGCCAGCGCCACCGCGTATGAACAGTTGACAGCCCCGGCAACCTGGTCTGCGGTTTCGGTCATGTCGATGGTGATTTCCTCACCGCTGATTTCGACCTCAGCGTGGATGGGGATCATCTCCGGTTCCACACCGTTGTGTTCGAGATAGTCGACGAAGCTGCCCTTGCCATCAGGCAGGGAGGCGATTGCCGCGCGTGCCCGGCGCTCGCTGTAGGCCACAAGCGCATCGCAGGAATCGTAGAAGTGCTGCACACCCCACTCTTCGATGAGCTCCAGCACACGGCGTGAACCCAGTTTGTTTGCCGAAACCTGCGCCATGAGGTCACCGCGGGTTTTGTCTGCCGTGCGGATGTTCATGAGCATGAGCGCCATGATTTCGGTCTGCAGCTGACCTTCCGCGAACAGGCGGATGGGCGGAACCCGGATGCCCTCCTGGAAGATCTCCGTGGCATCGGTGGCCATGGACCCCGGCGTGGAACCGCCGACATCGACGTGGTGGGCCATTGTCGCCACGTGCGCAACAAGCTCCTCACCGGCGAACACGGGGGTGATGACGCACATGTCAGGCAGGTGCGAACCGCCCAGGTAGGGATTGTTGGTGATGAGAACGTCACCGGGCTTGATGTTGTCGAGCCCGTATTCTGCGATTGCGTTCTCAATGAGCGTGGGCATCAGTCCCAGGTGCAGCGGAATGTGCTCTGCCTGCGTGATCAGGTGGCCTTCCGCATCGTAGATGCCAGCTGAACAGTCACGCCTGTCTTTGATGTTGGGGGAGTACGAGGTGCGGATCAGCGCCGTACCCACCTCCTCTGACACCGAGGTCAGGCGATTGCGCGCAATCTCAAGTTCAACGGCGTTGAGCTGTGTGGATTCACTTGTCATCGTCATCACTCTTTCGGGTGCGCAGGTGCAGGAAGCCGCGGTCGTCGCAGAAGCACGTCAGGCTGGGGTGGACAAAGGTTGTCGTGTCGAACTGGTCGATGATGATGGGCCCCGGGATCGAGGTGCCTGCCGGGATCGCATCACGGTCGTAGATGTCGACGTCGGTCCAGCTGCCGTCGATGTAGACCTGGCGGGTGGTCTTGGGCTCAGGAGCGCCGGTGCCCGCTTTCGCCTGGGCTTCGCGGGTCCGTTCGGATTCGATGGTGGCCCGCAGGCGCACCACAATGATTTCCATGGCTGCGTCGTCATCGCTGTAGCCGTAGCGTTCAGCGTGAGCTTCGTCGAAAGCTCGGCGCTGTTCGTGCCAGCTGTCTTCCAACGGCAGCGTCAGTTCATAGCTTTGGCCCACATAGCGGGCATCGACCAGCCATTCGCGGTCGAACTCGTCGGTTTCCATTTCCCGGCGAGCCTGATCCTGCAGGTCTCCAAAAGCCGCTTCCAGCGGTTCGAGCCTGGTCCATTCGTTTGCCTGCACGGGGTGGGCGAAGTCGTGGCGGATGGGAGCATCGAGCATGCCCACAGCCGACGCAATGCCAGGGTGCGGCGGAATGACCGCCGATTCCATGCCCAGTTCAACCGCGAGGTCAGCACCGTGCAGCGGACCGGCACCTCCAAATGACATCAGGTTGCACGACCGGATGTCCACACCGCGCTCAACCGACACCTTGCGCACACCGCGTGCCATGGTCGCCGTAATGACCTTGATGATGCCTTCAGCACACTCTTCGGCTGTCAGTCCCAACGTTTTGCCGAACTCCTCCATGCGGGCACGTGCGGCATCGATGTCGAGCTCAAAACGACCGCCGAGCAGCTCACCACCCAGCCGACCCAAGACCGCGTGAGCGTCTGTCACGGTCAGCTCAGTTCCACCTCGGCGGTAGCTGATGGGGCCGGGGACGGCCCCGGCGCTGTGCGGTCCCACGCGCAGGCTCCCACCGGAGTCCAGCCACGCGATTGAACCTCCGCCGGCGCCGATCGTGTGCACGTCGACACTCGGCAGGCGCAGCGGCATCGAGTCGATTTCGGTGAAGTTCGTTTCATCCGGCACACCGTCGCGAATGAGCGCAATGTCGGTGCTCGTGCCGCCGATGTCGAAGCTGACGACGTTCTTCAGGCCCAGCGAACGCGCCCAGTTGGCCGCCCCGACAACCCCGCCGGCAAGGCCTGACAGAACGGTCTTCGCACTCTGGGTGCTGGCCATCTTCGGGTTGAGCAGACCGCCGTTGGACTGCATGACCCACAGGCGCGACGGGATCTTGAGGTCCTCGATGCCT
Organism: Brevibacterium sp. HMSC24B04; assembly: GCF_001806835.1. Taxonomy (NCBI): domain Bacteria; kingdom Bacillati; phylum Actinomycetota; class Actinomycetes; order Micrococcales; family Brevibacteriaceae; genus Brevibacterium; species Brevibacterium sp. HMSC24B04. Next base: position 30,238 of record NZ_KV786096.1, on the reverse strand, counting down.
GCTTCCAGCTTCTCCATGTACGTCGAAACCTTCGGGCGGACGTAGGCGTTGATCGCAGCGGTCGAGGTGCGGTCGTATTCGCGCATCTCGGTGGCAACCTCGGTCGCGGCCGACACAACGGGGGCCGCGTTCAGTTCGGTCAGGCGCTTCACAGCGGCACGTTCGTGCTGGCCGTTGGTGTAGGCGTTGATGAACGACACGATGAGCACATCGAGGTCCGCGCTCGCGATGGTTTCGGCCAACTGGTCCAACGCTGCTTCGTCCAGTTCGGTCAGAACTTCGCCGTCGGCGTCGATCCGTTCGTCGACTTCGAAGATCGTGTCATCGGAAATGAGAGGTGCCGGTCGGGTCTGTCGGTAGTCGTAGATCGCCGGGCGGTCCTGGTGGGCGATCGCCAGAACGTCACGGAAACCACGGGTTGTCAGAAGACCCACGCGTCCGCCCTCACGGGTCAGGACGGTGTTCGTGGCCACCGTCGTACCGTGCACCAGCCGGGTGATCTCCTCGGGGCTGCGGTCGATCTGCTCGAGCCCGCCGACAATCCCGTCAATCACGGCTTCATTCGGTGCCTCCGGTGTCGAGGGGACCTTCCACACGAACAGTTCGCCGTCATCCTTGCGAATGCCGATGTCGGTGAAAGTGCCGCCGGTGTCAACGGCAACGTGCAGTCCTGCAGACATGTGCTCTCCTTGACTCACAGTTCGACGATTTCCTTGTTCTTGGTTTCCGGCAGCAGCGACAGGGCGATGATTCCCGTGACAGCGCCGATGATGGCGATGAGCATGATCGAATTGCCCCAGCCGATGGTCTCGGCGGCCAGGCCCACCGTCAGCGGGCCGAAGGCTGCCAGGCCGCGGCCCAGGTTGTAGGCGAAGCCCTGTCCGGTAGCGCGGATTTCAGTGGGGAACAGCTCCGCCAGGTACGCGCCGGTGCCTCCCGCCTGGCCGGATGCGAAGAAGCCCAACAGGAAGATGACGGGAATGCCCAGCTCGGGCTGAGCGGCGGGGGTGAAGACGAACAGCGACACGCTCAGGGCCGAGCCGACGAAGAACATGAGGAATGTGGGCCGGCGGCCGATCCAGTCGAGGAAGTAACCGGAGGACACGTATCCGATGAACGAACCGACGATTGCCACCCAGGTGAAGCCGGCGGTGCCGACAATGCTCAGACCGCGCTCTTCCTGCAGGTAGGTGGGAAGGAAGATGAACACCGAGTAGTAGATGCCCTGGACGCCGATGCCCAGGAGAGTGGCGGCAATGGTGGTCTTCGCCAGACCGTCGCGGAACAGATTGCCGAAGCTCTTATCAGGCTGTTGGCTGGGTTTGGCGGCTGGTTGTTGGTCTCCGTGGAGCTCCGTAGCGTCTTTTGTGCCGCGGCGAATGAAGAAGGCGGCCAGCGCCGGCAGAATGCCCACGAGGAACAGGTAGCGCCACGCCACCTCTTCGGGGAAGATCGAGTACACCGTCAGGTAGGCAAGGGCTGAAACGGCCCAGCCGATGGCGTAGCAGCTCTGGATGAACGCCAGGACGCGTCCGCGCTTCTCCGGCTGAGCGTATTCGGCAACAAGTGCCGCACCGACAGCCCATTCACCGCCGAAGAACAGACCTTCCAGCGTGCGCCACAGGAGGAAGTCATAAAGCCCCTGCGAGGTCGCAGTCAGACCGGTGAAAATGCTGTAGCCGAGGATGACGACCGTGAGCATGCGCACACGGCCGTAGCGGTCGGCGAGGTTTCCGAAGATCATGCCGCCGATTGCGGAGGCGACGATGCTGATGGCGCTGACCCAGCCGGTAGCGCCGGAGCTCATGCCCAGGGTGCCGGCGGCGGCGACGAGCGCAAAGCCGTACATCGACCAGGTGAAGCCGTCGAGCCCCCAGCCGATTCCGGAGGCCGCGATGGCGCGCCGGCGGTATTTGACGGTGAGCGCTTCAATATCTGATGCGTTCGGGTTCATCTGCTTTCCTTCCGATCGGGAAGCGTTCAGCTTGTATACGGAATAAATACAGGCTGTCATGATTAAGCCGCTTTGTGAAGCGCGTTACGTTTTTGCGGGCGCGGGAGTGCAGTTGTCTGATAATGAGGAGCATGACTACGCGGAAGACAAGTGCGAGGGAAACCGCCTACGTCGAAATGCGCCGGCGCATTCTCACTCTGGAGCTGCGTGGGGCGCAGAAGATCGACGAAGGTGCACTGGTGGCGAGCATTGGGCTCAGCCGCACTCCCGTGCGCGAGGCACTGCACCGACTGGCAGCGGAAGGTCTTGTCGAAGCCGATGCCAGGGGCGGCTACCGTGTCAGCTCGATTTCACTGCGCCAGTGCCGGGAACTCATTGAAGCGCAGCACGTGCTCGTCCGCGCTGTCACTCAGCTGTTGGTCGAGCGGATAGACGATGAGGGGCTGGAGAGGCTGTCAGCGGCTGTCCGCGCTGTTGAGCGCGCCGCTGCGGACCGGGACGTTGCGGCGGTGACCCGCACAAATGCGGAACTGCACATTTTGGAAACCGAGCTGACCAGAAACTCCTACCTGCTGGCGATGGCCGAAAGGGTCTATACGAACCTGCAGCGGTTGGCTTTTCTCAGCTTCGGCGGTGATCAGGGTGGGGCGGCCCAGCTGGGCGACATCGATGAGCACTACGACAAGGTCCACGATGACCACTGGGAGTACATCGATGCGCTCAAACAGCGCGACCGCGAACGCGCCGAAGAGGTTGCGGTGCGCCACGTCAAGCTGTTTCAGGCACGGCTGGCGCGGTATTTAAGCGAAGCTGACGGTGCTGGTTTGGACTTTTCGTCGCTAACTGCGGACGCGCAGGTGGGCTGAGGGGGCTGTTCCGCTGCCCGTTGCCACGGTAGGTGCGCCGCAGCTTTGCGCAGCGCGCCGGTCTAGTTTTGCGCAGCGCGCCGGTCTAGATTTGCGCTTTAGTGCAGATTCACGCGGTAATGCAGCGCATTTAGGCGCAAATCTGCATTAGCGCGTGAGTCTGGGTCGGCTGGCGAGGCTGCGCCGGGCTGGGCTGGTGGGCGAGACTGCGCCGGGATAGCGAGGCTGCGCTGGGTTGGTGGACGAGGTGGAGCCGGGCCGGTAAGGCGCCGCCGGGCCAGCAAGCCGCAGCCCGTGGGGCGCAGCCTGGTGCCTGCAGTTTCTTGTCCCGCCGCCGCAGCTTTGCACGCGTCCTGCGGCTGCAACCTTGCGCTTTAATGCAGGTTCACGCGTTAATGCAGCGCATTTAGGCGCAAAACTGCATTAACGCGTGAGTCTGGGGTGGTGGGCGAGGCAGCGCCGGGTTGGTGGGCGAGGTGGAGGTGGGTTGGTCCCGGGCCGTCGCCCGCGGGCTGCTGCCGCAGCTTTGCACAGCGCGCAGCCTGCTGCCTGCAGTTTCTTGTTCCGCTGCCGCAGCTTTACACGCGTCCTGCGGCTGCAACCTTGCGCTTTAATGCAGGTTCACGCGTTAATGCAGCGCATTTAGGCGCAAAACTGCATTAACGCGTGAGTCTGGGGTGGTGGACGAGGCTGCGCCGGGTTGGTGGACGAGGTGGAGGTGGGCTGGTGCCGGGCCGTCGCCCGCGGGCTGCGGCCTGCTGCTGCCAGCCGCCGCCGACCAACACGGATTTTCGCTTAAATGCAGATTCACGCGTTAATGCAGTGCATTTAAGCGCAAAGCTGCATTAGCGCGTGAGTCTGGGTTGATGGGCGAGACGCCGCCGGGTTGGTGGGCGAGGTGGAGGTGGGTTGGTCCCGGGCCGTCGCCTGTGGGCTGCTGCCGCAACCTTGCGCAACGCGCCGGTCTAGTTTTTCGCTTTAATGCAGAATCACGCGTTAATGCGGCGCATTTAGGCGCAAAACTGCATTAACGCGTGAGTCTGGGGTGGTGGGCGAGGCAGCGCCGGGTTGGTGGGCGAGGTGGAGGTGGGTTGGTCCCGGGCCGTCGCCTGTGGGCTGCTGCCGCAACCTTGCGCAACGCGCCGGTCTAGTTTTTCGCTTTAATGCAGAATCACGCGTTAATGCAGCGCATTTAAGCGCAAATCTGCATTAGCGCGTGAATCTGGGCTGGCAAGGCGCCGCCTGGCTGGCGTCAGGAACGCGGCGAAGCCTTAACTCCGCGGCGGATGCGCTCCTGCCAGGCGGTCATGATCCGGTCCGGTGTGGGCCGGGAGATGAGCGAACCGACAACGTAGGCGACAAGCGAAGCACCCAGGCCGAAGTAGATCGGCGTGTTTGCCATGAGCCCATTGACGATCATGAAGATGACGGCCGCGCCCGTGCCTGCGATCATGCCAGCCAGAACGCCGACGATTGTGCCGCGCTTCCACACCAGGCCGCCGACAATCGGGATGAACAGGCCGGCTACGAGGATGTTGTAGGCAATTGTCAGCGCATCGACCACGCTGGTCATGACGCAGGCCAGGATGATCGACACGACACCGAGGCTCACCAGGTAGATGCGCGAGTCGCGCACTTCGTCGCCGGTTTCGCGTACGAGGCTGCCGCGCAGCGCCCCGCCAAGACCCGTAGTGGCCGCAGTGCGCTTGGTGAGAGCGGGTTCGACGACATCCTGGCGCAGAACAGTCGAGGCAGCCAGAAGCGCGCCCGAGGACGTCGACATGACGGCCGACAGCGCTGCCGAAAGAACAAGTCCCGCAAACAGCGGTGTCAGCGCGTGTTCGGTGACGGCGGTGAACACCTGGTCAGAGTCTTCGATGCCGGGCACCAGCACGCGGGCACCCACACCCACAAGGGCGCCGGCGGCACCGTAGAACACGCAGTACACACCCGCGGCAAAACCACCCCAGCGCGCGGTTTCGGGGGAGCGGGCAGTGAATACGCGCTGCCAGATGTCCTGACCGATGAGCAGGCCGATGGTGTAGATCAGCACGTAGGTGATGATCATGTTCGGTCCGATGGCCACCGGGTCAAACGCTTCGGGGCCCACAACATTGCGGATATTGCTGAAGCCGCCGGCGTCTTTGAGCACGATCGGCAACAGGATGAGGAAGATGCCGACGGTCTGGATGAGGAACTGCACGAAGTCGGTCATGGTGATCGACCACATGCCGCCCAGCATCGAGTAGATGATGACGACGGCGCCGCCGATGAGCACTGCCGGCACCCGGTCAATGCCCAGCAGGGAGTGGAAGATCGCGCCGTAGGCAACCGTGGAGGTCGTCGAAATCATGAGACCGTAGGCGGTCATGATGATGCCCGAAACCGTACGGGACCCAGCGCCGTAGCGCAGCTCCAGCATCTGGGAGACCGTGTAGATTCCCAAGCGCTGAATCGTCGGGGCGAAAGCCAGGCTCAGGATGATGATGCCCAAGCCGATGCACACCACCAGCCACATGCCGGACAGGCCGTGGACGTATCCCAGCCCGACACCTCCGACAGTGGAGGCTCCGCCGAGAACAACGGCGGCCATCGTGCCCATGAAGACCAGCGGTCCCAACCGCCGTCCGGCCACCAGGAAGTCCTCCTGGTTCTTCGCGCGGATTCGACCCCATACGCCGAATGCGAGCATGCCGGCAATGTAGACGGCTACGACAGCTGTTTCCATAGTGTTTCTCTCTTGTGGGAAGGACGGCGGGGCAGCGGCTAGAGCTGCCCCGCCAGTTGTGCTTACGGGTGGGCGGTGTCAGACCGTAACGTGGATGAGCGTGGGAACATCAGCGCCCAGGGCCTCGGAAACCGCGCGTTCCAGCTGGTCAGCGCAGTCGGGATCGGAGGCGCTCAATTCTACGCCCTTGCCGCCGAAGGCTGTGCCCAAAGCGGCGAAGTTCGGCCTGGCCAGGTGGACGGCGAACGGGTCGATGCTGCGCTCTTCCATCTGGGCTTCGATTTCGGCGTATCCGCCGTTGTCGACGATCACCATGGGGATGCCCAGGCGAAGTTCGACTGCCGTCATGACTTCCTGGATGGAGAACATGGCGGCACCGTCGCCCACGTGGACGACCACCGGACGGTCCGGGTCTGCAAGCTTGGCGCCGATGGCGGCAGGAATGCCGTAGCCGAGCGTTGCGAAGCCCGGCATGTACAGCAGCTGGTCTTCCGTGCGGGCTTCCAGCGCGTGGACGGCTCCGTCGTAGGTGACCTGTGAAGAATCACCCGCGATGACGGTTCCGGGACCACCGGCGGCGGCCGCAATGGCCCGCGCCGTCCACACGCCCACGCCGTCGGGGAATTCGCCCTGCCATTCGCGGTTGAGCTCCGCCGCGCGTTCAGCACCCCCGCGCGCGGGCTGCTCGCCCAGTTCCCTACTCAGGGCGTCGACGAAAGCGCGGCTGTCGGACGGGACGAGGATGTCACCGGGCAGGTTCTTGTGCAGCTGGTCGGGGTCGATGTCGCAGCGGATGACCGTCTGGGCCGGCTGGTCTGCAGGCTGGTCGGGTCGGCATCCCAGGTGGTCCCAGGAGTTCACGCCGCGCGCACCGATCCGCCCGCCCCACAGGTCCGAATCGGCAAGTTCAGAACCGATCACCAGCAGCACGTCCGCGGTCTGCGATTCCTTCTGCACCGAGGGGAAGCGCACGCTCGCGCCCAGTGCCAGCGGGTGCGATTCATCGATTGCGCCCTTGCCGTTTGCTGTGGTGACAAGCGGTGCGTCGAGCTTTTCAGCCAGCGCGGTCAATGGCCCTGCCATTCGGCGGGCACCACCGCCGGCAATGATGAGCGGACGCTCAGCGTTCGTCAGTGCCTGCGCTGCTTCGGTGACAACAGCGTCAGCCGGCTGTGTCGGCTGGATGGTGCGCGGCACCTCGGCGGTTCCGTGCCAGGGGCCTTCGAGAACATCGAGCGGTACCTCGATGTGGATCGGCCCGGGGCGCTCCGAATTGAACCGGGCGAAGGCCTCGGAAACAGCGGCAGCCGCACCTTCTGCGGTGCGGGTGCGCTTGGAGCCGACCAGCAGGTTGTCGATGGCTTCCGCGGTGGCCTTCGTTTCGTGCAGCAGGCCGACGTCAGCCCGTTCGAGCCCGTTGGGCACACCGGGGGACAGGATGAGCATGGGGCGGGATTCCGCATAGGCGGTCGCGGCTGCCGTGATGACGTTCGTCAGTCCCGGTCCCGAGGTTGTGATGACAACGCCGGGTTTGCCACTGAGCAGGTAGTAGCCGTCCGCGCCGTAGCCTGCGCCCTGTTCGTGGCGGGGCGTGATGGCGCGGATGCCGAAGGTCTCCAGGTGGCGGTAGAACTCGAGGTTGTGGGTTCCGGGGATGCCGAACACGGTGTCGACGCCGTGGGCGGCCAGGGCGGCGATGACGGCCAGGCCGCCGTTGCGGTGGGCGTCGTCAACGCTCTCCAGGCGCTCGTTGATGCTGGTCACGTGTGCTCCTTGGCAGGTTGTGGGGATGGGGATTGGGGTACGAGGTGGAGCTCCCCTCCCGCTGCTGCCGCGCGGGGCAGTGTGCGGGAGGGGAGTGGGTCAGCCGAGGTTGTCGGCAGCGAATCCGGTGGGGGCTTCGGCGCCCTTCTTCTGGGCGGCCCACAGGGAGAGCAGTTCGTAGCCGACCTGTGCTGCGGCCAGGCCGGTGATTTCGGCGTGATCGTAGGCGGGCGCGACTTCGACGATTTCAGCGCCGACGACGTTGAGTCCCTGGAGGCCGCGGATGGAGTTGAGCAGTTCGCGGCTTGTCATACCACCGGCCTCCGGGGTGCCGGTGCCGGGCGCGGCTGCGGGGTCGAGCACGTCGATGTCGACGGAGATGTAGATCGGCGCGTCTCCCAGGCGCTTGCGGATGCGGGCGACGATGTCCTGCAGCGGCTGGAACTGGTAGTCGTCAGAGCGCAGGATCTGGAAGCCGAGAACCGAGTCGTCTTCGAGGTCTTTCTTGCCGTACAGGGGCCCGCGGATGCCCACGTGCATGCAGCGCTCGAGGTCCAGCAGACCTTCTTCTGAGGCGCGACGGAACGGTGTGCCGTGAGTGTAGGGCGCACCCATGTAGGTGTCCCACGTGTCCAGGTGCGCGTCGAAGTGCAGAACCGCGATCTTGCCGTGGGTTTTGTACAGCGAGCGGATGTTGGGCAGGGCGAGCGTGTGGTCTCCGCCCAGGGTGAGCAGCTTTGCACCGTCCTTGCGGGCTTCGTCGGCGTTGGCTTCAACAGCGGCGATGGCCTCTTCGATGTTGAAGGGGTTCACACCCAGGTCGCCGCAGTCGGCAACCTGCTGCCAGGAGAACGGGTGAACGTCGGTGGCCTGATTGTAGGGGCGCAGCAGTTTGGAGGACTGGCGGATGTGCGAGGGGCCGAATCGGGTGCCGCTGCGGTAGCTGACGCCAGCGTCAAAGGGGATGCCGATGATCTTGACGTCGATCGGCTGGCCGGTGCGCTGTGCTTCGACTTCGTCGATGCGCGGCAGCAGGCCGAAGGTCGGCGGGCCTGCAAAGCGCGGGGTCAGGCTGTAGTCGGCGGGGCCCAGGGGGTGGTTGTCGCTCACGTGTTCCTCCTCGTAGCTGGGATGTTCAACCAGGCTAAAAGGGTGAGCCGCGCCACGATATGTCCATAATGGCGAATTGAGAACGTATATAGTCCACTGTGTATATAAAGGGGCGTTGACGAGCGCCGGCACACAGTAGAACGGAGGATGCTCGTGGTTGTTCTGGGAGAGCTGCTCGACAGCCAGGCACTCAGCCTTGAAGTGCACTGTGAACCGGCGGGTGCGCGTACGCAGTCAGTGCGGATCGTCCACGCCTCCGAAGTTCCGAGCATTGATTCGTGGCTGCGCGGCGGGGAAGTCCTCTTAACGGTGGGCGCGCTCGTTGACCTTGCTGACCCTGCGGCCAGTGCCGACTATGCGGCGCGGGTGCGCGCCGGCGGTGCTGTGGCCCTGGGCATCGGCCTGGGGGAGGGGCTACCGCACAGTGAAGTTCCGCCGACGATCGTCGCCGCAGCCAAAAAGGAAGGCCTCGTGCTGTTCGGTGTTCCCCAGCGCACCGCCTTTGTCGACGTCGTCGACGCCTTCACCAGTCTTCGCGAAGCCGAATACGCCCGTGAACTGCACGCGGTGGCATCCGCCCAGCGCTCAATTGCGGGCCTGCTGGCGGGCCCCGGTATGGAAAGGGCGATCGAGTCGCTGCGCTCGCGGCTGGGTGCCGAGGTTGCCGTGCTCAACCCCGCCGGGGTGGTCATTGCGGGAGGTCTGACGGCCGCCGCGGTGGCCGAGGCGGCGGCGACTGCCGTGCGGGCGCCCTTTTCTGCATCGGCCGGCCCGCAGGAGACGGGCCTTTCTGGGCTGGTCCTCTATCCAGTGGGTGCAGCTCCGCTTGCCTGGCTTGCCGTCCGCGACGCGGGGTCCGACCCGCGTTCTTTCAGCCCCCGCGCTCGCAGTCTTGTCCTCACCACGACCGCGGCGCTGCTGCACATCAGCCTCAGCGGCACGGAGCCGCAGGATGCTTCCGCGGTTCTCAATCCGCAGGCCAGCCTTCCCGACCGCCGTGCCGCCTGGCACCTGACAGGAGCGGAAGAAGAAGGGGAGCTGCGCCTCGTGTGCTTGGAGCGGGTTCCGGCCGACCGGGTGCTGTGGCTGGTGGGCTGGCTGGCGGGTGCTGCCGGAGTCGCGGGGGATTCTGCGACGGCGGCGGTTCTGTGCGGGCCGCGGGCGTATCCGCAGGTGCTCAGAATTGCGCGCCTGGCAGGTGCTGAAGTCCGTGATGACGCCGAGGTGGATCTCGAGTCTGCCGCACACACTGCGGCCGGCTGGTTCGGCGGGGCGGACCCGCAGTCGGAGCTCGCGGGACTGTTGGGGTCGGTTGATCCGACGGCGGCCGCCCGCTTTGCTGACCGTGTGCTGGGGCCTTTGGCGAAGGCTCCGCCGGCGTGGATGGTCACGCTGCGGGCCGCCGCGCGCCAAGGGCAGACCGGCGAGCCAGTGGCTGCTGAGCTCGGGCTGCACCGGCACACGGTGCGTGCTCACCTGAAGAACCTGGGCGACCTTCTGGGACGGGATCTGCGTGACCCTGAACAGCTGCGTTTGGTGCACGTGGCATTGCAGCTGCGTGAACGGAGTCTGACTGACCGGATGTGACAGATCCAACTGAAAAAATTTTTTGCCTGTGGACAGATGTCGAAACCGGTGGAGGATCTGTGGACAGAGCGTGGGTAAAAAATTCGACGAGTGCGGCGTGTTCCGCGACAGCTCGCGGAAACAAGATCACATCGATGTGATTCGCATTGTTCACATGTGTGGACGGCGGTCCGTTCGCCTCTTGTTAACTCTGCGCAAACCGCCGCGAATTACACTGGTGTAACACGAGATATAGGCGTAGTCTCTTACCCGAACACAACATCTTGTGGTTGCTCGACTGTCCTGCATGGAAGGTCAGCTGCCTGAAAAACCTCGTCATCCCGAAGGAGACTCGCATGATCACCGTCTACACCAAGCCCTCCTGCGTCCAGTGCACAGCAACGTTCCGCGCCCTGGACGCTCGCGGTCTGGAGTACCGGTCGGTTGACCTCAGCCAGGACCCTGGCGCGCTCGACGTCGTCAAGGCCATGGGCTACATGCAGGCTCCCGTCGTTGTGACGGACAACGACCACTGGTCGGGCTTCCGTCCCGACAAGATCGCCACGCTCGCCGCCGCCGGCGGTGCGGGGGTCGCAGCGGTCTGACAATGCTGATCGTCTACTACTCCAGTGGTTCTGAATACACCCACCGGTTCGTAGAAAAACTGGGGCTGCCCGCCGTGCGGCTGCCCCTCCTGACGAAGGACGACACCCCGCTGGTCAGCGAACCCTTCGTCCTCATCACCCCGACCTACGGGGCCGGCCGCAATGCCGGCTCCACACCGCGTCAGGTGATCAAGTTTCTCAATGTCAAAGAGAACCGCGACAAGATCGTCGGAGTGATCGGCTCCGGAAACACGAACTTCGGCAACAATTTCTGCCGCGCGGCGTACACGGTGGCAGAGAAGACCAAAGTGCCCGTCCTCTACAACTTCGAAATGTTCGGAACGCAAGAGGACGTCGAAAAAGTGAAAGAAGGATTGGAAAAGCTGTGTCAACAACAGCCGCAGACCGCGATCTAGAGGCCATCATCCGCGAGGAAACCGACCTCGACTACCACGCGCTCAACGCCATGCTCAACCTGTACGACAAGGACGGTCGTATCCAGTTTGAGCGCGACAAGCAGGCAGCGCGTCAGTTCTTCCTCCAGCACGTCAACAACAACACTGTCTTCTTCCACGATCTGGAAGAGAAGCTCAACTACCTCGTCGAACACCACTACTACGAAAAAGAGGTGCTCGACCAGTACTCGTTCGCGTTCATTTCGGAACTGTCGAAGCACGCGTACTCCAAGAAGTTCCGCTTCCAGACCTTCCTGGGTGCGTTCAAGTTCTACACGTCGTACACGCTGAAGACCTTCGACGGCAAGCGCTACCTGGAGCGCTTCGAAGACCGCGTCGTCATGGTGTCGCTGTTCCTCGCTCGCGGTGACGAAAAGCTCGCCCGCCAGCTTGTCGATGAAATCATCTCCGGCCGCTTCCAGCCGGCAACGCCCACGTTCCTCAACGCGGGCAAAAAGCAGCGCGGTGAAATGGTCTCCTGCTTCCTGCTGCGCATCGAAGACAACATGGAGTCCATCGGCCGTTCGGTCAACTCTGCACTGCAGCTGTCCAAGCGCGGCGGCGGTGTGGCGTTCTGCCTGACCAACATCCGCGAAGCCGGCGCGCCCATTAAGAAGATCGAAAATCAGTCCTCGGGTGTCATTCCTGTTATGAAGATGCTCGAAGACGCGTTCTCCTACGCCAACCAGTTGGGTGCGCGTCAGGGTGCGGGTGCGGTGTACATGAACGCCCACCACCCGGACATCTACAGCTTCCTGGACACCAAGCGCGAAAACGCGGACGAAAAGATCCGCATCAAGACCCTGTCGCTGGGTGTGGTCATTCCGGACATCACGTTCCACCTGGCCAAGAAGAACGAACCCATGTACCTGTTCAGCCCCTACGACGTCGAAAAGGTCTACGGGGTGCCGTTCACCGAAATCTCGGTGACGGAAAAGTACTACGAAATGGTCGACGACGCGCGGATCAAGAAGACCAAGATCAACGCGCGCGAATTCTTCCAGACGCTCGCCGAAATCCAGTTCGAATCGGGCTACCCGTACATCATGTACGAAGACACGGTGAACCGTGCGAACCCCATCAAGGGCCGCATCACCATGTCCAACCTGTGCTCGGAGATCCTGCAGGTGAACTCGGCTTCGACCTACAACGAGGACCTCACCTACAGCCACATCGGCAAGGATATTTCCTGCAACCTCGGTTCGCTCAACATCGCAGCGACCATGGACTCCGAAGACTTCGGACAGACCGTCGAGGTCGCCATCCGCGGTCTGACGGCCGTGTCGGAAACCTCGAACATCGCATCCGTGCCCTCGATTGAGCGCGGCAACTCGATGTCGCACGCCATCGGCCTGGGGCAGATGAACCTGCACGGCTACCTGGGTCGCGAAAGGATCCACTACGGTTCCGAAGAGGGTCTGGACTTCACCAACATGTACTTCTACACCGTGGCCTTCCACGCGGTGCGCGCATCCATGGAGATTGCCAAGGAACGCGGCCGCACCTTCGAAGGCTTCGAAGACTCGAAGTACGCCTCCGGTGAGTACTTCGACAAGTACACCGAACAGGAATGGAAGCCCCGCACCGAGCGTGTGGCGCAGATCTTCGAAGAAGCCGGTGTGCACATTCCCACGCAGGACGACTGGGCCAAGCTGCGCGACGAAGTCGCCAAGCACGGCATCTACAACCAGAACCTGCAGGCTGTGCCGCCCACGGGCTCGATTTCCTACATCAACAACTCGACCTCGTCGATTCACCCGATTGCCGCTCCGGTGGAAATCCGCAAGGAAGGCAAGATCGGCCGCGTGTACTACCCGGCACCGCACATGACGAACGACAACCTGGAGTACTTCCAGGATGCCTACGAAATCGGTCCGGAAAAGATCATCGACACATACGCTGAGGCCACCCAGCACGTGGACCAGGGTCTGTCGCTGACGCTGTTCTTCAAGGACACCGCAACCACGCGCGATGTCAACAAGGCCCAGATCTACGCCTGGACCAAGGGCATCAAGACGGTCTACTACAGCCGCATCCGCCAGATGGCGCTGACCGGCACGGAAGTCGAAGGCTGCGTTTCCTGCATGCTGTGATCAGCAGTAAAGGGAACAGGAGGGGATAACAGTGACACAGACACGTGACTTCGGACTGACCGACCGGGCCGAAGCGATCAACTGGAACCGCATCGAGGACGACATCGACCTCGAGGTGTGGGATCGACTCACATCGAACTTCTGGCTGCCGGAAAAGGTTCCGCTGTCCAATGACACCCAGTCGTGGGCCACGCTCAGCGACGATGAAAAGTGGATGACCATGCAGGTGTTCGCGGGGCTGACCTTGCTGGACACCATTCAGGGCACCATCGGCGCAGTGTCGCTGCTGCCGGATGCGCTGACACCGCACGAAGAGGCCGTGTACACCAACATCTGCTTCATGGAGTCGGTGCACGCGAAGTCGTATTCGTCGATCTTCTCGACCCTGTCGAGCACCCGTCAGATTGACGAGGTGTTCCGCTGGGCAAAGGAAGAGCCCACCCTGCAGAAGAAGGCGAAGGTCGTCACCGACCTGTACCACGGGGACGACCCGCAGAAGCGCAAGATCGCTTCCACCCTGCTGGAATCGTTCATGTTCTACTCGGGCTTCTACCTGCCTCTGTACTGGTCGTCACGCGCCAAGCTGACGAACACGGCCGACCTCATTCGCCTCATCATTCGCGACGAGGCCGTGCACGGCTACTACATCGGGTACAAGTACCAGCAGAACCTCAAGAACGAATCCGAACAGCGCCGTCAGGAGCTCAAGGACTTCACCTACGAAGTTCTGTTCGACCTGTACGAAAACGAAGTTGCCTACACCCACCTGATCTATGACCGGGTGGGCCTGGCTGAGGACGTCAAGAAGTTCCTCAACTACAACGCGAACAAGGCGCTCATGAACCTCGGCTATGAGGCCATGTTCCCGGCGGAAGTCACGGATGTGAACCCGGCTATTCTGTCCTCGCTCAACCCGAACGCGGACGAAAACCACGACTTCTTCTCGGGCAGCGGATCCAGCTACGTCATCGGCAAGGCCGAATCCACCGAAGACGACGACTGGGACTTCTAAGCCCTCCGCCTCAGCGCGAACAGCAGCGGCGCGGAACTGTGAGGACAGTTCCGGGCCGCTGCTTTTTTGTGCCCTGGGCTTCGGTTTGTGCCCACACTCTGCCCGCGTTCTGCTGACTCTCTGCACGCATAGCGCCGGGTACCAAACGGGGGAGCCGGAAGTACCTTGCAGCCGCATTCCGGGCGCTCGGATGCGAACGCTTGCGGGTTTCACGGGCATTTTCATGTGTTCGATGGGTGCCTGTGATACGCGGTAACACTCTCGAAAGGTGAGAGGCAAAGTGTGACTTCCGCTATGTGACGCGGAGTAAGCAGGAGGAACAGCCGGCGAGCAACGCGGTGCTGTTGCAGGGGTCCGGCTGCTCGACCCCGCCACTCGGACCGATGAACAAAAACAGTAATACAAAGTTGAACTAACGTTTTATATGCGGTTTTGCTAATTTATTTCTAAGCGGTTTCACAGAACGCGCAACGTGTGCATCCAGGTGGATCGCGAAAAATGCTGAGGCTCCGGCCTTAAAACTGATGCAAAGGAATTGAATCCATGACTACGTTCTCTAAGGCCGTATGTGCGGCCTCAGTCGCGGCTGTTCTCGGACTCTCGATGGGTGTTTCCGCTCCGGCCGTCCTCGCTGAACCCGCTGTTGCCCAGGTGCAGAAGGGCAACATCGACTTCTCCAAGAAGGGCTCGCTGACCCTCTTCAAGAAGAAGGGTGCTGAATCCGACACTCGTGCCACCGGTAAGGAAATGCAGAACGTGCCGGGTGAGGCACTTCAAGGCGTTACCTTCAAGATAACCAAGCTCGACTACGACCTGCAGAACGGTGACTGGAAGACCTTCCCGAAGACTGCGGCTGACGTGAAGGACGCTGACAAGACCACCACGACCTTCGAGCAGACCACTGGTGCTGATGGCAAGGCGGCTTTCGGCAATCTCGACCTGGGCATCTACCTGGTTGAAGAAACCAACGCTCCGGACGGAATCGTTGCCGGCGCTCCTTTCATCGTTTCGATCCCCATGGTGAACGAAGCTTCGGACGCGTGGAACTACGACGTCATCGCGTACCCCAAGAACACCGAAACCAAGACGGAAAAGACCGTCAAGGATGCTGACAAGCACATCCAGGACGCCTACACCTACACCATCAACGCTGATGCTCCCACCTGGGGCGAGGGCAAACAGCTGACCGCCTTCCGCTTCGAGGACCAGCTGGACCAGCGCCTCGACTTCCAGAAAGTCACCGAGGTCAAGGCCGGTAACACCGTTCTTCAGGCCGGTGACTACACCGTCAACAACCCCGCTGAAACCGGCAACAAGCTTGTCGTCACGCTGACGGAACAGGGCCTGGCGAAGGTCAAGTCCGGCGACAAGCTTTTGCTGACCTTCGACGTCAAGCGCAAGGAAGTCGGCGACACCACCGAACTGAAGAACCAGGCCGAGGTCATTTTCAACAACCCGAATACCGGCAACGAGGTCAAGAACAAGACCAACGAAGTCGTCACCTACCACGGCAAGCTCAAGGTCGTGAAGAAGGACGGCAAGGAAACCGGCAAGGTCCTCGAAGGTGCTGAATTTGAGCTCTACCAGTGCACCTCGGCTGAAAACCTCGGGGCGCAGGTGACGGTGAAGAACGTTTCCAAGTGGACCACCGGGGCTGACGGCACCATCAGCATTGACGGCCTGCACGTTACGGACTTCGAGGACAACAAGGAAGCTCCGGCGACCAAGAAGTTCTGCCTGAAGGAAACCAAGGCCCCGGCTGGCTACGTCCTGCCGGAAAAGAACGTCACCGAAATCGACTTCACCCGTGAAAACATTGCGAAGACTGGTGAGTTCGAAGGCGATGACGAGGTCACCCTCGTGTCCGAGATCGAGAACATCAAGCAGGACACCCCGAACCTGCCGATGACCGGTGGTGCGGGTGTCGGCCTCCTCGGCGCCCTTGGTGCCCTGATCGCCGCTGCCGGTGTGTGGTTTGCTCGCCGCAACGCCAAGCAGGCACAGGCCGAGTAAGACCCAGGGAAATCCATGAGCCCACTGGGCTCTGGACGGTGGGGCAGTGAGCAGACACTGCGCACTGCCCCACACAAACCCACTCAGTGATACAGACCTGGGAGCCATGCGGTGGAGAACAGCCCCACATCAACTTTGAAGCGAACCGTCACGAACGGCCAGTACGGCAAGGTGAAGAAGAACAGCCTGATGCTGCCGGCCATCGTGGTGATCCTCGGTTTGCTCGTGATGATGTACCCGGTTGTCTCCACCGCATGGAACAACTACGGAGCGTCAAAAGCTGCCAAAGAATATGCGCAGCTGGACAAAGACACTCCTCAGGAAGTCAAGAACACGCAGTGGGACAAAGCGCACGAATACAACGAACAGCGTACTTCCGGCCCGATCCTCGACCCGTGGCTCAACGACATCAGCTCAGACAACCCCGAATACGCGGAGTATCTGGACCAGCTGAGTGAAAACGATGCCATGGCCCGGTTCATCTTCCCGAAGATCGGCGTGGATCTGCCCCTCTACCACGGAACTTCGGACGATGTTCTGCAGAGGGGACTGGGGCACCTGTACGGATCTGACCTTCCCGTCGGCGGCAGGGGAACCCATTCGGTCATCACCGGACACACGGGACTGTCGAACGCCACAATGTTCGACAACCTCAGCAAAGCCGAAGAGGGCGACGCCTTCTACGTGCAGGTCTCAGGTCACAAGCTCAAGTACGAAATCGATCAGATCAAGGTGGTCCTTCCCAACCAGACCGAAGGTCTCACGCCGGACGAAAGCGGCGACTACATCACGCTGATCACGTGCACGCCCTACGGAGTGAACACGCACCGACTCTTGGTGCGCGGACACCAGGTTCCCCTGGAACCAGTGGACGAAGGTGTGTTCGATCAGAACCACAGCGGCGGATGGCAGTGGTGGATGTACGCGCTCATGGCAGCCGTACTGGCTATCGGTGCCGGCTTCGCCTGGTGGGCGCGACGACAGCGCAAGCTCAGCACTGCAGCAGCCAGCGCGAACGGCAACAGCAAGGGACTGTCTTCCGGCGCACAGAAGCAGTCGGATGACAACAACTGATTTTGGTGAACAGATGACTATGAAACGACACGCAGTGTCATGGGGCAGAACGGCAGCGGTGCTGCTGGCCGTATGCGCCATGCTCTGTGCTCTTGGTTTTGCGGGTGGCAGCCCCGCGCATGCCGCCAAAATTGTTGGGCAGGCGAGTTCGGGCAGCGGAAAGAACACTCCGGGCACTGACATCGTCACCATCACCATCAGCCCCGGCAACCCCGAAGACGACCACTCGCCGGCCGCCGGCAAGGTTTCCGGTGTGACTGTCAAACTTGAACGGCTGGAAGGCGTTTCGGCCGAGAACTCATCCGACATGAAGCGGGTCGAATCCGCCTCGGTCGATGATGTTTCCGCATGGCCGAAAGACCGCTCGTTCAGCAAGGTCACGAACGCTGCAGGATCCGCGAAGTTCGCAAGCCTGCCGAAGGGCATCTACCTGGCAAGCTCATCGGCACCCAATGACAGCTACCGCGAAATCAACTCGTTCCTTGTAGCGGTCCCGTTCCACAGCGGACCGCAGGGCGATTCACCGGTTGAAGGCGTCATCGTCGCCAAATCACGCTCTCCCCAGGGCCCACCGCCGGGCAATGAACCTCCGCCAACGCCGCCTGTTGTGGATACACCGGAAAAGCCCAAGACCCCGCAGGGTCACGACCAGTCGATGCCCGTTACGGGTGCTCAGGTCACCATCATCGTCATCATCGCCGCCGTGCTCATCGGCGCCGGATTCATCATCATCGTTGCCAGCAGAAGAAAGTCAGAAGGTGGGAAGAAATGAGGCACACACTTCCATTCCGCCTGTCGAAAGAACAGCACACGGTCATGCGGGTGCTTGCCGTGTTCGCAGTGCTGGCAGCGCTCATCGCCAACGGACTCGCAGTCATTCCAGGCCCCACGCCCGCTCAGGCGCAGACGCAGAACATTCCGGTCAGCCCAGCGAAGCGAGACTTTTCGAACACTTCTACTCAGAACACCTACACGTTCACGGTTGACGCTGACGCGACCATGAACAGTCTCGACTTCAACGTGACTGGCAACTACTTCTTGCTTGAGTACAACCTCATGGTCAACGGCAAGAGTCTGAAGAAAGAGACTTTTTCTTCGTCGCAAAAGCTGCCGTACTCCAAGACGGTCACCGGCCTTAACACCACCCTGAAGAAGGGCGACACGATCGACCTGTACCTGAGGTTCAATTATCCCAAGGTGAAGGGTACGGTCTCCGTAGCCCCGAAGGGTGCTGTGGGCGGCACCACTCCGCCTCCGACTGATCCGGACCCTACGCCGAACCCGACGACTGTGACGCCAGCAGCGCCGACGGCAGTAGACCCCGCCACCGCCGCTCAGTGTGTGGAGAAGGGCTATATCAACATTCCCGACACAAAGGGTGTTGATTACTACATTGCGGGCCAGGAGGAACCTGCCGGGCAGTATTTCGTCGAAGGGAACAAGCGTGCCACCGTCAAGGTCACGGCCAAGGCACAACCTGGTTACCAGATTGCTTCTGGCGCACAGACTGAATGGTCGTTCGACATGAGCGGTGAGAAAAAGAACTGTTCGGGTGATTCCACCCCACCGCCAAACGGTCGCACATTCAAAGCCACCGGAGATGGGTTCTCGCTGCAGGGCGACCCGGTCAACCCAGGTACGCCGAACGTCTTCACGGCAAAAGTCGGTGAGGACGCGAAGTTGAACTACATCACGGTGCGCATCAAAACTGACGCTACGTTCCTTGACCCGCAGCACTACCAGCTGACGGTCGACAAGATTGAAGACGGCGTGACGCTGCAGAAGCGCAACGTCAACATCGGCAACGGCTACATCGCAATGGACGTAGTGCCAGTGAAGAACGGCAAACAGGTCGACTCGGCGTTTCTGTCAAAAGAAGCAGTGTTCACGTTCACCAGTAACCTTCCTCAGAACAAGAACCTGGAAGTTGAGCTGAAGGCTTACGGGACGAAGGCTACAAATCCCATTGACCCAGGTATCATTTCACCGCCTGACGGAGCGAAATGGGTTCACGGGCGCGTTGCGAACCCTCAGATTCCCATGAGCTGTGGGCTGCGCATTGCGGTTGTCGCCGACTTGTCCACGTCGTTGCGGTATGCCGACGTCAATGGTTTTGAAGCGACCAAAACTGCAACAAACGCCTTTATTGACGCTCTTGCAGGCACTCCCGCCGAACTCGGTATCTACAACTTTGCGAGCACTGCTCCAGCAAATGGTGCCGGATCGACCGCTGGCAATAACCCGCCCTATATTTCTATGCAGACAACGGCTGGAGTCAACCAGGCAAAACGTGTCGTCGGAAACTGGGCTTATAACTCGAATAACAGTGCGACGAACTGGCAAGCTGGTTTGCAGCAAGTCAAGGCTGGAAACTACGACGTCGTGTACTTCATTACTGACGGTATGCCTACGATGTCGTCCACGATCAAGAGCAAAGGCATCGGCGGAGAGTTTGTTCAGGCAAGTGCACTCAACGATGCAATTGACGCAGCGAATGAACTCAAAAAACAAGGCACCCGCGTTGTTCCCCTCATGGTCGATCTGACACTTGGTGGAAATACGGGTAAAGATTGGGTTGTTGAGCAGGACTACGTCCTCAAAGACATCAAACGCATCGATCTGCAGGCGGAAGTACCGCAACAAACCGGTGTCTACTACAGAATCAACTCCGGGATTCAAGGCGCGCGAGAAGCGAACTACAACGACAAGGAACGTAAAGGAACTCCGCAAAGCGGCGAACTCATTATGGCGAATCTGGAGCGAGCCGCGAAGCTGGCGCCGAACCGGGCACTGCAGGTGTTTGAGCGTACGTCTGACGGGAAGTCAGTGACCGTCACTTCGGACATGTCAAAGTGGACCTACGGGGCACGTTCTGTCAAGTTAATGGGCGAAGATATCTCCGGTGCAGGTGACACCGTCCGTATCGAGGGCTATGGACAACTCGCTGCGCAGATGAAAACGATCGCCCAGGAGCTGACCGAGAAGTGCAACGGTGAAGTGATCGTCAAGAAACGCATCGTCGATGAGAAGGGCAATGTGCTCAAAGATGGTGAGCCCGGTTGGGAATTCACTCTGTCCGCTAATGGCCAGAAGGTCATTGATCCCGGAAATGGTGAACTCGTCACGCAGTGGCGCAAAGTCACTTCGTCGCGGGACGAAGACAAGGGAACTGCCCGCTGGGGAATCCAGAGCGAGAAACAGCAGAAACTGACGCTTGCCGAGGTCCAGCAGCAGGGCTTCTCGCTGTACCAACGCGAAGGTAAGAACGCCGTCTGCGAGGAAACCCGCGACGGCAGTACCACAAAGATCCCGGTTGAGAACGTCGGCGAGTTCGGCTTCACCGTGAATATGAGTGAGAAAGACAAGAAGCTGTCACGCGTGTCATGCGTGGTTGACAACTACAAGACACCGGAAGCAACAGGAAAGCTGACCTTCAAAAAGGCCCAGTACGTTGACGGTGAGATCACAGAACTGGAAGGCCTGGGTGGTGCGACCTTTGAGATCTACCCGGCTAAGGACGGCAAGCCTGACTACAGTGCCGGAAAACCGCTGTGGACCATCAAGCCGGGTGAGGAATCTATCGAGGTGCAGACAACCGGTACGTTCTTCCTCGTGGAAACCAAAGCGCCGAAGGGACTGAACCTGCTGCCGCACCCGGTCATGTTCGAAATCGGAATGGACCAGGACACCAAGAAGTACAAGATTTCGGCAGGCAAGAGCAACGGCCTGATCGAAGCAAGCGGTACTGGAGACGCAATGATCCTGACGGTTTCTGACACCAAATCCGGTGAATTGCCCAAGACCGGCGGCAACGGCGTGGCATGGTGGGCTGCAGGCGGTATGGCCATCGCCGCGGCAGGTGCACTGCTCATGTACCGCAGGCGCGCCTGACACTCAGCCACAAACCTGACCGTCAGCACCAAGGCAACATAAACCGTACGCCGACAACAATTGAGGCCCGCACCCCAAGGGGTGCGGGCCTCAACGTTGAGCTGAACCTGGTCAGTCCTTCGCAGCCTTTGTCGATTTGCGCCACCAGTAGACAAGCATCAGAACAATGACCGCGGCTGCTGCGAGGATTGCCCACATCCACCACTGCCACTGCATACCGGAACCGTCAAACACGGAATCGTCACTGGGATCCATAGGAACCCGGTGTCCAGTCACCAGCAGGCGGTGCGTGTTGATGCCATAGGGCGTGCACGTAATGAGAGTGACCAGGTCCTTGTTCTCTTCCCTCCTGATGGAACTGGTATCAGAGGGTTCAACAACCTGAATATCGTCAACCTCGTACTTCAGCTTCTTACCGCTGACCGCAATGTAGAAAGCATCGCCCTTCTGCACCTTGTCGAGGTTGTCCCACATCGTCGCATCCTGCAGACCCGTGTGTGCCGACAGAGCAGAATGGCGACCCTCGCCCTTGCCCTTGCCTCCTACCGGGAAGTCCGTGCCGTACAGGTGACCGGCACCTCGGGTGAGTGCCTTTTCCGATGTTCCGTGGTAAATCGGCAAATCAGATTTGATAGACGGGATGACAATCCTGCCCAGCGCATCCGTTTCCGACAGCACCGACAGGTACTTTTCATAGCGCTTGTACTCGGGTGAATCTTCGTCATCCGAAGTTGTCCACGCATCTTGAACGCTGATCTGGCCCAAGGCCGCGTTGTAGGTGTGTGCATCATCCCAGGCCGTGTTCAGAGCCTCGGGCGAAGCCTTCTTTTCCAACTGCGAATACTCATCAGCTGCGCGACGCTGCTGAAAATTGTTCCACTGGGTGGCTGCAACAGGGTAGAGCAGCACCCCCAAACCGACGACCACCAGTACGAAGGCGATAAGGGCATTGCCATTGATGCCCTTGCGCTTCTTCTTCGCCGGCTTGCTGCGCCTGCTGGGCGAAACCGGTGTGCGATCGCCGTCGCGGTCGGCGTCCCGTGTGTTCGCCTGATCGCCGCCATGAGAGTGCTGCTCCATATTCTCCTGCTGTGAGTTCTGGGCTTAAGCGCCCTCAGTCGTTCCAGGCCCACACGTCTTCGCCGCGCAGTGAAACCTCTGCACCGCCGTCAACGTAGATGGTCTGACCGGCCATGTGGGTGTTGGCCGGTTCCGTGATCCAGATGAGTGCATCAGCCACGGATTCCGGCGGCTGGTGGTAGTTCAGCGGCATGGGGACCTGCTGGTCAACATACGCCGTCATTTCCGGCGTGGACAGAAGCTCTTCCGTCATGGGTGTCAGCACGGTGCCCGGGGCAATCGCGTTGACCGGAATGCCGGCGCCAGCCCATTCGTCAGAAATCGAAGCGCGGCGCACCCAGCGCGACAGAGCGCGCTTAGACGACGGGTAGGAAACGTAGCCGGTCATCGGATCATCCGACACGTGGCTTTCAGCGATCTCAAGGGCCTTGGCTTCGTCCCCGGCGAGCATCGCATCGACCAGTGCGGGGTCGTTCGGCTGCAGCGACGCCATCGAGGACACAACGGCAACCCGCGGGGCTTCCGACTTCTTCAGAGCCGGCAGCAGGGCCTCAAGAAGCTCAACCACACCGAAGTAGTTCACCGACACGGTCTTCGGAATGGGAGCGGAAATACCAGCGCAGGCGATGACAGCGTCAACTGTCCCGCCGGCAAGTTCAACAGCGGAAGCGGTAGCCTGCGAACGGCCCTCCCGGGTGGACAGGTCAGCTTCAACATCAGCGTTCTTCAGGTCGATTCCGACAACGCGGTCACCGCGTTCACGCAGAATCTTGGCGGTTGTGGCGCCGATACCCGAAGCCGAACCGGTGACAACATAGGTGCGGGTCATGGTCTCTGCCTTCCTCCGCCCAGTCAGCTGCGGGCGGTTAGCGTCATGACGGCGTTCTGCCGTCACTTCTAATCTAACCGGCTCAAGGCGAACACGGGCTGAAAATCCAGCGCGCAGACCACGCTCGCTTACGCAGTGGGACACATTGGCTCAGAACCCTGCTCAGAACTGGGCTGAGCAGCCCAGGCTTCGCTCAGTACCCCAGTCGTGCGTTTTCGAGGACTGGTAGTGCGCTCTTGGCCTTGTCGATCACGCCGAAGTCAATGTCTGTAACGATCAGCTGCTCGCCCTGCCCGTCTTCCTGCGCGATCGGTGCGCCAAACGGGTCGACAACCAGCGAACCGCCCACACCCGTCGGGGCGTCAGCCGGCACCTCGACACCCGAAACCTTCGGATCAGCCTGGTCAACGGCAGAGACGATCATGTTGGAATCCAGCGCCCGCACCCGTGCCAGCAGATCCCACTGGTAGAGCTTGCCCGGGCCCGCACCCCAGGATGCGGACACCAGCGCCAACTGCGCACCCGCGCGGGAAAGCTCAGCAAACAGCTTCGGGAAGCGAATGTCATAGCAGATGGCAAGACCGACGGTCACGCCTTCGACGTCGACTGTGACAATGTCACTGCCCGGCTCCACCGTGTCGGATTCACGGAACCCAAAGGCGTCGTACAGGTGGATCTTTTCGTACGCCACGCGCTCGCCAGCGGGGGAGTAGACCGCCAGCTGATTGACCACACGATCCGCGTGCGCCAAGAACTCACCGGCGACAATTGTCAGTTCGTGCTCAACTGAGAGCGCCTGCATCCGCTCCTGCCACGCCGCAGCGTGCTGCCGGGTGTCCTCACGCAGCCCCGGGCCGAACGACCGCATCGTCGCCTCCGGAAACTGCACCAGGACAGCTCCCGCCTCAGCGGCCGAACGCACATAGTCCTCGACCTTGCTCACATTGGCCGAAACATCGGGAGTCGTATTGATCTGTGCAAGCGCAATCTTCATACGCTCACCGTACCCCCGCCGAGGTGGAAGGGACAGATCTGCCGACCTCCACCTCGTGCGGGGTGGGAACGGAGGCTCCGCACAGCGGAGCCTCAGAAGATCCGGCCGCGCAGATCCTCGACGGCTGCCCGGTACTCGCCTTCCAGACGCTCCACGACCGAGGCAACCGGCAGCTTTTCGCGCACCGCGCCAATGCCCTGACCGGAGCCCCAGATGTCCTTCCACGCCTTCGACTTCGACGACCCACCGCTGCTGAAGTTCATCTTCGAAGGATCAGATTCGGGCAGATTGTCCGGGTCCATCCCGGCAGCCTCAATCGAACCGCGCAGATAGTTGCCGTGCACTCCCGTGAACAGGTTCGAGTACACAACGTCGCTGGCGCCGGAATCCACAATCATGTCGCGGTAGCCTTCAACAACATTCGCTTCGGGGCTGGCCAAAAACGCCGAACCGACATAGGCGAAGTCCGCTCCGGCGGCCTGCGCGGCCAGAACTGAGGTTCCGTGGGCGATGCTTCCCGACAGCAGCAGGGGACCGCCGAACCATTCGCGGATCTCACGGATGAGCGCAAACGGCGACAGCGCACCCGCGTGCCCACCAGCTCCGGCAGAAACGGCAATCAGGCCGTCTGCGCCCTTCTCAATGGCCTTGTGGGCAAAGCGGTTGTTGATGACATCGTGCAGCACAATGCCGCCATAGGAATGGACGGCCTCATAGACGTCTTCGCGTGCACCCAGCGAGGTGATGACAATCGGAACCTTGTGGTCCACAACAACGCCGAGGTCGTGCTCAATGCGGTCATTGGAACGGTGCACAATGAGGTTCGCGGCAAACGGGCCCACCGGAGTGCCGGGATTGTTCTTGGCGAACTCGGCATTCGATTCGCGGATCTCGTCAAACCAGTCCGACAGCGCCTCCTGCGGGCGGGCGTTGAGAGTGGGGAAAGAGCCGATGATTCCCGCCTGACACTGGGCCTTGACGAGCTCGGGGCCCGACGCGATGAACATGGGGGATGCCACAATCGGCAGGCGCAGATCAGCGCGCAGCTGTTCGGGAAGTTCGGTGCGTTCGACAGTCATGAAGCTCCTTCGATCTGAGTGTCCGACATCACTTTAGACGACAAACGCCCCGCCGGTGGGCGGGGCGTTCGCATGCTGGTCAAGGTGAGCTGATCAGCAAGTTTGGGGACAGCCGGGACCGGCTGGGGTGCCGGTTTGTGCTCCGTTTCTCAGCGGTCCTTGAATTCGGGCTTGCGCTTCTCAACGAAAGCGCCCATGCCTTCCTTCTGGTCTTCCGTGGCCAGCGAGGAGTGGAACAGGCGACGCTCGTACACCAGGCCCTGGTCGAGCGTGGTTTCGAATGCCGCGTTTACGGCTTCCTTCACCATGGCCGAAGCAATAAGCGACTTCGAGGCGATGACGCCGGCTGCTTCGCGGGCGGTGTCCATGAGTTCGTCATGCGGCACAACGCGGGCAACGAGGTTCGATTCGAGGGCTTCGTCAGCCTTGATGAAGCGGCCGGTAAGGCACAGGTCCATGGCCTTGGCCTTGCCGATCGCGCGGGTCAGGCGCTGCGATCCGCCCATGCCCGGCAGAACGCCGAGGTTGATCTCCGGCTGGCCGAACTGGGCGCGGTCCGAGGCGATGATGAAGTCACACATCATCGCCAGTTCGCATCCGCCGCCCAGGGCGTAGCCGTTGACGGCTGCAATGATCGGCTTGCGGACCTCACGCAGGCGGTTCCAGCCGGCGAAGAAGTCTTCGCGGTAGGCCTCGGCGAATTCGAGCGAAGCCATTTCCTTGATGTCAGCACCGGCTGCGAATGCCTTGTCGCCGTCACCGGTGATGATGATCGCGCGGACATCGTCAGAGGCGTCGAACTCAGCAAGAGCCGCCGTGACGTCCTTCATGACCTGCGAGCTCAGCGGGTTCATGGGTCCCGGAGCCAGGGTGATGGTGCCGATCTTGTCCGAAATGTCGACCTTGATGGTTTCGTACTGGGTCACTGGAAAACCTTTCGTGCTGCGGGTTCTGTCAGGACTTCCTGGACGAGTTCGCTGCTGACTTCCTCCAGGGTAGCCGGCTTCCACTGCGGGTTGCGGTCCTTGTCGATGACCTGGGCGCGGATGCCCTCGGCCAGGTCGTTGTGCTTGCCGAGGTTGATGCCGGTGCGCAGGTCGCGCTCCAGGACCTCTTCGAGGCTCATGTCGCCGGCGGTGCGGATCGATTCGAACGTCACCTTCAGGCTCAGCGGCGACTTCGTTTCGATGAGATCAGCCGTCTTGGTGCCCCATTCGGTGCCGAGTTCGCGCAGGCGCTCGACGATCTCCTCGACCGAATCGGCAGAGAATGCGCTGTCGATGGCTTCGCGGTGCTCAGCGAGCTCATCAGCCGGAGCCTCCGATGCGAAGTCCTTGAGAACGGCCTCAGCCTCTGCCGGGCGCTTGGCCAGTTCAGCTGCGACCTCATTGAGCTTGGCGTCCTCGATGTAGTAGTCGGCAAGACCGGCGGCAAGTGCGGCACCTGCGCCGACCGGCAGACCGGTCAGAGCAAGGTACATGCCGACCGCACCGGGAGCTTGCGCCAGCAGGTAGGTGCCGCCGACATCCGGGAACAGGCCAATGGTGGTCTCGGGCATGCCGATCTTGGTGCTGTCGGTGACAACGCGGTGCGAACCGTGCGCCGAAATTCCAACGCCGCCGCCCATCGTGATGCCGTTCATGAACGCCACATAGGGCTTGGGGAAGCGGGCGATCCGGTCGTTCATCACGTACTCTTCGCCGAAGAACTGCAGGTTCGCGTCGGTGCCGTCGATTAGGGAAGCGTGGATGGCCTTGATGTCACCGCCGGCGCACAGGCCGCGTTCACCACGACCGGTGACGAGCACAGCCTTGATCGAGTCATCGTCCTGCCACTTGACCAGGGCCTCGTTGACGATGTCGACCATTTCCTGGTTGAGCGCGTTGATAGCACGCGGCTTGTTCAGTTCAATGCGTCCCAGCCCGCCTTCGGTGCTGAGAACGACCGGGGTTTCTTCAGTCAACTTATGCAACTCCTGTGCTCTTGCGCGAAATGATGACGCGCATGATTTCGTTCGTGCCTTCAAGAATCTGGTGGACTCGCAGGTCGCGGACCAGCTTCTCCACACCGTACTCGTGGAGGTAGCCGTAGCCGCCGAACAGCTGCAGTGCGCGGTTGGCAACATCGAATCCGGTGTCGGTGGCTTTGAGCTTAGCCATTGCCGACAGCAGGGTGGTGTTTTCGTGCTTGGCGTCGTAGGCCTGGGCGGCGCGCCACAGGAGCGAACGAGCGGCTTCGAGGTCGGCCTGCATCTGGGCGACTTCAAAGCGCAGTGCCTGGAACTGGTTGAGGTCCTGGCCGAATGCCTGACGTTCGCCCAAGTACTGCACGGCCTTTTCCAGTGCCGACTGGCCACCGCCGAGCGAAGCAGCACCGATGTTGAGGCGACCGCCGTCCAGACCGCTCATGGCGGCCTTGAAGCCTTCACCTTCCTCACCGACCAGGTTTTCCACGGGAACGCGAACGTTTTCCATGATGACCTGGCGGGTGGGCTGTGCGTGCCAGCCCATCTTGATTTCGTCGGGGCCGAAGTCCAGGCCCTCCATACCCTTTTCCAGGATGAAGGCTGAGATTCCGCGGGCGCCGTCCTGGCCGGTGCGTGCCATGACCAGGTAAACGTCTGATGCGCCCGCGCCAGAGATGAACTGCTTGACGCCGTTGAGGATGTAGTGGTCGCCGTCGCGGCGTGCCGAAGTGCGCAGACCGGCTGCGTCAGAACCGGCGTTCGGTTCGGTCAGGCAGTAGCTGGCGAGGTTTTCGAAGGTCACGAGCTTCGACAGGTAGCGCTCGTGCTGGTCTTCGTTGCCGAAGCGCTCGATGACCGAGGCAACCATGTTGTGAATCGAGATGTACGAAGCAACCGCGGGGCAGCCGGTCGACAGGTTTTCGAAGATGAGAGCTGCGTCCATACGGCCCAGGCCGGACCCGCCCTTGTCTTCGTCAATGTAGATGCCGCCCATACCCAGGTCCGCGGTCGACTTGATGACGTCGACGGGGAAGTGCGAATTGGCATCCCATTCGAGAGCGTGCGGTGCCAGCTGTTCATCTGCGAACTCGCGGCACATGTTCGCAAGTTCGAGCTGGTCATCGCTCAGCCCAAAGGGCAGAGAAGCCGCAGTGCTGCGTGCCATGTTGTTGCCTCCAAAATTTAGTAGGACGTCAAACAAAGTCGCCGCCAGTGTAGCCGGTGTCACACCTTTTCGTCACACGCATCGGTGTTCGGCATCTGCCGGGGGAGTGAACATTCGGTGCACGAGGTGGCGGGGCCGAGGTGCCGAGAGGGTGAGGTGGAGGGAGGGGTGAGGTGCCGGGAGGGTGAGGTGGAGAGAGGCAAGGTGCCGCGACCGGGGGAGTGCTCAGTCTCCTGTTAGTGCCGTGCGGTGCTCGGCCAGAAGCTGCAGCAGCAGGTCCATGCGCTCGCCCTCAATACCCGGGCGGGTGAACACCTCGCGGTTCAGCGCGTCTGTAGCGGCAAGCGAGAGTTCGCGACCGGCTTCGGTCAGCTGCACAATCGTCGACCGACCGTCGTCCGGGTGCGGGATGCGTTTGACGAGTCCCGCTCGCTCCAGCCGGTCCACGGCGTTCGTCGTCGAGGTCGGGTGAACCTGCAGGCGCCGTGAGACGACGGACATCGGGAGCTCGCCGTGGCTGCTGAAGCGCAGAAGCGTCAGCAGCTCGTACCGGGCAAAGGTCAGCTTCAGCGGCCGCAGGGCACGGTCGATGCGTGCCATGAGCAGCTGCTGTGAGCGCATGATGCTGGTGGTCAGCGTCATGCCGTCAGCCGCCTCGGCGTAGCCGTGGGCTTCCCACTGGCGCCGTGCTTCCCGGATCGGGTCGAAGTTCTCAGCCATAGTCGGGCTGAGTCTATGGGCTTGTGTGGTCGAGCGCACATCCGCGTCTGCGGGCGGACCGCTTGGCCATGTCACAAGTCGGTCACTGCGCCTAGACATAAGGAGTGCGATGATGGCTGTATGTGTGGTCGCGTGAATATGGCGGTGGATCCGGCGTCTTTGGTCGATGAGCTCGATGTCGACTCTTTCCGCTGGAACGTGCCGGAAAGCTATAACGTGCCTCCCGGCTCACCACTGCCGATCATCCTCGATCGGGTCGATGAAGACGGGCAGCTGTCACGGCGACTGGAGGCGGCCCGCTGGGGGCTGGTTCCAGGGTGGGCTAAAGACGACAAGATTGGCTTCCGGGCATTCAATGCCCGGTCGGAAACCGTTGACTCCAAACCCATGTTCCGGTCGGCCTTCACATCTAGGCGCTGTGCGGTTGCCGTCAACGGCTACTACGAATGGGAAAAGACCGAATCCGGCAAACAGCCCTGGTATATGCACGCCGATGGTGAAGACTGGATTTTCATGGCGGGCCTATTTGAACTGCGCCAGCAGCCGCCGGAGCAGGTTGATCAGTCAGAGGCAGATCCGTCCGTGCTTGACGGGTGGTTGGTTTCGACAACCATGTTGACGCTGCCCGCGCGTGGGCATCTGGAGCAGGTGCACCACCGCATGCCTCTTTTCTTAGAGCGGGATCAGATCAGCCAGTGGCTCAACCCGGCGGTTGATTCAAAAGCTGACACCGGACACCTGCTTGAGGGGCTCGTGGGTGGTGTAGATCCGGACCGCATTAAAAGGCACGAGGTGGGTGCCGAGGTGGGCAATGTTCGCAATAACTGGCCGGGTCTCGCTGATCCCGCCTGAGTGAGGGGCGCGGCAGTGTCTTCCCTGGTGGCAGTACCCAAAGCGTGGCGCACCTCACTCGAATTCGGCTTGCAAAGCTGAATGCGGTCGGTCTAGAGTTATGTCTCGTTCCCAGGAACGTGGAAGCGATCCGGAGCAAGCGAAGATTAACTGCAGCGAATCAAGGATTTGCAGGCAGATGAACTTCAGGCTAAGATAGCCAAGCGCTCAAATTGCTGAGCGCGAGACTTTCACCTTTGATGAAGTGCTCACGGTTGTGGGTGTGGATTTTTTGTGTGTCTGTTCTTTGTCAACTCAATAGCGTGTTTGTTTGTTTCGTGGTGCCAGATTTTTTTGTTTCTGGCCATGGAATTTTTTTTGATTAGTAGCAGGATGATGCTGGCAGCACTTGGTGTTGTTGGTGTTGTTTTTGTTCTTGTCAG
>NZ_KV786095.1:4752-64463 GCF_001806835.1 Brevibacterium sp. HMSC24B04 | reverse complement strand
TGAGCGGGGCGGCAGTTCTGATCGAACTGCCGCCCCGCTTCTTTGTTCGGCTGCCGTGTTCGCTTCCGAGTGCTGACGAGGCGCCGCTAGAGTGAGCGGTATGACTGACCTTGCGAAGCTGGACACCGAAGGCGTTGAACGGGTGCTCGCGGTTGTGGCCCACCCGGACGACATGGAGTACGGAGCATCGGCAGCAGTTGCCAAGTGGGCGGCAGAGGGAATCGAAATTCACTATCTGCTGCTGACCGCCGGAGAAGCCGGCATCGCCTCCATCGAACCAGACCGGACCGCAGCCCTTCGCGCGGAAGAACAGCAGGCCGCCTGCGACGTCGTCGGTGCGGCGTCACTGGAAATCCTTGGCTTCCCGGACGGACTGCTGGAACCCGACCACAGCGTGCGCAAGGCCATTGCCCGCAAGATCCGCGAAGTACGGCCGCAGATGGCGATCTCACTGACGTGGGAACTCGAAGTCGGCTTCGGCATCAACCACGTCGACCACCGTGCCTGCGGTATGGCACTCATGGACGCCATTCGCGATGCCGACAACCCGTGGATCTTCCAGGACCTGGGTCTTAAGCGCTGGAAGGTCGACCGGGCCCTATTCTGTGCAGCAACCAAACCCACGCACTATGTCGATGTGTCCGGCGAACCTCTGCAGAAGGGCATCGCCTCACTGGCAGCCCACGAACAGTACCTTGCAGCGCTGCCCGACCACCCCACCCCAGAAGAGATCAACCGGGGTGTCACAGAGGAAGCCGGCAGGCGCCTCGGGATTGAGGCCGCTCTGCCAGTCCGTGAGGTGCGGCTGTGACAGCTGTTCCGTGGCAGCCGGGTTCCGGGCCGAGCGTCACCGACACCGCACTCGTGTTTGAGGGCGGAGGCATGCGGGCGGCGTTCTCGGCCGGCATTGCCATCACACTCATTCGGGCCGGCATCGACTTCCCGCACACCTTCGGGGTCAGTGCGGGCACTTCGACGACAGCGAACCTGGTGTCGCGCGACATCGATCGCGCCAGGCGCAGCTTCGTGGAGTTCTCCACCGACCCGCAGTTCGGGTCGCTGAAGACTTTTGCGCGCGGGCAAGGGCTGTTCAACGCCGAATACATCTACCAGAACACCGCCCTGCCCGATCAGGCCCTGCCGCTTGACTGGGACACCTTCTGCGCACACCCGTCAGAAGTGTCCGTTGTGGCGTTCAATGCCGAAGACGGCACGACCGTCGAATGGCGGCGTGCTGACTTCCCCACGATGGACGACTACCTGCTGAGAGTGCGAGCGTCATCGACCATGCCGATCGTCATGCCCGTCACAGACGTTGACGGCACACTCTACGTTGACGGCGCTCTTGGCGACGGCGGCGGAATCGCTCTGCCGGCCATGCTCGATGCGGGTTTTGACCGGGGCGTATTCGTGCTGACCCAAGAACGCCGGTACCGGAAATCGCCCGCGCGGTTCAAACACAGCACCCGGCAGATCTTCCGTCGGCTGCCCGCGGTCCCCGCGGCAATGGAAACCCGGGCGGCACGCTACAACAGCATCCGCGAACAGCTGTTCGACCTCGAAGCAGAAGGCAGAGCCTTCATCATCGAACCGGACATCATGCAGATCGGCAATTCGACCCGGAACCTGTCGCAGCTGGCGGCGGCACACCGGCACGGGCTGTCCGTCGGTCGCCGCAAACTGCCCGGGCTGCGAGACTTCCTGGGGCTATCATACGAATGAGCGTCGCTGCAGCTGCGCGCTGTCGGTTTGAGACGGCCGCCCACTGAGGACAAAAGAAAGGGCCGGCGGGGTTTCCTCCCACCGGCCCTTCCAATCAGCCGAGTGCTGACCAGTGAGCTTTACTTGAGCGCGCCCAGTGCCGCCTCGTAATCCGGTTCCTGACCGATTTCGGGAACCTGCTCGGTGTAGACGACCGAACCTTCGGCGTCCACAACGACAACCGCGCGCGACAGAAGACCCTTCAGCGGGCCTGCAGTCATCGTGACGCCGTAGTCCTCACCGAAGGAGGAACGGAACGCCGAGGCGCTCACGACATTGTCAATGCCCTCAGCCGCGCAGAAGCGCTCCTGCGCAAACGGAAGGTCCTTCGACACGTTGAGGACAACCGTGTTGTCACGGCCGCCGGCCTTTTCATTGAAAGCGCGGACACTCGCCTGGCACACGCCGGTGTCAATGCTGGGGAAGATGTTGATGACCAGCTGCTTGCCGGCGAAGTTCTTCAGTTCAACGTCGGAAAGATCCGTGCCCACCAGGGTGAAAGCGGGAGCCTGCGCACCCTTTTCGGGAAGGTTTCCGACGGTGGTGATGGGGTCGCCCTGGAAAGTGATGTCTGCCATGAGAATTCCTTTCGTAGATTGGCCTGCCCTGCGGTGTTAGACCACCGGACGGGAGGTCACTGCTGCGCTTTTTCGCGTACCTGACGCTGAATGCGGGCCAACATGCCCGACATTCCGTTCAGCCGCAGCGGACTGACCTGCTTTTCAATGTTGAGCTTAAGCGGGAAATCTGCGGGAACGTCGAGGACTGTCTGCACGGTTGCTCCATCCAGGCCCTCATTCAGGATCCCCGCGAAGCCGCGCGTGGTCGGAGCTTCCGCCGGTGCCGAAAAGAACAGGTGCACCGTGCTGTCCGGCTGGGTGCCGTCGACCTCCACGCGGATGAAGATCGGCGACTGGCATTCCGGAACGGGCTCAAGCAGCTTTGGATCGCCCTTCAGCCGCTGTGGAAGGTCCGGCAGTTCGTCGCTGAATTCCAGCAGCAGTTCCAGCCGCTGGCTTTCCTCCATCGCGCCGAAGTCGTCGGCGATTTCCTGCAGTGCCTGCGGAATAGTCACTTCTGTGGAGCCTCTCCCGGCTGGTCTCCCTGGACGATCGGCACGCGCATGGCGTTGCCCCATTCGGTCCAGGAACCGTCGTAGTTCTTCACGTTCTCAAAGCCCAGAAGGTAGGACAGCACGAACCACGTGTGGCTGGAGCGTTCACCGATCCGGCAGTAGGCGTAGGCAACGTCGGTCTTGCCCAGCCCAAGGTCGTCAATGTAGATCTTGCGCAGCTGATCAGCCGATTTGAACGTGCCGTCCTCATTGGCCGCGGTTGCCCACGGCACCGAGTGAGCGGTGGGAATGTGTCCGCCGCGCAGAGCGCCCTCTTCCGGGTAGTCCGGCATGTGGGTGCGCTCACCGGTGTATTCCTGCGGGCTGCGCACGTCGATCAGCGGAATCTGGCCGATGGCTTCCAGCACCTCGGGCAGGAGCGCGCGGATAGGTGCATCGTTGCGTTCGACCACCGGGTAGTCAGTGCGTTCACGCTGCGGCTTTTCGCGCGTCATTTCGCGGCCTTCGGCTTCCCACTTTGCGCGGCCGCCGTCCATGAGCCGAACGTCTTCGTGGCCGAACAGTTTGAATACCCACATGGCATATGCGGCCCACCAGTTGGACTTGTCGCCGTAGACGACGATCGTGTCGTCGCGGCTGATGCCCTTGGCGCTCATCATTTCGGCGAATTCGGGGCCCTGCACGTAGTCGCGGACCACCTGGTCGTTCAGTTCGGTGTGCCAGTCGATCTTGACCGCGCCGGGAATGTGGCCGGTTTCGTAGAGCAGGACGTCTTCGTCAGATTCGACGATGACAACACCGGGGGTGTTGAGGTTCTCAGCCACCCACGCGGTGGAGACGAGAGCTTCCGGGTGCGCGTAGTCGGCGAACTTCGGGTCGGTGGTGTCGGGTGAAGCGTTCACTGGGCCTCCGAGATGCGTAGGCAATAGACAATGTTTTTCTAGCCTAATGGACGTGTGTGCCGCCGAAGCAATTGAGGACTACCTCACTTGTCGGCGGTCTGCTTAAGGAAACCGCGAAGCACCGCCAAGAATTCCTCAGGTTTTTCTGAGTGCACCCAGTGACCTGCGTCTTTGACCATGACTTTGTGTGCGCGTGGGAAGAGAGCACGCATGGGTTCGTCGTGTTCGTCCTTGATGTAGTTCGACTTCGCTCCGCCCATCCACAGGACTGGACCGTCATAGGCAGTGCCTGTGAAATCGGGGAACGCGTTGATGTCTCCCACCGCGCTGTTGAGCATTTTTACGTTTGCCTGGAACTCAAAGCCGCTGTCAGACCGGCGCAGGTTCTGCAGGAGGAAACCGCGGACGGTGGGATCGGATACACCGGCCTCTTCGAGTTCAGCGTCAGCCTGGCTGCGGCTTGAGAGCGCTTCGAGATCAAGGCCGGCGAGCGCGCTCAGAAGCGGCACGAAGTTGGAGTCCTTCGAACTGACAGGCGACATGTCTTCGACAATAAGTGCTGTGAACAGCTGGGGTTTGCGCAAAGCGGCGACCATAGCGGTTTTCGCACCCATCGAATGGCCCAGCAGCACAACGGAGTCTTCGCCGGTTTCCGGCAGGACCACGTTTTCTATGAACTCGATGACGGCCTGGCCCATGTCTTCGTAGTCGAAGTCTTCGGTCCACGGGGAGCTTCCGTGGTTGGGCAGATCAACGAGGAAACACCGGTACTCGTCCTCCAGCGCTTTTGCCGCGGTGAGGAAGTTGCGCCCCCGACCCATCAGGCCGTGGAGGAAGACGACTGCCGGTCCGGTGGTGCCGTAGGCGGTATAGGACAACTGCATGGGGCCTCCCTAAACTGGTTCGGTGCTTGATCTTAGTCTGCTGCGCTGCCCGGTCTGCCA
Organism: Brevibacterium sp. HMSC24B04; assembly: GCF_001806835.1. Taxonomy (NCBI): domain Bacteria; kingdom Bacillati; phylum Actinomycetota; class Actinomycetes; order Micrococcales; family Brevibacteriaceae; genus Brevibacterium; species Brevibacterium sp. HMSC24B04. Next base: position 59,781 of record NZ_KV786095.1, on the reverse strand, counting down.
GGGGAAGCTGCACGCCGTCGGTGAGAGTGACCGTGTCCGTGCAGTTGAATGCGGAGGGCGGCACAACTTTGCGCGGGCCAGGAAGGGCTATCTTTCACTGCTGTCAGGCCCGAAGGCTCGCAGCGGTGACACTGCCGATATGGTCGCTGCTCGCCGCAGCTTCCTGGACTCAGGTCTGTATTCGCAGTTGGCCGCTGAGCTCGCACGCTGCGCAGTCGAAGAGGCACAGTCCGGGTCCGCTCTCGCGGCGCCCGCTGACGAAGTGCCCGCCGCCGAGGAGCCCGCCGGCTCCCCCGCTCCCCTCACCGTGCTCGATGCCGGCTGCGGAACCGGCTACTACTGTGCCGCAGTGCTGAACGCCTGTGCTGAAGCGGGTGTGGCTGCGCGGGCCTACGCTTTTGATTCAGCTCCCGCGGCAGCAGCTGCGGCTGCAAAAGCCCACCGTGACATCACTGCTTTTACATGGGATGTCTACCGACCCTTGCCTCTTGAGGACAGCAGCGTTGATGTGATTCTCAGCGTGTTCTCCCCCAGGGTGCCCGCTGAATTCCACAGGGTTCTCAAACCCGGTAGTGCGCTCATCACCGCCCGTCCCACACAGAGGCATTTGGCAGCGCTGCTGCAGTCTCACGACGGGACCGTGAGCATCGATGAGCACAAAGAAAGCCGGCTCCAGCGGTCACTCGAACCGTTCTTTGCAGAAGGTGAGCGGCGCCTCGTGAACCATCCCCTGCATTTGAGCGCCCGTCAGGCGCGCGAACTGATCGGCATGACGCCCTCGGCCCGGCACATTGACCCGCATGTTTTCACGGATGATGTGACGGCTGAGTTCTCCGTCGTCGTGTCCCCGTGGCACCGTCGATCAGGCGGCCAGGCCGACCGTTAGACTACGGGGCGTGACTGATGATCTTTCCCGCCTGAGCTCTTTTATTCGCGTCATTCCGGACTACCCGTCCGCGGGCATCCAGTTCCAGGACATCACGCCGCTGCTGGCTGATGCCTGGGCTCTGCGACGCGCAGCCGAGCTCATGGTCGAACCGTTTGCCGGTCAGTTCGATGTTGTCGCCGGAATCGAGGCGCGCGGATTCATCTTCGCCGGTGTTGCTGCGGCTCTGGCCGGGACGGGCTTCGTCCCGCTGCGCAAAGCCGGCAAGCTGCCGGTTCCCGCTGCGCGAGTTGAGTACGACCTTGAATACGGTTCAGCGGCAATTGAGGCGAGCGACCAGCTGGCCCCTGGCGTGCGGGTGCTTCTCATTGACGACATCCTCGCAACCGGAGGCACACTTGCCGCGGGCCTGGAGCTCATCAACACACTCGGCGCGAAGACCGTCGGAACGTCCGTTCTGCTGGAGCTTGAGGGCCTTAACGGCCGCGAGCGCGTCCCGAACGTGCACTCTCTTTTCGCGGTGTGAGCCGCGGGGCAGCTGACTCCGCCAGCCTTTGCAAAGCCAGACTTGCGCTTTAATGCGGTTTCACGCTCTAATGCGGCGCATTAGCGCGCAAAACTGCATTAGCGCGTGAGTCTGCGTTGGGGATGTGCACCCTGCGAAGCGCAGAACTGCGTCAGCACGTGAATGCGTCAGTCAGCTCGGGGCGTCAGACAGTCGTCGGCGAATCCAGCTGAGCGCGGAAGGCGCGCTCGGCCTGCTCGCCGAAGGGCACAAACACCACGCGAGTGACAACGTCGCCCACTTCGTCGGCCGTTTCCCTGACGGTTTCGACTGCAATGCGGGCAGCGTCGTCCATCGGCCAGCCGTACACGCCTGCCGAAATCGCCGGAAACGCAACGCTGTGCGCGCCGATCCGCTTGGCCTAACGCAGGGATTCCCGGTAGGCCGAAGCCAGCGTTGCCGACCGGTCTTCTGTCTTGGCATACACCGGCCCGACGGTGTGGATGACCCAGCGGGCGGGCAGCTCTCCCCCGGTTGTTGCTGCAGCCTGACCAGCCGGCAGCCCGTCGGGGTACGTGCTCTCGCGCAGCTGTTTGCATTCGGCCAGAATCTCAGGTCCGCCGGCGCGGTGAATGGCCCCATCGACGCCTCCTCCGCCCATGAGCGTGGAGTTCGCCGCATTCACGATCGCGTCGACTGTCTGCTGTGTGATGTCGCCTGGTTCAATGCACAGATCCATCGTCATCGCTCCTCTGTGTGGGGCTCAGTGCCTGACTGCCCGGCGTTGTCCTGCAGCCAGTGGGCAAGCACTGGCACGTGGGAGTGTTCGATGTCTTTCGCGGCTGTCAGCAAAGTGACGTGCGCGCTGTGGGAGAGCCTTTCGGCTAGGTCTGCCGCATCGGCATTGTCATCAAGTTCGGCTCGGTAGCGGCTCTGAAACTCTGACCAGCGGCCTTCGCGGTCATCGTGGAACCACGATCGAAGCTCGGGCGTGGGAGCGGCGTCTTTGGCCCATTCGTCAATGTCGAGGGCTTCCTTTTTGACTCCCCGCGGCCACATGCGGTCGACGAGCACGCGAGTGCCCTTAGTCTCCGGTGCCTCCCCGTATGTGCGGCGGAAAGTCCACTTCGAGCTCAGCTCTGCCATTGAAGCTCCTTTCTCGGTGGATTGGCACTCCCAGTGTCTCGCTTCAACTGCCCCGACGGGAAGCACCCCCACCATTGCCTCAGGCTGGAATCACGCTTAAATGCAGATTCACGCGTTAATGCAGCGCATTAAAGCGCAAAGCTGCATTAGCGCGTGAATCTGCGTTCAGGCGGCACACCCAGCAAAGCGCACATCGACTACTGACCGGCGCGACCCACAACACAAACCCGCAAGAGGAAATGAAAACAAAAGAACGAGGCGGAAGTCACCTTCCGCCTCGTGCCTTTGGTTTGTGGGCTGTGCCGACTCAGACAGCTGCCGCCCACCCGTTCCCAGGCCGGAATCACGCTTAAATGCAGATTCACGCGTTAATGCAGCGCATTAACGCGCAAAGCTGCATTAACGCGTGAATCTGGTTAGAAAGGAAACCTCAGCGTTTCCTGGAGCGCTTATTCATGCGCTTGGCGCGTTTGCGGGCTTCCTTTTCCAACTTTGCGCGTTCACGGCGCTGTTCCTTCGTCATGAAGTCAAGCTGGCCGTGCGGATCGAGGTATTCGCCGGTTTCGTAGTCGTACGGCACCGGGTTGCCCTCAGAGTCTGTGCGCTGATACCAGTCGGTCGCTTCTTCCGACGTGGAATCGAAGCCGTAGCCCGCAGAGTACTCAGAGTTCGGTTCGGTCTGTTCGACCTTGACGGCGAAGTTGTCACCGTAGTTCTCCAGACCGTAGCGAACGGCGTTGTCGAGGACCTTGCGCTGGTAGTTCTGCCGGTACGTGCGCGGGTCACTGCGCAGCGCCTTCCACAGCCCGACGCACATGAGAACGATGATGACCGAGAACGGCAGGGCCGTGATGACAATGAGGTTCTGCAGGCCCTGCAGGGCGTCGTCTCCGCCGGTCAGCAGAATCACAACGGCGATGCCGGCCATGCACAACGACCAGAACACGGTCACGCCGCGGCGAGGGAAGGGATTGCCCTTCTGTGCCAGCTGCGAGTTGACCAGTGAAGCCGAATCTGCAGTCGTGATGAAGAAGATGGCCAGCATGAACATGAGAAGCGGAGCGACGATCTGTCCGCCGGGCAGGTGGTCGAGCACAATGAAGATGGTCTCTTCCGGTGCCGGCATTTCGCCGGTGCCGCCGGTGATTGCACCTGCCGTGTGCTCAAGGTAGATGGCGGTACCGCCCAGAATGGTGAAGGCCAGCACGATGATCGACGACGGGATGAGCAGCACGCCCATGACGAACTGACGGATGGTGCGTCCACGCGAGATCTTCGCGGTGAAGATGCCGACGAACGGCGACCAGCTGACCCACCATGCCCAGTAGAAGATCGTCCAGTCAGTGAGAAATGCCTCCGTGTCCTCTCCCTCGGACATGTTGCGCGCCAACATTGTCGGCAGTTCACCCACGTAGTCGATGACGACGCCGGGTACGACGTTGAGCAGGAACGCCGTCGGGCCGAGGATCAGGAAGAAGAACGCCAAACCGACCGACAGCCACATGTTGGTATTCGACAGAATGCGGATGCCCTTCGAAACACCCGAAACGGCCGAGATGATGGTGCCGATTGTCAGCACCATGATGATGAGGATGGCAATCGTGTTGCCGGCGGTGTTCCAACCGGTGACCACCTGGGCACCCCGGGCAATCTGCAGAGCACCGATGCCCAGTGAGGCGGCGGTTCCGAACAGGGTGGCGATGATGGCCAGGCCGTCGATGATCCGCGAGCCCAACGTATTCGAATCACCCGTGATGAAGCTGAGGATTGACGACATGAGCGGCACGCGCCCGCGGCGGAACGAAAAGTAGGCGACTGACAGACCCACGATGGCGTAAATAGCCCAGGCGTTGAGACCCCAGTGCAGCGCGGTCTGCACGAGTCCGCCGACGATGGCGGGATCGGTTCCGCCCTCATAGGCGTTGGGCCGCGGCTCAAGGTAGTGCAGCAGCGGTTCGTAGGGGCCGAAGAAGATCAGCGCAATGCCGATTCCCGCCGCGAACAGCATCGCCGCCCACGAACCGGTGGAGAACTCGGGTTTTTCACCGTCGAGCCCCAGTGGGATGCGGCCGGCCCGGCTGAAAGCCAAAACCAAAAGGAAGATGAGCAGGCCCGCGGCAATCACCGTGAAGATCCAGCCGAGGTTCTGCATCGTCCACGTGAGCATGACGCCGGAAACGCTCTTCACAACATCCGGCTGAGCAATGCCCCACGCCACGAAGGACACGATGAGCGCACCGACGACCACGAGGATCGGCTTGTCAACGCCGTAGCGAACACGCTGGTCTTCAATCGACACGCCCGGCACGAGCGCCGGATGAACCCCGTGAGGGTATTTGGGCGGCTGAAAGATCTTCTTACCGGCGCGCAGGGTCTTATCCAGTTTGCCCTGGGGTGTCGCCGGCGGAGTGCTTTTCTCTTCCGCAGGTGTCTGAGGCTTTTCGTTCATATCTGTATACCTTAGGAATCCCCCGACCTATTGCAAGATCATCGCTTTTCGGGGAGGAAAGCAGAACAAAAGAACGAGGCGGAAGTCGCCTTCCGCCTCGTGCCTTTGGTTTGTGGGCTGTGTCGGCTCAGACAGCTGCCGCTGTCTGGCGGGCCCGTTCCCAGGCTGGAATCACGCTCTAATGCAGATTCACGCGTTAATGCAGCGCATTACAGCGCAAAGCTGCATTTACGCGTGAGTCTGCGTTCGGGCGGCGCGCCGAGCGAAGCGCACATCGACTACTGAGCGGCACACCCCACAACACAAACCAGCTGGCAGAAAACAGAACAAAAGCACGAGGCGGAAGTCGCCTTCCGCCTCGTGCCTTTGGTTTGTGAGCTGTGCCGACTCAGACAGCTGCCGCTGTCTGGCGGGCCCGGTTGTAGTTGAGGAGACCGCGCACCCAGGGTGCGTAGTCTTCGCGCGGGGTCTTTTCGGCAAAGACGTCCAGCTGCGCGTCATAGGAAAAGCTGTCGTTGAGAACGGCCAGGCGAATGAACTCTTCGCAGGCGCTCTCCGGGATGCCGAATTCTTCGGCGAACTGCTCAGAAGTGAGCGTTACGGGTGTGGTTTCGGTGAACGGGCGGATGTTTACATCTGTCTTCATCACCCCTCCATTGAAGCAAACAGCCTCAGCGAGCGTCCCATCACCCCCGCTTTTGGGGCTGACATCCGCCCCGGCGCGGTCCTAGGCTGGGGGCATGAGTGAGAACACGCAGATGCAGTACAACCGTCTGGGCCGCGCGGGCCTCAAAGTGAGCGAACTGTCGTTCGGTTCGTGGGTCACGTTCGGCGATTCCATTGACACCGGCCTTGCCAAGGAGTGCATGCAGACCGCTGCCGAAGCCGGTGTCAACTTCTTCGACAACGCCGAGGTCTACGCCGGCGGGAAATCCGAAGAGATCATGGGACAGGCCATTGAGGAGCTCGGCTGGAAGCGCAATTCCTATGTCATTTCGACCAAGCTGTTCTGGGGAATTGAGGACAACGTCAACCTCAAGAACACCCTCAACCGCAAGTACCTGATGCAGGGCATCGACGGTTCGCTCGAGCGTTTGGGTCTCGACTTCGTTGACCTCGTGTTCTGCCACCGTCCCGACCCGGACACCACGCTGGAGGAAACCGTGTGGGCGATGAGCGACATCGTCTCCAGCGGCAAGGCCCTGTACTGGGGAACCTCCGAATGGTCAGCCGAGGAGATCCGCGGCGCCTATGAGATCGCGGAGCGGCACCACCTGCACAAGCCGTATATGGAACAGCCGCAGTACAACCTGCTCAACCGCACCCGCGTCGAAGACGAATACGCGCGCCTCTACGACGACATCGGCCTGGGCCTGACCACGTGGAGTCCGTTGGCCGGCGGGATCCTCACCGGCAAGTACCTCGACGGCGTCCCCGAGGGTTCACGTGCGACGGCAAAGGGCCACAGCCACTTGGCGGAGGAATCCACCAAACCGGAAACCGCTGACCGTGTGCGCCGCGTGGTCGACATGGCCCGCGACCTCGACGTGACTCCAGCACAGCTGTCGCTTGCGTGGCTGCTGAAGAACCCACGCGTGTCGACGGTCATCACGGGCGCAAGCTCAGTTGCTCAGGTCAAGGACAACATGGGTGCGCTGATTGCCAAGGAGCGTTTGGACGACGGCCTCAAGGCCCAGCTGGACGAAATCTTCAGCTGATGGCCCGCGTATCGAATCTCTGACTGAAATAACATGCGGGGCCGGCGGCACATACAGCCGCTCGCCCCGCTGTTTTCTGCGCCTTGCGCACTCAAACGCTAGAAGCGTTCTATGCCCCCGGTGCAGGGTCCATTTGCCAGCGCGTCAGTGACTCCGCTTTGGCCTTCAGCGCTGGCTGGTAGGCGGCTTCACCGGCGGCATGGACTTTGATGAACGCCGTAATGCGCGAAAGGATGAGCGGGTCGTCGATGATTCCGCTGTTATGTCGACCGGCAATCCGTGTGAGCATTGCCCGCTGCCGCGACTTCTTCATGCTGGTGTAGATGGGTCGGGCGTGTTCGCTCATGGGCGCGACCGTGTCGTTGCTGCCGCCCACGATGAGCACCGGTGATGTGACTTTGCTGAAGCCGCGCTGTGCCCAGGGGTTGAGGGCAACAACAGCGGACACATTTTCGCGCTCCGCAGCGGTAAGCGCCCCTCCGCCGCCCATGGAGTAGCCGACCAGCGCGGTTTTCGCCGGGTCGATGACGCTTGCCCATTCACCGCGACCGCGGGCGTCATCGAGTGCGGCGAGCATCTGCTTGGCCCGGTACTCCGGAAATGCCTTCGGTTCGATTGATCCTGCGGCCAGAACAGCGCAGCCGTGGGTGGCGAGTCGCTTGGCGATCGTGTGCATTTCCTCGGCTTTGCCCGTATAGCCGGGGAATGTGACGACAACGGGGCAGCGCGCCTGCGGTTCGCGCGGCCAGAACAGGGTTGCGGCACCGTAGCCGGGGGTTCTGACCAGGCGCGACTGGAGGAGTTTGTGGGGTCCGGGAAGGCGGACGTCAGCGGCTGAAGCACTGACCGCACCGTACTGGGTGCGGGCCGCGGGCATGACGGTCAGAGCGGCGGCTGCGAGGCTGCCGAGCGCAAATGATCGTCGACTGACGAACCTGCCTGACATGGCACTCCTGGAATGTGGGGAAGACTCATTCAATGTACCGCCGCACAGCCCGTTTTCGGCTCAGGTGCCGACCGCGTGTTGGCTCCCCAGCTGTGCTGGGAGGCTCAGGACTGACGAGGTGCCGCCGGCTTCCGCACGAACCGCGTCTTTTCGATGAAGGTCCGGATGAGGGCGTGGTCCTTCACTCCCCGACTGGATTCCACACCGGATGACACGTCGACGCCGATCGCCCCCGAAGATTCGGCGGCCTGGGCGACGTTGTCGGGGTTGAGGCCGCCGGCGAGGACAAACGGTCCTCGGTCGCGTTTGTGCAGCTGGGTTTGGTCCCACCGCTGACCTGCGCCCGGCGCGGGAGCATCAAGCAGCAGGAGGTCGTCGCCGAATGCGCCGGCGTGGGCTTCAGGGTCGTGGGCCAGAGACACAGCACGCCACAGCTTCAAGCCCGGTGCAGCAGCACGTGCAGCGGTGAAATCGGAGTGCTCGTAGTGGCCGTGCAGCTGCAGGGCATCAGCACCGATCCGCTGAGCCATGGAAGCAGCATCAGCCGCGTCCATGTCGAAGACCACGAGAACCGCGAGCGCTGACCCCGCCTCGTGAATCCAGGTGACAAGCTGTTCCGCGGTGTCTGCGTCGACGTGCCGAGGCGATGGCGCGTAGTGCATGATACCCAGCGCGTCAGCGCCTGCTTCGACGGCAGCCCGCACGTCGTTGCGAGTTCGGACACCGCAGATTTTGACGAAAAGAGAGTCAGTCACTGTACTCAGCCTGCGCTTTCATGTTCACCGTCAACGTAGAACCAGCGGCCGGCCCGGACAGCAAAAGACGAGCGCTCCCGCATGGTGCCTGTCTCGCCACCAACACGATAGTGAGCCGCGAACTCGACGATCCCCGTCGTATCGCCCGCTCCCCCATCGACCGTGTCGAGGATGTCAAGAGAAGTCCACTCCACCTCGGCATCCGGCTGTGTATCAGCCGGTCGCGTACGGGGATGCCACGTGCGGAACAGGTAGTCGGCGTTGCCTAGGGCAAAAGCAGTAAACCGCGAGCGCATGAGCGCCTCAACTGTGTCGGCTGTGCGTGTGCCTTCCAGCAACGGCAGGCAGCAGTCACCCAAGACGGCACCGGATGGAAGGCCGCCGCAGGGGCACGTGTCAGAGGTTCTGCGGGGAATCATCAGGTCGCTTCGATGATGCGGTCGTTTTCATCCTGCCCGGAGCCCTCCGCGGGACGGCCGCCGATCTTGTCGACGATCATGGCAATCGCGCCATCACCGGTGACGTTGGCGGCCGTGCCGAAGCTGTCGAGCGCAATGTAGGCGGCGAACATGAGGCCCACTTCCACCTCGCCAAAGCCGAGCATCTGCGTGAGCAGACCGGCCGCGGCGGCAATCGCGCCGCCGGGAACACCCGGTGCGGCAATCATCATGACGCCGAGCATGAGGATGAACGGCAGGTACGTCAGGAACGATGTGTCACCGCCGGTGATCATGAGGACGGCCATCGAGAAGCACGTGATCTTGATCATCGAACCCGACAGGTGAACGGTCGCGCACAGGGGAACAACGAAGCCGGCCACGGTGTCAGACACGCCGTTCTTCTTGGCTGAGCGCAGTGTCACCGGGATCGTCGCGGCAGACGATGCCGTGCAAAGTGCGGTGAAGTAGGCATCGCGCATGTTCCACAGCGACTTCACGGGGTTGCGTCCCGCAATTGCTCCGGCCCCCGTGTACTGGATGAGCAACATGAAGAGGGTCAGCGCGAACGACACTATGACCACCAGCAGGAACTTCTGCACGACGATGACAGCTGCACCGCTGTGGGCAAGCTCTGCAAAGATCCCGAAGATGAACAGCGGCAGAGCTGGCACGATGACGTTGCGGATGAGGCTTTCGACAATCGAGCGGAACTCGATGGCGCCTCGGAAAAGAACACGGCTGCGGAACGCCGTCAGGCCCGCACCGATGATGATGGCCAAAACGAGGGCGCTCATGACGCCGATGACGGGCTCCAGCACGATTTCGGTAGCCACATCGGCCGCGGCCAAAGGGTCGTCGGGGTCGATCTCAGTGGCCTCGCTGACCACGGTGAAGAACGGGGCGAAGCCCTCGCCCTCCGCATCGGCGATGCCCTTGATGTCGGTGCCCTCAAGCGAGGACCGGAACAGCCAGCTGGAGGTGAAGAAGGCCAGCAGACCTGCAAGCAGGGTCGAGGTGTAGGAGATGCCCGCGGTCACGCCCAGCTGCTTACCTCCCCCTTTGCCTAGTTCTGCAATTGCCGGTGCGACAAGACCGAAGATGATGAGCGGCACAACGAACGACAGCAGACCGGAGAACACGGAATTGTAGGTGGCGAAAACTCCGCCGAGCCAGGCCGGCAGGATCGGGCCGACGAGGATTCCGAGGACGATCGCGATGACGATCCACACCAGAAGCGGGAGTGAACGGATCAGCTTCATGAGTTGTTGTGCTTTCTGCGGTGAACAAAGAATGGCATTAAGGGAATACACAGGATTCTAGGGAAGCCCGGGGATGCCCGTGCACGCGGCGCACGAATAAGGGCCTTCGGTTCACTCCGGAGAGTGGACCGAAGGCCCCTGTGCAGACGAGGTGCCGTGCGGCTTTACGGCCTGTGAGCTCAAGCGTCGCTGGATTCGTCTTCTTCTGCGACGCGTTCAGCCTTTTCGACCATTTCGTCGTGCGTCATGCCGCGCTGGCCGGGCTGACGACGCCCAGCCAGTGCTTTGTCCGCGGGCGACTGCGGCATCACGCGGGTGCCGACGGTGCCGGGCTGCTGGCGACCGTGAATCGATGCACCAGCGGTTTCTGGCATGAACCACGTGGCCACCAGACCGATGACGCAGGCGAGGATCATGTAATACGCCGGGAACAGGAGGTCACCTGTTGCCTTGACGCCGGCTTCGTTGATCAGTCCGGCAGTACCGCCGAGAGCCGACACTGACAGGTTGTAGGTGACCGAGAAGCCCAGCAGGCGCACGTGCGCGGGGAACATCGCCGGGAAAGTCGCCGAAATCGTCGCGAGCATCGGCACGTAGGCAATCCCGAGCACGGCGAAGCCCACGAGGGCAAAGCCGAAGCCCAGCGACATCATCTTGAACATGGGGATCGCGAGGACACCCACCGCAATTGTGGTGAAGAACCACAGCGGACGACGACCGAACTTATCGGAAGCCGCACCGAAGATCGGCATGAACAGCACGATGAACAGCTCGCCGACGAGGATCACGATGAGCGAGGTCTGCGAATCCATGCCGATCTGCGCTTCGAAGTAGGACGGCATGTAGGTCAGCAGCGTGTAGTTGACCATGTTGACGGTTGCGACCAGTGCAAACAGGATGATGACGTCGCGGCGGTACTCCTTGAACACCGCGCGGAAGCGATCCATTGTCGAGGTGTCGTCCTCTTCCGGGTCTTCCTGGATTTCATTGAACACCGGGGTGTCTTCAAGCTTCGAGCGCAGGTACCAGCCGATGAGGCCCATGGGCAGTGCGATGAGGAACGGGATCCTCCAGCCGAAGGAGTCCATCTGCTCAGGCGTCACGTTGAACTGGATGAGCAGCATGAGGGCGGCGCCGATGACGTAGCCGGTCAGCGAGCTCGCCTCGAGGAACGAACCGAAGAAACCGCGACGGCGGTTAGGGGCGTACTCAGCCATGTACGTGGCTGCTCCGCCGTATTCGCCGCCGGTGGAAAAGCCCTGCACCAGACGCAGAATGATCAGCAGGATGGGCGCCCAGACGCCGATCGTCTGGTAGGTGGGAAGCAGGCCGATGAGGGTTGTTGCCCCGGCCATGAGCAGAATCGTGGCGGCCAGCACGCCCTTGCGGCCGATCTTGTCGCCCATGGGACCCCAGAAGAACCCGCCGAGGGGTCTTGCCAGGAAGGAAATGGCGTACGTCGCCATGGTGGCCATGATTTGGTATTCGCCGAGTGCATCGAAGAAGTGATGGGCGATGTACGTTGCGGCGATCGCGTATACGCCGTAGTCGTACCACTCGGTCATATTGCCGATGGCCGAGGCGGCTGTTGCCCTGCGGACAACCTTTGGATCAGCCGCGTGGTCTTCGGCTTCGCGCGCGTAGTCTGATGCGAGCAATTCTTGTGAGCTGCTGTCAGAACTCATACAAACCTTCCTAATTTGAGACATCAGTCACTGTAGCGAAGAGCAGTGCCGATGGCTAAAGCAGGAAAATCTACATGGCCGGCAAGCGGAGTGTGACCGTCGAACCCTGTCCGTACCAGGACTGCAGCGAAGCGGTGCCACCGTGGCGTTCGATGATGGCGCGGACCATCGGCAGCCCGAGCCCGCTGCCCTCCGTCCCGCGGACTTCGCGCGACCGGCCGAGCTCTTCCCACACGGTTTCGATCTCATCCGGCGCTATCCCGCGGCCGGTGTCGGCACACTCGATGACAACCCAACCGCTCTCTTCGCGGCCGCGCACTTCAATGTGCGCCCCCGGCGGCGAATACTTCACCGCGTTGCTCAACACGTTCGACACGGCCAAAAACAGCAGGTCTGAGTCACCCCGAACGTGCGGCAGGGGGCGTGGTGCCTGGGGCAGCGACACTTGGAACCTGCGTTCTCGGGCCCCCGGAATTTCAAGAACCGTCTGCACCGCCTCGTGCACAAGAGCGCCGATGTTGACCGCGGAGGGTTCGAGTTCAGCGTGTTCGACTTCGCTGATCTTGCGCAGATTGCTCAGCAGACTGCTCAGACGCACGGCCTGAGCATCGATGCTGTCGCGCTGCCGCTGGGACGGTTCGTCGGCCAGGGCTGCGCGAATGCCCTGAATGGGGTTCTTCAGTTCGTGGTCCAGACGGGCCAGCAGACGCTGGCGGCGGCGAGTCTGCTCATCGCGCACCTGCGCTGAAGCTTTGACGGCACCGCGCCGGGCAAGGACGACAGCGGCAAAACCGGCCGCGAACAGGCCGGACAGCAGCAGGCCGAAAACGAGGGGCGCCCACGCTACCCGGGCCGTGATGACCGCTTGGGTTCGCGAGTCGACGAACAGCCACCCCACCGTCACAATCAGCCCGATGAGCAGGGGCGCAAGCAGCGCTGAGGCGATGACCAGCGGTGTGCGCTGCTGTTTCTGTTCGCTCATCCGCGATCCACTGCTCCAAGAAATCGATATCCTGCACCCGACACCGTCTCAATGTAGGCGGGGTCGCTGGAATCGTCACCCAGTTCCCTGCGGATTTCGGCAATTCTGTGGTCAACCGCGCGTGTGGTCACAATCGCCTCGAAGCCCCACACGGTTTCCAGCAGACGCTGGCGAGAGAACACCTCGTCGGGGTGGCTCATAAGGAATTCCAGAAGAGCAAAGGCCCGCGGTGTCAGCTGCCGTTCGCTTCCGTCGACAAAAAGTCTCCGGGCAGGCCGGTCCAGACGCAGCTCGCCCGATACAAGAGCTTGGGCTGCGCTCAGCGGTGTCTGGCCCCGCTGCGTGCGGCGCAGAACCGCGCGGACGCGCGCCATGAGCTCAACCGGGTCAAACGGCTTGGTCATGTAGTCGTCTGCACCGTCATCGAGGGCGGCGGCCCGCTCGAAGGTCTCCCCCACCTCGGTCAAGAGGATGACGGGCAGCCATTCGTCGTCAGCCCTGATGCGGCGCAGGACCTCGCGGCCGTCGAGATTCGGCATGAGCACATCAAGGATGACCAGGTCCGGGCGGCAGGCCTCGATGGCCCGCAGCGCCTCGACACCGTCAGCTGCGGTTTCAGTGTCGAGGCCGCTGCGGCGCAGCACGGGGGCCAAGTGCTCGCGGATGGTGGAGTCATCATCGACGAGCAGCACATGCGGTCGTGTCTGGGCGGACATTGTGTTCCTTCGCGGGCTCAGCCGTCGTAGCGGATTTCAACCCGTCGGTTCTTTTCCCGGCCTTCCGGATTGTCTTTGCCGCCCTTTTCATTCGGCTCGATCGGCTTGCTGTCGCCAAAGCCCTTGACTTCAGTCTTGATGTCAGACCGGGCTTCCTTAATAGCCTTGGACACGGCTTCAGCGCGGCGCTTCGACAGAACGTCATTGCCTTCCTTGTACGGAAGGTTGTCCGTGTGGCCCTCAACCCTGACGGTCGCGTTCTGCGGCACTTTCTTGACCAGTTCGGCGATCTTCTTCTTCGCACCGTCAGACAGATCCCATTTGCCAAGGTCGAACAACACGTCCGAAGACAGCGTGACGACTTTTTCGCCGGCGTCTTCGCGAGTGTCATCCATCGGCTCGATGTTGTCTTTAAGCGGGATGATCTCGGCCTTGATCGGATTGATTTCCGCTTTCACGGCAGCTGCTGCGGGAGCGGCACCGAACGCCATGAGTCCGACCAAGCCGACGGCTGCGAGCTTGGTGCGGGCCATCACTGGATCTTCACGCCCTTAACCAGCGGCTCACCTTCCCACAGGAAGACGTCCATCGTGTCAACGTCTTCCGGCGGAGCACCGAAAGCGGCCTTGCTCCGAGCTTCCGTCCCCGGAGTCAATTTAATGTCGAAGTACGAATCACTGAGATCTCTGATCATCTTGTGCTTGTTGAAGTTCTTCGTATCTACCGCGTAAGGCTGAAAACCGGTACCGCGGGCACTATACAAATCGATCTGCTTATCGATCTGAGTTTCCAGGGTGAAGCCGTAGACTGCTTCTACCGTCTGCTGGTTGCGCTTGACGCTGATCAGTCGGACTTTGAGCTTGGCATCTTTATCCCCGTCCACCTTCGCCGGAACTTCGACTTCGGCCAGGACGTCACCCGAAGCAGCCGCTTCCGAACCGCTGCCGGAGTCCTCGGAGTCTGCAGTGTCTGAGTCCCCATCGCTCTGGGACGCCGCTTCGCCAGAACCGCTGCCAGAGCTGTCCGAACTGTCATTCTGCTCTGACTGTTCAGACGTTTCCTTTTTGTCGTCAGAGCCGGTATTGAAATCAACCGAGCACCCCGTCAGACCCAGGGATGCAGCCACGGCCGCCGCGGCGATGACTGTTCGTACTTTTGTCGTGCGCATGTGAAACCTTTCGGTAGCGGACCGGGTGGGCCCTGTCGTGCTTGCTGACTCAAGACTACGAACGCGCAAAGCCCTGTTCGTCGCACAGAAGTCGCAAGAGTCCGGAAACTTGTACCAGCTTCGCGACATTCTGAGACACACAGGTGAACTCAGCGTGTACGCCTCAGCGACGGCTTGCCTCAATCACCTCGCGTGCAAAGCCGTCGAACAGCGCCTGGGCATTGCGCGCGCTGTCCTCTTCAACGCGGTCGGCGTGTTCAACGAGCGTGTCCTTGTCAAAGCCCAGTTTGGCCAGGCCGTCGGCTTCCCAGCTGCGCACGGAATCAGCAGACGCTTCGGGGTGAAACTGCATACCCCACGATCGGCCGATGCGGAACGCCTGGATTTCGCACAGTTCGCTGCTTCCAAGCAGCTGGGCCGATTCCGGCAGTTGAGTGATGCGATCCACGTGGCTCTCGATGAAGTGGGTTTTCGGACCCACCTTGCCGAACACGGGGTCGTCAGCGGCATCCGCGGTGAACGTGATCTCGGTTGCGCCTTTTTCGGGAGCACCCGTTTTGGCTTTCACGGTGCCGCCGGCCACGTGGGCCAGCAGCTGTCCGCCCAGGCAGATTCCCAGCTGCGGTTTGTCGGCATCCCATGCTGCCCGCACGAGCTCTGCTTCGCGTTCCAGCCAGGGCGCCCGGTCAGTTTCATCCGGCATATAGCCGCCGCCCAGGTAGACGAAGCCGTCGTAGTCGTCGACGACGTCCGGACCTGGGATGTCATTAAACGTGCCGTCCGGTCCCGGCCCGATTCGCAGGTCGAACTCGATGTGGTGGTCAATCAGGCGCGGCAGCAGTCGCCTGGGCTGTGAATCAACGTCATTGACGATGATGAGGATGCGGGGCACGGTGTTTACTCTCCTGAGCGCAGGAAGCTGCGATAGCGGTCGTCGTGGGCTTCCAGCACGCGCAGCGCGTTGTCGAAGCCGAGTTTCTCAAGGTCGTCTTCCGACCACGAACGCGAGCGCAGTTCGTCAATGAGAGCCGGATAGGTGCTGGCGTTGTCCAGTCCCGTGGGGAAGGAGTCCGTTCCGCAGAAGTCGGATCCGATGCCCACGTGGTCAATGCCGATGCGTTCGCGCACGTAGTCGATGTGGTCGGCAACATCGCTGATGGTGACTTCCGGGGCTGTGCCTTCTTCTCCGTTCTTGACCCAGTCGTAGCGTTCCTGCGACACGAATGAGGGCACGAAGGTCAGCATGTGCACTCCCCCGTTGGCCGGCAGCCGGTCGATGATGTCATCGGGCACATTGCGCGGGTGCGAGCACAGGTTCAGCGCGTTCGAGTGGGTGAAGAGCACCGGCAGGTCGGTCATGCCGAGCACCTGGTCCATAACGCTCGGCGCCACGTGGGACAGGTCCGGGATCATGCCGATCCGGTTCATCTCCTTGACCACTTCCCGACCGAAGTCGCTCAGACCGCCGTGCACCGGCTGATCAGTTGCGGAGTCAGCCCAGCTGTGGGTGGTCGACCACGTGAGCGTCATGTAGCGAGCGCCGAGCTTGGCGAACATCCGCAGGGCGCCGAGTGATTCGTTGATCTGGTTGCCGCCCTCAACACCGAGCAGACCGCCGATGCGCCCGGCAGCTCGCTCTGCACGGATGGCTTCCGCTGTTGTAGCCCAGGCGAGGTCATTCGGGTAGGTGCTGATCAGTCGGTCGACGAGGTCGATCTGTTCGAGCGTCCAGCGGACAGCTTCGTCGCCCTTGATCGCCGAGTCGACGAAGACCGACCAGAACTGTGCGGCCACTCCGCCGCCGCGCAGCTGCGGAATGTTGGTTTCGACAACCCCGTCGGGGCGGTCAAGGTCAGCGACGGAAGAGCTGCGGGTTTCGCGCAGCAGGTAAGGGAGGTCATTGTGGCCATCGAAAATGGGGATGAGTGGAGACGGCATCGCCGGTCCTTTCTTCAGTCCGGTTGGGGTGTGTCAGGCGTGCAGGTGGGCGCTGATCAGGCCGCCGGCTTCGCGCATTATCGGCATGACTTCGAGGACGCGGTCTTCGTCTGCGGCCCAGTTGGCGAAGACCGCGTAGGCCACGCGGCGTTCGCGTGTGAAGGCGATGCCGGTGTCGGCGCGGACGCTGGAGTCGGTACCGGTTTTGTTCACAATCCATTCGCCGCGCGTGTAGTAGTAGTGCGCCAGAGGGTCTGGTTCGAAGTAGGAAGCCACCATCGAGGTGTCGGCTCCCGCACCGAGCCAGCGGCGCATCATTTCCGAGGTCATCGGGTCGAACAGTTCGTCGCGGGACAGCCGCGCCATGTAGTCGCTCAGTTCGTAGGCGGTGCCCGATGACAGGCGGCGGGGTGCTCCGGCTGGGCGCGGCCAGCGCAGGAAGTCGTGCAGCGCGGAGTCCTTGTAGCCCAGCGCTTCGACTTCTTTGGCTACGCGGTCCAGGCCGACACGGGAGATGAGCACGTTCGTGGCGAAGTTGTCGCTGAAGGCGCCGATCAGCATGCCGACGTCGTGGATTGTCAGATCCGGCTGGTCAAGCAGGTACCAGATGCCGGATTCGTCGACGCGCTCTGCCGCGTTGCGGGTCAGCCGCTCATCCAGGCGCAGTTCACCGTTGTTCTTCATCTTCAGCGCTGCGTGCAGCAGGAAGATCTTGGCGATCGATGCGGTGGAGAGCACGCGGTCGGGTTCGTGGCTGAACACCTCTTCGCCCGTGTCGATGTCGATTGCGCGTGCCGAGAATTCAACTCCGTCGAGACGTGTGAACAGGTCAGCTGTCATTGTTCTGCCTTTCTCCGGCGTTGTTCGCGGCCGGCTTCTGTTGCGAGATCAAATCTATGCGAAGAGGCTCATCACCTGGCCGGCGGCCAGACCGAAGAACGTACCGGCGAATGCACCGATGAGCGCGAAGAGAACTCCCACGGGCACGAGTTCACGGTTGAAGGCACCGGCGACGACGGGTGCGGAGGCAACACCGCCGATGTTCGCGGTCGAAGCGACAGCCAGGCTGAACAGCTCCGTTTTTGTGAGCTTGGCGTAGATGATCATGAGGACGAAGTGGATGGTCACGACCATGAGCCCGGCGAGCAGGTAGATCGGCGCTTCGACAAGCGATGTGAAGTCGGACCCTGCCGCAATGACTCCGATGATGATGTACAGCATGATGTAGGCGACATCCGATGCGCCGGCCATCTTTCCGTACTTGGTCGAACCGATGATCAGGCCCACGATGCTGACGATGAGGATGGTCCAGGTTGTCGAGTTCACGACGACCCCGATTTCCGGCAGTTTTCCGCCGATCACGGTGGCCAGTGCTGAACCGAACAGGCCGATGGCCAGAACCCGGAACAGCGCCACGAGGTCCATTTTCTCTTCATCAGCGGAGCTCTTTTCGCCGCCTTCACCAGTCGAGGCTGCACGCGAAGACAGGGCCGAAGTGTCGGCTTTTGTCCACGCGTTGAATTTGTCAGAGATGCCGACGGACGAGAACATCACCAGCAGCCACACGGAGTACACGATGGTGTCGACGATGAGAACGTGACCGAAGATGTTCTCCGGCGGGTTGAGGATTCCCTGCACGGCCGCCATGTTCGCCGAACCGCCGGTCCACGAAGCTGCGAGCGCGGCCAGGCCCTTCCACGCTTCGGCTTCGAGAACCCCCTTGAGCACGGCGAAGGTGATGACGAATCCCAGCATGATCGAAACGGCGGTGGCCGCGTAGGTCAGCAGCAGCTTTGGGCCCAGTTTGATGATCTTGCGGACATCGCACTGGAACAGCAGGAGCATGATCATTGCCGGCAGAAGAGCGTCTTTCACTCCCCCGCCGACAGCATCGATTGAATCGGATTCGCCGAATACTCCGACGGTGTTGAGCAGCGCCGCTATCAGGTAGAGGAAGACGAAGCCGGGAACGTACCTGAAGACTGGAAGCCCACGGGCTTTGTCCAGGTAGACGAGTATCGCGGCTATTGCGATGAGCAGGCTGATGAACAGAAAACCGTCGGTGATCATAACTGTTTAGGGGGTTCACTCCTCGTTCGGTTCGATTGTCACTGTCGGTGCGGCACCGTCTGCCGGTGCGCTCAGTGTGGCGCGCACGCCGAAGGGCACTGAACCGGCGTGCGGGTGGTGGCCCAGTTCAACTTCCCACAAGACCGGCACCTGGGCGTCGCCGAAGTATTCGCGCAGAAGCGCCCTGCGGTCATCGTCTTCACCGCAGCTCTCCCAGGAGCCCAGGACAACGGCGCCGGCCCGTTCGAGCCAGCCGATCCGTTTGAGCTGCAGCAGCAGGTTGTCCAGCCGGTACACATCCTCGTCGACGTCTTCCAAGAAGAGGATGCCCGGCTCATCGGGTGCTCCCGGCTGGAATTCCGGTGCCCCGACCCCGGCGGCGAGCAGACTGAGGTTGCCCCCGTAGGTGATTCCCGTGAACTCACCGGAAGTGAGAGTCTGTGCCGGTTCACCCAGACGCACCTGTTCGTCTGACCACGGTGAGAACAGCCAGCGCTTGATGTCAGTGCGCACGCGCTCACTGTCGCCGAAAACGGCGTTGCCGACCATGGGGCAGAACAGCGTGGGCACTCCTACGTGGTGCGCCCACGCCTGGTGCAGGGCGGTGATGTCGCTCGAACCCGTCAGCAGCTTGGGACGGCCGTCAGGACGCAGCGCGTTCTCCGCCATGGAACCGAAGTCGATGCCGTCCAGCAGGCGCATGGCCCCGTAGCCGCCGCGCAGAGCGATGACAGCGGAGGCCTTGCGGTCGCACCAGGCGTTGACCAGATCGTTGCGGCGTTCGTCATCGCTGCCGGCCAGGTACGAGGCGCGGGCATCGACTTTGCGGAGGTTCTCTCCGACCTGCACGTCGAGTCCCCACTCTTCCAGCGCGGCAATTGCCGGTTCAACAGTTCCCTTGGGTGCCGGTCCCGACGGGGCTACGAGCCACACGCGGTCGCCCGGGGCCAGTGGGGCCTGCTGTGCATAGGGGTTGCGGTCAGCCATTGACGGCGCCTCCTGTTTCTTCTGTTGTGGTTGCCACAGGGTCGTCCGTCTTCGCGGTGACTGCCTGCGCAGCCTGACCCGGTACGGCCCGTTCTGAGCGGAAGCCGGGCACTGCGGCCAGCAGCTTGCGCGTGTAGTCGTGTTGAGGGTTCAGAAGAACATCCTCAACCGGACCGTGTTCAACGATTTCACCGCGGTACATGACGGCCACCGTGTCGGCGATGTTCCACGCCAGACCGAGGTCGTGGGTGATGACGAGTGCCGTGAGCCCAATGTTCTTCTTCAAAGCCAGGAACAGCGACAGGATCTCACCGCGCACCGAAGCGTCGAGGGAA
This sequence comes from Brevibacterium sp. HMSC24B04, assembly GCF_001806835.1. Taxonomy (NCBI): domain Bacteria; kingdom Bacillati; phylum Actinomycetota; class Actinomycetes; order Micrococcales; family Brevibacteriaceae; genus Brevibacterium; species Brevibacterium sp. HMSC24B04. Next base: position 39,796 of record NZ_KV786095.1, on the reverse strand, counting down.
GCCACGGGTTCGTCGGCAATGAGAACATCAGGTTCGAGCGCGAGCGCGCTGGCAATGACAACGCGCTGACGCTGCCCACCGGAAAGCTCCTGCGGAATCGGCTCAAAGAAGTCCTCGGCGGGAATCAGCTCCGCAGCTTCCAGGCTTTCACTCACACGCGCCCGTTCATCGCCGGTGAACTTCTGCACGCGCAGACCTTCTGCCACAGACTCATAGACCGAACGCGAAGGGTTGAGCGAACCCGACGGGTCCTGCAGGATCATCTGCACATCGCGCCGGAACTTGCGCAGGCCCCGCTTGCTGGTCGGCAGAGGCTCACCCTGGAACAGCAGTTCGGATCCGGCGTCTGGCTGCTGTAGGCCGAGGAGCGTTCGCGCAAGCGTCGTCTTGCCCGATCCGGACTGGCCGACAACCGCAAGCACCTCCGAGCGGTGCAGTTTGAGATCAACGTTGTTGACGGCCTTTGTCAGTCGTCCCCGCGCCTTAAAGGTGACGTTAAGGTTCCGTGCCTCCAGCACCACCTCGTCAGTCATGGTGTGCGGAGTTTCGACATCAACCCGAGCTGGGTTGCGAGTGATCGGGTTGAGACGCGATTCAGGATCCCCGATGGTGGGGAACGCATCCGCCAGCTGCTGAGTGTAGGACTCCTCGGGCTGGGTGCAGATCTTCTGGGCAGGCCCGATCTCGACGATCTTGCCCTGCTTCATGATTGCAATCCGCTCACACGCTGTAGCCAGCACCGAAAGGTCGTGCGAAATCATCAGCAGCGAAATGCCGCGCGCTTCAACGAGCTCCCGCAGGCGGGTGAGGATCTGCGCCTGCACGATGACGTCAAGAGCCGTGGTCGGTTCGTCGGCGATGATGATGTCGGGATCGCAAGCCAGGGCCATGGCGATCATGACGCGCTGCTTCTGTCCACCGGACAGTTCGTGCGGATACGCCTGCGCAATCTGGGCATCCAGGTCCACCTGTTCCAGCAGGCTGAGAACTCGAGCTTTGCGATCAGCTTCGGAGCGCCATTCGTCTTTCACGTGCAGGTTGAGTGCTTCGAGGATCTGCTTGCCCACCGGGCGCACCGGGTTGAGCGAGTGCAGGGCACCCTGGAACACGATCGCGGCTTCCGACCAGCGAACCGCGCGCATCTGGCCGAAGTTCAGTTCGGCAATGTCGGTGCCGCCCAACAGCACGCGCCCGGTCAGCGTCGCGTTGTCCGGCAGCAGGCGCAGCACAGAGAGGATGAGTGTCGACTTGCCCGAACCGGATTCACCCGCGATGCCCAGGGTGCCGCCGGCTGGCAGTTCGAGGCTGACGTTCGACACCGCGGGGATGTCGCCTCGGGAGGTTCGCGACGAGTACGTGATCGAAACATCGTCGAAGACAAGATCCTTGCCCGCGGCAGCGGCAGCTTTTTCTGCTGTACTCATCAGCGGCTCCTGAGGGTCGGATTGGCAATGGCTTCGATAGCCCGGCCCACCAGCGTAAACGCAAGAACCACAGCGACGATCGCAAGGCCCGGGGTGAGGATGAACCACCAGTAGCCGGAGGTTGCGGCCGAAACATCCATCGAGTTCTTCAGAATGGTTCCCCAGGACTGCTGAGTCGTATCACCCAGTCCCAGGAACGCAAGTGTCGATTCGGCGATGATCGCACCACCCACAGTCAGCGTCGTGTTGGCCAGCACGAGCGGCATGACAGCCGGCAGCAGGTGCGAGGTGATGATGTGCCAGTGGCCGGCACCCAAAACTTTCGCGCGCTCAATGTAGAGGCGCGATTCCGCCGACAGCGTCTGCGCGCGAACAATGCGGGCCGTACCTGCCCATGAGGTCACACCAATCGCGATGACGATTGTGAAGACTCCGCGCTCAAGAACAGAGGACAGGACAATCGCCAGCAACAGCGACGGCAGCACCAGGAAGAAGTCGATGACGCGCATGATCAGTCCGCCGACCCAGCCTGTGAAGTGGCCTGCGGCGATGCCCATGATCGTTCCGATGATCATCGACATGGCCGTGGCGGCCACACCGACGATGAGCGAAACTCGGGCACCCCACACCAGGCGCGCCCACAGTTCGCGGCCGTAGTTGTCTGTGCCCAGCGGGTGCTCCGCACTCGGCGGTGCGTAACGCGGATTGTCGAGGTTCTGGGTGACGTCGAGCATGGAGCGGTCCGCAATGAGCGGAGCGAACACGGCTACGAGGATCACCAGGATGAGAACGATCGCACCGGCAACGCCCGCGCGGTCTTCCAGGAAGATCTTCCAGTTCTTCTTCCAGGCTTCTGCGCGCCGGCTCCATGTGAGAGCGCGGGCGCTCGAGGGAACAGCCGTGCCCTGCTTTTCGCGGCCGGCAGCCGTCTGCTTTTCGGAGGAGGTGTTGCGGGAAGTCATTCAGGCCCTCCTGACGCGCGGGTCGAGCTGGCGGTACACAAGGTCAGCCAGCAGGTTCATGATGATGATGGCCGCTGAGAAGACCACGAACGTGCCCTGCAGCAGCGGAAGGTCCGGACCGGAGATCGCCTCGAAGGTCAGCTTGCCCAGACCAGGCCACGAGAACACGGTTTCGACCGTGAGCGCACCGGCAATGAGACCGCCGATGTGCATGAAGACGAGCGTCACGGTCGGCAGCAGTGCGTTGGGCACAGCGTGCTTAAGCCGGACGTCGTCTTCGCGCAGGCCCTTGGCGCGTGCGGTGGTCAGGTAGTCAGCGCTCATCTCCCCCAACAGCGACGCGCGCATCACCATGAGGTACTGCGCGTAGATGACCGCGGTCATGGTGATGACGGGAAGAATGAGGTGCTTGGCTACATCGACCACGTATGTGAAGCTGCCCGGCTCAATTCCAGGTGAAACCATGCCGCCGGTGGGCAGCCACTGCAGCTTTCCGGCAAACACCATGAGCAGCAGAAGAGCAAGCCAGAAGGTCGGCACAGACCAGAAGACGAGGCTTGTGGAGGTTGTCAGCTTGTCGAAGAGGGAACCGCGTTTCCATGCCGCCAGCTGTCCCATCCACAGACCCAGAGTGATGGCCAGAATCGCCGACGTGCCCGTCAGCAGCAGGGTCGGCCACGCGTATTCGGCGATGAGGCTGGCTACGGACTGTTTGTAGACGTAGCTGGTGCCGAAGTTGCCGCTGAAGATGCCCACCAGATAGTCCCAGAATTGGACGAGCACGGGCTTGTCGAGACCGTATTCGGCGCGCAGCTGAGCCATCTGCTCGGGGCTCATCTGCCTTTCGCGAGCGATCTTCTGCACCGGGTCACCCGGCAGAATCCGGAAGGCGAAGAAGCCCAGCACGACAACCATGAACAGGCTGATGAGCGCTCCGCCCACTTTCCTCAGCAGATAGCTGAGATAGGACTGGCCCGCCGGGGGCGCATCGATTTCCTCTGAACCGCCGGAAGCTTCATGTTTGAGCTTCTTGTTGGCGGGCTGTGTCTCTGCGTTCACAGACATATTTCTGCTTTCCACGTACTGCTGAGGTTCTTCGGCAGTGCGTTAAAGGTGCTCGAGGCGCCGGTCACCACTCGTGTGTCCGGCGCCTCGAATCTGTGGGCTAGGTGTTTCGTGGTCTCACGCTCGGTCGTCGGCGCTTCGGCGGCGCAGGACGAGCGGGATGGCAACAGCGGCGATCACGACGACCGCACCGATGCCGATCCACAGGCCGGCCGAGGAGCCGCCCTTGCCGCCGTCCGCCTCGTCAGCGGGAGCCGCCGTGAGGAAGCCCCAGTAGCCTGACTGGTTGCCGATCACACCGCCGTCTTCGGGCTGCGTGGTGAAGCCGGCGAAGCGGTCAGAACGGTAGGCCTCGAGCTGCTTGGGGTACCACAGGGTGATCTGCGGAGCGTCGTCGTAGTGCTGCTGCAGTGCCTGGTGGACGAGTTCCTGGCGCTTGCCTTCGTCGAGTTCGGTGTGCTGCTTCTTGTACAGTTCGTCGAACGCCTTGTTGCAGTAGCCGTCCTGCGAGGTCGGGCCGTTGCCCTCCGAGTCAGGACGCGAAGCGCAGGTGTTGATCGACAGCTGGTATTCCGGGTCGGGAGTAACCGACCAGCCGGTCACGTAGATGTCGAAGTCGCCCTTCATCGTGCGGTCGGAAATCGTGTCGGAGTCACTGGACTCGGCCTTGATTTCAACGCCGATGTCCTTCAGCCACGGAGTGATGAACTCTGCGATGGACTGTTCCGTCGGGGTCTGGGCATCGATCAGCAGACGCAGGGAGAGCTTCTTGCCGTCCTTTTCGCGGATGCCGTCGGAGCCTTCCTTCCAACCGGCCTCATCGAGCAGCTTCTTGGCGGCTTCGGGGTCGTGGGAGACGATCTTGTCGGACTTCGGCAGGTGCCACTTCTCAAAGGACTCCGGCACGAAGCTCGTTGCTTCTGTCGCGTAGTCCTGCATGACCTGTTCGCGCAGGGTCTTCATGTCGATGCCCAGGCGCAGAGCCTGGCGGACCTTGACGTCCTTCAGCGCTTCATTGCCGGTTCCGTAGGCTTCGCCCTCCGGGGTTTCAAAGCCGGGGTTGACGCCAAGGGCCGTGAAGCGGCGGGATTCACCGACATTGGTTTCGATGTTGTCGGCGTTTTCCAGTGCCTTCATCTGTTCGGGGCTCAGCCCGGTCACGAAGTCGACATCACCGGCACGCAGCGCCTGCACCATGGCGTCGCTGTTCGTGTAGTAGGTGTACTGGATGGTGTCGACCTTCGGCTTGCCCTTCCAGAAGTTCGGGTTGGCCTTCAGCGTGATCGACTGGTTGGCCTTGTAGCTGTCAAGCACGTAGGGGCCAGAGCCGACAACCTCAGAGTCGTTGTCGTCCTTCGCCGGGTCGTCCTTCTTTGACCACACGTGTTCGGGAACGACCGGAATTTCAACACCGGGGTTCGGCGCCTGCGGCGATTTGAGCTTGATGACGACGGTGGTGTCGTCGGGAGCTTCAACAGATTCGAAGTTCTCCACAAGCGATCCGTTTGCGGCACCCATCGCGGGGTCTTCCATCATCTGCGTGTAGGTGTAGACGACGTCCTTGGACGAGATCGGTTCGCCGTCGGACCACTTCATGCCGTCGCGAATGGTGAACGTCCATTCATCACCGGTGTCGTTGACGTCCCACTTTTCCGCCAGGCCCTCGGTCGGCCCAAAGTCCTTGGAGTCGTACTGCACGAGGTTTTCGTACACGTAGCGGTTGATGGCCGTTGGTGTGAGGTAGATCGAGGTGAACGGGTTGAAGTTGTCGACAAGGCCCGAGGTGGCAATCCGCATGGTCGTGTCTGACGCCGCCTGTTCGGTCGACTGGGCTGCCGCGGGCAGCGCTGCACCGGTCGCCCCAAGGATCGTCATAGCGGTGGCAGCGGCCGCTGCTGTGCACCTCTTGAGAGCTGATCTGAACATATCTTCCTTCCGCCTGGCTTCTTGCCGCACCAGCCCCGTCGCGTGGTGCGTGGGACACGTCGAACGTGTGCCGATGCGACCGCCCCGCAGAAGCTGTTTCTGTAAGTTACATCACAAGCTCTTGTGTGTTCAAAACCACACGCTGAACTGTCTCAAAAGCAGCGGAAGACGAGTTCCCCATCATGCGCTCAAAACCCCCTCACCCACCCCTTATGGCCAGCAAACACGGGGAGTAACCTGGTAGTGAGAACGGCAGAGATTAAGGAGTCACAAGCCCCGATTCTCGAAAGTTCTCGCACATATACACCAAAGTGCTTGAGGAGCAGTGGTATGAAAGCCGCACGCTTTTACGACCGTAAAGACATCCGCATCGAAGACATCCCCGAACCGGAACTGAAGCCAGGCACCGTTGCCATTGACGTCGCGTGGTGCGGCATCTGCGGCACGGACCTCCACGAATACCTCGAAGGCCCCATCTTCGTGCCGCCGAAGGGCCACCCGCACCCCATTTCCGGCGAAGAGGCGCCGGTCACCATGGGCCACGAATTCTCCGGCACCATCACCGCCCTCGGTGAAGGCGTCACCGGTCTCGAAGTCGGCCAGAACGTCATCGTTGAGCCCTACATCATCGGCGAAGACGTCGACACGAGCGAAGGCCAGAACTACCACCTCTCCGAGAACATGAACTTCATCGGTCTGGGCGGCCGCGGCGGTGGTCTGTCCGAAAAGATCGTCGTCGAACAGCGCTGGGTGCACCCCATCGGCGATATCCCACTGGACGAAGCCGCTCTCATTGAGCCGCTGTCCGTTGGCCACCACGCATTCGTCCGCTCCGGCGCCAAGGCCGGCGACGTCGCAATCGTCGGCGGTGCGGGCCCCATCGGCCTGCTGACCGCAGCCGTGCTCAAGGCTGAGGGTCTGACCGTCTACATTTCGGAACTGTCGGAAGCCCGCAAGGAAATGGCCCGCAGCACCGGTGTCGCAGACGAGGTCTTCGACCCCCGCGAAGTCGATGTCGCAGCCAAGGTCAAGGAACTCACCGACGGCAAGGGTGCAGACGTCGGCTTTGAGTGCTCGTCCGTCCCGGTCGTTCTCGACATGCTCATGGACGCTGTCCGTCCCGCCGGCGTCATCGTCAACGTGTCGATCTGGGGCTACAAGCCCGAGGTCGATCTGCCGAAGCTGGTTCTCAAGGAAATCGACCTGCGCGGAACCATCGGCTACGCCAGCGACCACCCGGCCACCATCAAGCTGGTGCAGGAAGGCGGACTCGACCTGTCGAAGTTCATCACCGCCCGCATCAAGCTTGACGAACTGGTCGACAAGGGCTTCGAACAGCTCATCAACAACAACGAACAGCACGTGAAGATCCTCGTGAACCCCAACGCCTGATCAATTCAGGCCTGAGCCGAGCTCAGACAGAAGATCCGGCCCGGTGGGAACCTCTGCGGTTTCCACCGGGCCGGATCTTTGTGTCAGGACTCCCGACGGCTTATCGGCTAGCCGCGGTCAGCAAACTCCCGCATAGCGTCGAGCAGCCAGTTGGCGGTGTGATCGGCAAAGGATGCCCGCGGCATAATCCAGTACGAATCCTCATCCGTTCGCCACAGAGCGGCCGAGGACCCCGCGACCAGCGTGAGGATCGCACTGCCGACCGGGAAGAAGTCCGGGTGCACGTCCACCTCGACCATTCTGTAGAGCACATCGACGGCGTTCGGCCCCGTCAGCTCGAGCACGGTCCGGTTGCCTGAAAGGTCAACGGCCTGCCCGCGGTGCTCCCCTACCGCCTCGGCGAGGATCCCGGCCAGGGCGGAACACGACAGCTCCCTTTCCGCCTCGTCACCTGCAACCAGCAGGAAGTCATCCGGACCGAACCACAGCACGTGCCCGGTGACCGGCGCCTCGACCTCGGAAACGTGGCCCACCTTCCGCGGAAGTGGTGCACCGAGCACTTTCTCCAGCCCGTCGGCGGCCGGCCCGCCCGGTTCGGCGCGCAGGCTGATCTGCGTGCGGAACGGAACTTCGCGCAGCCGCACCCGCGGCCCGCCAGCGGCGTCGAGTTCGGCGGCGCGTTCGGCAAGCGGGCGGCGGCGCAGGCTGAGGACGTCCTGTCGCGAGACTTCGGCCTGAGAAACAGCGGTGTTGTCAGCCATCTCGGCGTTCTCCTTCCGGATCGAACAGTACGGTCGGCCCGACTTCGACTTCGGCGAAGCCGCCGTCGCACGTGGCCATGAGCTTCTGGCCGATGAGCGACGGCCCGTTTTTGATCAGCGCAAGCCCGAACGTGCGGCCCAGGGCCTGCGAATCGTAGCTGGAGGTCACGTGCCCCTGCATGGGAATCGGAGCCTTCGGCAGACCCTCGCCCGTGTAGTCGCCCAAGTCTTCGGGGAACACCAGCTGACTGCCCTCCGGCAGGCGCAGCTTGGGGTCGGTCGGCAGGACGCTCACCAGCTGTTTGCGATTCTCATCGATGTTGGCAAGCCGTGAGTGCGACCGCTTGCCGATGAAGTCCTTCTTCAGCTTCGATACGACCCACCCCATTCCGAGGTCCTGCGGTGTGACGGTCCCGTCGGTGTCCTGGCCGACCACGATGTAGGCCTTCTCGGCCCGCAGCACGTGCATGGTTTCCGTGCCGTAGGGCGTGATGTTGAACTCTGCGCCGGCTTCGGCAACGTCTTCCCACACTTTGAGCCCGTAGTAGGTGGGGACGTTGATCTCATAGGCCAGTTCTCCGGAGAAGGTGATGCGCACAACCCGGGCGTCGATGCCGGAGGCGAGTGTCGTGTTGCGGTACTCCATGAACCCGAAGCCCTCTTTTGACACATCGAGGTCGGGAGCCATTTTCCGCATGACATCGCGGGACTTCGGGCCGACGACGGCGATTGTGCTGTACTGCTCGGTCGCCGATGTGAACACCACGTCCAGTTCCGGCCATTCGGTCTGCGACCACTCTTCGAGCCATTCGAGGACATCGGCCGCTCCGCCGGTCGTGGTCGTCATGAAGAAGTGGTCGTCTGCCAGACGCAGGGTCACACCGTCGTCGAACACCATGCCGTCGGGAGTGCACATAACCCCGTAACGGGCTTTGCCGACCTTGAGCTTGAGGTAGCCGTTGGTGTAGATCCGGTTGATGAACTCCGCGGCGTCCTTGCCCTTGATTTCGATTTTGCCGAGTGTTGTGGCGTCCAGGAAGCCCACGGATTCGCGCACAGCCCGGCATTCGCGGGCGACTGCCGCGTCCATGTCCTCCCCGTCCTGCGGGTAGTACCACGGGCGCTTCCACTGGCCGACGTCTTCGAACACCGCACCGTGGGCCACGTGCCACGGGTGGATGTTCGTCTGTCGGGCCGCGTCATAGAGTTTGCCGACTGCCCGCCCGGCAAGTGCCGCAAACGCCACCGGGGTGTAGGGGGCTCGGAAGGTTGTTGTGCCGATCTGCCCCGGGGTGATTCGCCTGTTTTCTCCCGAGGTGCCGCTCACCACGGTGTTGATCGGCTTCTGACCGGGCTGGCCGGTTGCCAGGGCGCTGATTTCAGCACCAGTGAGTGCTTCTGCGATGAGGCCAATGGTGTTGACCCCGCCGATCTTCCCCTGGTCCACACCCGTGGAGATCGAGGTGTAGCGCTTGATGTGTTCAACCGACAACATGCCCGCACCGGAGGCGCGGATGATGTCGCGGACAGTGTTGTCACGCTGGAGGTCGACGAAGTATTCCGCGAGTGCGGACAGCTGTTCGGGCTCAGTGCCCGGCTGCTGTTCTTCTTCCGGTCCAGGGATGAACCACAGCTGGTCGGCCTGGCCGGTCTCGCTCACGCGCGCAGCTGCCGTTTCGGGGTCGTGGAAGGAACTGGCTTCCCCCGCTGTGGCTGCCGCACCGGCGGCGGTCCCTTCGGCGAGCGCACGGGCCAAGCTGTAGCTTCCGTTGAGGGCCCCGACGGTGTGTTGGCGCTCGACTGGGGCGGCTGGGATGAATCCGGCAGGCGGGTCGTCCCAGTACATGCGGCCCTGCCGCTGGGAGTGCAGGTGGACATTGGGCGACAGCCCACCGGAGACCGCGAGCAGGTCAGCCTCTGCGCGTTCCGCCTGGTGTTCCTGACCGCGCGGGGCGATCCACACGGCTTCGAGGCGGTCTTCGCCTTCCGCTTGGACCACGGCGCTGCCGAGGCGCACCTCAACACCGGCTGCTCGTGCCGTATCAGCCTGCGCGGAGTCGGCTCGAGAATCGACGATGGTCACGTGCGCACCGGCCCGTGCCGCATTGACTGCCGTACGGTAGGGGGTGTCGTGGGTGGTGAACAGAACGATCTTCTGTCCCGCAAGCACCCCATAGCGACCCAGGTACCGCTGGACCGCGGAGGCGAGCATGATTCCGGGGAGGTCGTTGTTTGCAAACACCAGCGGGCGGTCAAACGCTCCGGTGGCGAGCACGACTTCTCCGGCGACCACGTGCCACAGCCTTTGGCGCGACACTCCGTCATGGCGGGCTCCCCCCGCGGCCTTGTAGGCGGAATCGCGGTCTTCGAGTGCCACGAGGTAGTTGTTGTCGTAGGAGCCGACAACGGTTGTGCGCGACATGAGGCGAACGTTGCCTGAGTCTCGCAGCTCCTGCACTGTTCGTTCTGCCCACTGGGCTGCCGGCAGGCCGTCGATGACGCTGGTTTCGTCATCCGGTGCGCAGTCGAGCAGGGTTCCACCGAAGGCTTGGTCCTGTTCGAACAGCACAACGCGCTTGCCCGAGACCGCGGCGGCCTGCGCTGCGGCAAGGCCCGCGGGTCCGGAGCCGATGACCACGACTTCGGCGAAGATCGTGCTCTTGTCGTATTCGTCTTCGTCCGGCCTGGGGTCCAGCTGGCCGATGCCTTCGAGCAGCTTCACGGACATGCCCTCGAAGATCTCCACACGAGTGGCCGGGAGCATGGATTCGTTGTGTTCGCCTTCGACCAAAACGAAGGCGTTGGGCTCTTCCGCACCGGCCGAAAGAATGCCGCGGGGGCGGCGCCGGTAGATGGAGTCACCCACGCGGATCCGCCCGTTCGCCAGCAGGGCCGAGGCAATCGTGTCGCCTGCCTTCCCCGTGTAGGTCTGGCCGTCAACGGTGAAGGTGATGGCTCGCTCAGATGTGATCGAGCCGGGGCGCACCCGGTGCGACGTGTGTGTCTGCTCAGCGTGTTTCTGCTCAGTCATTGTTCTGGCCTCCAGCTGTGTGCGGGCCGGATTCCTGTGCGCCGACCGCGGGAGTTACGGCCGGTGGCTGCGGAAGTTCGGGTTTGGGGTCCGTCAGACGGTAGGTGGTGGAAATCGTGTAGCTCTGGGTGTCGCGCAGGACGTTGAACCATTTGCGGCATCCGGCGGTGTGCGCCCAGCGTTCGTAGAACGAGCCTTTGGGGTTGTCCCGGTAGAACACGTACTCGGCCCACTGTTCGTCGGTGAGCGCCTGGGGGTCTTCCGGGTAGTTCACGTGGGCTTGACCGCCGTAGGTGTATTCGGTTTCAGCGCGGGGCCCGCAGTACGGGCAGTCGATCATGAGCATGATGACTCCTCTCAGTGGGCGACGGCGGCAGCACCGTGTTCGTCGATGAGCTGGCCGGTGACGAAGCGCTCAAGACTGAAGGGCGCGTTGAGCGGGTGGGGTTCGTCTTCGGCGATGGTGTGTGCGTAGGTCAGACCGGCCGCGGGGGCGCCTTTGAAGCCGCCGGTCCCCCAGCCGCAGTTGATGTAGAGCTGGTCGACCTCGGTTTTCGACACGATCGGCGAGGCGTCGAGTGTCACGTCGACGATTCCTCCCCAGGTGCGCAGCAGGTGGGCGCGGGCGAAGATGGGGAACAGTTCGACAGCTGCCGACATCTGGTTTTCGATCACGTGGAATGATCCGCGCTGGCCGTAGCCGTTGTAGGAGTCCACGCCGGCACCCATGACGAGTTCGCCCTTGTGAGCTTGGGACACGTACACGTGCACGTGGTTGCTCATGACGACATTGGGGTGGACCTGTTCGTGTAGTTCGGACACGAGTGCCTGCAGCGGATGGGACTGGATGGGCACCCGGATGCCTGCCAGTTCGGCCAGGACCGATGTGTGTCCGGCTGCACACATGGCGACTTTGCCGGCTGCGATTGTGCCGCGGGTCGTCTGCACTCCCGTGACCCTGTTACCGTCGAAGAGGAAGCCGGTGACTTCGCAGTTCTGGATGAGGTCCACGCCGAGTTCGGCGGCGCGCTTGGCATAGCCCCAAGCGACCCAGTCGTGTTTGGCGATGCCGCCACGCGGCTGGTAGGTCGCACCCATGACGGGGTAGCGAATGTCATCACTGATGTTGATGATGGGGCAGGCTTCTTTCACCTGCTGCGGGTCGAGCCATTCAGAGTCGACTCCGTTGAGGCGGTTGGCTTCGACCCGGCGCACGGATTCGCGCACATCACCCAGCGTGTGGGCCAGGTTGAGAACTCCGCGCTGTGAGAAGAACAGGGTGCAGCCGAGTTCTTCTTCCAGCCCTTCCCACAGTTTCAGCGAGTGTTCGTAGATCGCTGCGGATTCATCCCACAGGTAGTTCGACCGGATGATGGTGGTGTTGCGGGCCATGTTGCCGCCTGCCAGCCATCCTTTTTCCACGACGGCGACGTTCGTGATGCCATGGTTTTTGGCCAGATAGTAGGCGGTGGCCAGACCGTGCCCACCACCTCCTATGATGACGACGTCATAGGACTTTTTGGGCTCCGGATTTCCCCACATGAAGTCGGGGTGTTCCGGCAGTTCCCGCTGATTCGCAGTCAGAACACCGGTGTCGATGCGCTTAATGCTCATGGGCGGCTCCTTGCTATCGGCTCTGATGAGCAGGAATCGTTAAACGACAACTGATATATAAGTGACATACTAGAGACGTAGCCGAAGCCGGGTCAAGAGATTGCAAGGCATGATTTTCACCCGATTTCCGGCAGACCCACCAACCCCCCCCCTGAGCCACAATGAGAAGACTCAACCACCGAAGGAGCCACACCATGAGTTCAGCCCCAGCCGAACTCCCCCAGTGGGGACCAACCGGCACCTCGTTGGCCCAGACCGCCTATGACGCAATCAAAGAGAAGCTCATCCTGCTGCGCATCGGCCCCGGTGAGCCCATCAGCGAAACCGAGCTCGCAGACGAACTGGGAGCCGGTCGGACGCCCATACGGGAAGCGCTCAAACGCCTGGAAGGCGATCACCTGGTGGTGAGCTACCCGCGGCGCGGGACTTTTGCAGCGGGCGTCGACATTGCCGAACTGGCAGCCGTAACAGAGCTGCGCAAAGCACTCGAACCCGTCGCGGCCAGCGCAGCCGCTGAACGCGCCAACGCGCAGCAGCGGGACGATCTGCGCGCCGCCATCGAGCGCATCCGCAGCTTTGTCGCAGAAGCCCCCGAGGATTCCGCCGGAGACGGCGGGGCCGCAGAAGCGTTTCTTCGCTTGGACACCCTGGTCCACCACACCATCTACCAGGCCTGCGGCAATGCGCACATTGCCGACATCCTGGCCCGCTATCACTACCTGGCCATGCGGATCTGGGCGCTCGCCGCACACCGCCTGCCTGGAATCATTGAGCACGCCGAAGATCACATACCGCTGCTGGAGGCCATTGTCGAAGGCCAAGCCGATAAGGCCGCAACCATGACGGTTGAACACATCGACGAATTCGAGCGCAGCCTGCGCGCCATGTTCTGAAGCTGACCGGCACCTTCGGGAAGCGCCCAGACAGGGGCGCTGACCTGATGCAATGCCAGTACTGGTTCAATAGCTCCAGCCGATTTCACCAAACAAAGTGAGAGCCATGGAGCGCTTCATCATCACCGTCGCCTGCGCAGACGCGCCGGGCATCGTCCATGCCGTTACGGAAGTCCTCGTCCACCTCGGTGGGAACATCGTCGAATCCCAGCAGTTCACCTCGCCGGACTCCGGGACGTTCTTCCTGCGCATCGAGGTTGATGCACCGTGCGACCGTGAACAACTGGAAGCCGCAATGGCGCCCGTCAAGGAACGCTTCACCATGGAGCTGGGCCTGCACCGCAGTGCCGAAAGGGTGCGCACCCTCATCATGGGATCAAAAGATCCGCGGACCCTCAACGGAGTGTCGTCGATAAATAACCGCTCGATGCGTAAATGCGGTATCCGATGTGCTGTAGCGGAATTTACAACGAAATACTGCTAAAAACAGACAACATATGGTGGTTCACAGAAACACATATAAGTTCTGCGGAAAACCTATAGGGTGCGTCGCTAAAAACCGCTGTGCGCGAAAAACATAAAGGGTTTACGGACCCGGTCCCAGACCCCTCAATACTCTGAGCCGGAAGAATGGAAAGTGGAAGGTTGATATATCCCCACTATTTTTTCCGTTTTTCGGAGTACATCGGGAGCTACAACTGCGGACCAGCTCTGTGTGAACTAGATGAGAAGGCGCAGCAGCGAATCATCGACGCTGGACAGTTGGTGCTGCGGGCACGCGAGCGGCACCCCCAGCGGTCACTCGCGGAGCACTACAACCCGTTATCGATGGACCCAATTCTGCTCAAGGCTCACAACAACTTGGACCGGGAAGTCGATAAGGCTTTCGATGTGGCACGCGAACTCACCAACGAGCGCCAGCGCCAGGAGCTACTGTTCGCCAGCTACGGGGAGTTGGCGAGGGGCTATGTCTCCTCGCTTTCATCAAAATCGAAACCACCAGCAGGGTCGTTCCCCGTGCGGGCGATTTTGATCGGTCCCGCTGCTGGGTGTAGAACCCTGTCGCTGGCAACGCCGGGAACTATGACTGTGCCCGACGAGAACACGTCACTGCCATAACGCGGCCCACGGTAGACGAACATGGGTCGTTCACTAATACTGGTGGATTTCGGTTTTGGTGGTGGGGGGATTACCGCCGCCGGCCTCGATTTTTCCGTTGAGGAGGGCGTTGACTACTTCCCGATTGTGAAATGGGCCGATGGCGCGGTGGAGAGGAACCAGTCACCTGGAAGAGATCGATCCAGTCGCTGGTGTGCAATCTGGGAGGTAGGGTTGCGGGGTCGATTCCTCGCGAGCGCAACCATGATTGTGTCTCTGAACGTGATGAAAACAACCCTGCCCTTCGGAGAATTTCCCCTATCCCGCGTCCCCGGGCGGTGAAAACGGTGTGCACCATCGCCTGAAAGGCTTTGCGTTGCTCTATCGGGATCTTCGGGTCACCCACCCGGCGGATCACTAAGATCCCCCCGTCAACGTTTGGCTGTGGCCGGAAAGCAGACCTTGGTACTCGGGAACCAAGGTGAAACGTGAACCATGGGGACCACTGAGCCGTCATCATCGTGCTTGCACCTACCCCGGCCCGGCGGCGAGCGACTTCCCACTGCATGAGGAGTACAGCGTCAGTCCATGCCGGCGCATGCAACAACTTTCGAAGAATGGCAGTGGTGAGGTGAAAGGGAATGTTTCCCACAATGACGCAGGGAGTGGCGGGTAACGGGAAGTTGAGGAAATCATCATGGACCACTTCGACCGACGCCGAGGCGGTCTTTTTTGTGAGTTTGGCAGCTAGTTTTGCGTCTACCTCAACTGCCGTTATTGCCCTCCCCAAGTGGGATATCGGGTGAGTGAGGGCACCGCTTCCTGGCCCGATCTCAATGATGGGGCCGGAGGTTTGTTTTACAAGATCGACGATGGAGTTGATGATCTTGTGGTCTGTGAGAAAATTTTGGCCATGTTCGTGACGGCCGTATCCGTATGTAGACATCAGGTGTGCTCCGTGGAGTTGAAACGGAGCCGGGCATGGCAAATGGCCGCCCGGCTAAAGGACCGGAGCGGTTTCTAACCTGCGGGAGGGAGAAAACCGCCTTAGCGGCTGGTGAGCGGCCGCATGAAAACGGAACCTGAAATCAACATGGGCCTATCGTATCCAATTGATTTCGCAGGGTCCAATAGGGTGAGAAAGAAGACAACCGCACCGCAACAGTGCAAGACCTCTCTGGATTGGAATTTGTCCTACCTTCGGCTCGTCGTACAGACGCCACTGGCGTATTTTGTCTCTGGGCAACGAGGGGGAGTTACCCCCACCTCCGGATGTTTTTAAGGTGCACCCCTTATTACGCTGTGGTGCGGGAGTAGTTTTGTCCGACTGATCGGACTACCCACCGACGTGGGGCGGGTAGTTCGAGGTCCCAGCAGATGATCGCGTCGATTTCGCCGCGTTCAAAGGATGCCACCATGGCGTCGTAGTCGGGGCGAGCCACATTCTTCTTTGACGCGGAAATGGACTGATCGACGTAGTTATGTCCTATGTCCAACGTCCAAGCCACGCTGCTTTGCAATGGCTTCACAGTCCTGACGCTGCCGGTCGATGGTGAGGCCATCCACGTCAGCGTCTCGCGAGATACGAAGGTAAGTAGGAGCGCGTGTTGCCAAACGCTTTTAATAAGGCCCTTAGCTAACATTGAACTTAAACTCGACGAAGTTCTGTTCGACCATCACCTGGGCCAGCTCAACATCGATGTGCCGCTGGTGGCGTCCAATCACATGGACCTGAAGAAGCACGCAGACTTCTACGGCGTGGACTACGAACACGTCCCGATCACCAAGGACACGAAGGCCGAAGCAGAAGCCCGACTGCTGGAGCTCATCGAGGAACACGACATCGAACTGGTGGTGCTTGCCCGCTACATGCAGATCCTGTCGGACGAACTGGCTGAAAAACTGGCGGGGCGAGCCATCAACATCCACCACTCGTTCCTACCGGCTTTCAAGGGCGCGCGCCCCTACCACCAGGCGCACAGCCGCGGCGTGAAGCTCATCGGCGCCACGGCTCACTACGTGACGGCTGACCTCGATGAGGGGCCGATCATCGAGCAGAACGTCGTACGGGTCGACCACACGAAGTCACCGGATGAGCTCATTGCAATCGGGCGCAATGTTGAGGGCCGGACGCTGGCCCAGGCGGTGCGCTGGCATGCCGAGCACCGCGTGCTGATGGATGGGACCCGCACCGTCGTGTTCAGCTGATTCGCCCTTCTTCAGGCCTCGTCAGGGAACTGGAACTCCAGTTTTCTGACGAGGCCTTTCCCTTTGCGGAGCCCACAATCCCTGAGCACCTAAAGGAGATCTTCAACACAATCCGATCCGGCTCACACCTTATCGTCACGACTCCTTTGCGTTATTAGATGAGGCTCGCCTAACCTAATGCTTTGTCTCTTATTCCAAACCAAAACAGAGGAATCCTGTGCTTCCATTCCCCACCGCTCGTACCGGGCGAGCTCTAGCAGCCGCAGCATTCGCCGGCTCACTCGCATTCACCCTCGCAGCATGCGGCACCGAGCAGTCCGGCAGCAGCGGCGGCCAAACGCAGTCCGCTGCGGCCACTGACGAATTCCCGGTCACGGTCGAGCACGCATTCGGCAAGACCACAGTCGAGAAGAACCCCCAGCGAGTGGCGACGGTCGGCTGGGCTAACCACGAAGTTCCGTTGGCCCTTGGAATTGTGCCGGTCGGAATGTCGAAGGCCACGTGGGGCGATGACGATGGCAACGGCATCATGCCGTGGGACGAAAAAAAGCTCTCTGAGCTTGGCGGAGAAACGCCGGTCCTCTTCGATGAGACCGACGGCATCCCGTTTGAGGAAGTTGCCAACACGAAGCCGGATGTCATCCTCGCGTCCTACTCCGGGCTGACGAAGGAAGACTACGAAACCCTCAGCAAGATCGCACGGGTTGTGGCCTACCCCGACATTCCCTGGGGAACGTCGATGAAAGACATGACGGAGATGAACGCCACAGCGCTTGGCCGAAAGGCCGATGGCGAAAAGCTTGTTCAGGACGCTGAAAAGAAGGTTGCCGACGCTCTCGAGAAGCATCCAGACCTGAAGGGCAAGAAGGTGCTGTTCACGTCGTTCAGCGGTACCAAGGATTCATCTAAGGTCGGCTTCTTCTCAACAAAAGATCCCCGCATGGGCTTTTTGGCCGAACACGGCTTTGCCGCACCGGACTACGTCAAGAGCGAATCTGAGAAGAGCGATGCGTTCTGGCTCGAGGTGTCAGCGGAGAAGCCCGAGGTGTTCAAGGACACCGACCTCGTTGTGTCGTACTCGTCAGGCAGCAAGGAAGACGACGAAAAGCAGTTGAAGAGCATGCAGTCCGATCCGCTCCTGTCGAAGATTCCCGCAATCGCCGACGGCCGTGTTGCGTTCCTCGAGAACGGACCTCTGGGAGCAGCCGCGAACCCGTCGCCGCTGTCAATTCCGTGGGGCATTGACCGCTACTTCGAGCAGCTGGATGAAGCCCTCAAGGCCTGACGCGAAGCCGCTCAGCTCGCACGCGTTGTCGACAGGCGGCGTCAAGTCGGCAACGGCGATTGCCCTGCTTGTTGCCCTTGTCGCCGCTGCCGCGGTGTGTTCATTGATGTTCGGTGTGCGGAGCATTTCGGCTTCTGACGCGCTCGGCGCCATGACCGGCAGCACTTCAACTGCCGGCGAAGCAGCCGCGGCGGTCAGGATTCCGCGCACCGCGCTGGCCATGAGCGTCGGCGCGGCCCTTGCCGCGGCGGGAACCACACTGCAGGCCGTTACCCGCAATCCGCTTGCCGACCCCGGTATCTTCGGGATTCTTGCGGGCGCCGCACTCGCGGTATCGGCCGCTATGGCGTTCACCGGGCTGTCGCGTCCCGCTCCGACAATGGCCGTCGCCATCGTCGGAGCGTTTGCCGCGGCTGCTTTTGTCTACGCCGTCGGGTCTCTGGGCCGAGGCGGTGCTACTCCTCTGAAGCTCGCTTTGTCAGGTGCCGCGACCGCCGCGGCCCTGTCGAGTCTGACCAGCGCAGTCATACTTCCGCGCGAGGACGTCATGGACCGGTTTCGCTTCTGGCAGATCGGCTCTGTGGGAGGTGCCGAGTGGTCGACTCTTGCAGCTGCCGCTCCCCTGCTCGTAACCGGCGCTGTCATCGTGTGGCTGTCCGCTTCCGGACTGAACGCTCTGGCTTTGGGTGATGAAGCGGCGGCTGGCTTGGGCGTACCGGCGGGCAGAACCCGACTGTTTGCCGTCGTCGGTGCGGTGATCTTGTGCGGAACCGCTGTTGCGGTCGCAGGGCCGATCGGGTTCGTCGGGCTCATCGTTCCCCACACCCTGCGCCTTCTTCTGGGCACGGATCACAGACTTCTCATTCCAGCCTCGTTCCTGGGAGGTGCCGTCATTCTCACCGCGGCAGACACCCTCGGGCGCGTTGTCGGCCGACCCAGTGAGATTGCGGTCGGCATCATCACGCCTCTTCTGGGGGCACCCCTGTTCATTTGGCTGGCTAGGCGAGCCAAAGGAGGCGGACTGTGACTGCTGTGATACATCTGCGCGCTGCTCGCCGGTCAGCGCGCTTGAGCACTGTGGTCCGATTGACAGTTCTTACAGCAGTGGTCCTCGTCCTGTGGTTCTGCAGCCTCATGATCGGCGACGTGTTCTACTCCCCGAGCGAAGTCTGGGCCGTTCTCACCGGCCACACCGTCCCGGGTGCCTCTTTTGCCGTTGGCGACCTCCGGCTGCCGCGCGCAACCGTCGGTGCGGCCGTCGGCGCAGCATTCGGAGTTTCGGGCGCACTGTTCCAGACCCTGCTGCGCAATCAGCTGGCCTCGCCGGACATCATCGGAATCTCCAGCGCGGCCTCGGCCGCCGGCGCAACCGCAATCGTGTTCTTCCACTGGGGCACCGCCGCTGTGTCTGCGACTTCGCTGATCTTCTCGCTTGTCATCGCCGCGGCGGTCTTCTTGCTCGTACCCCGACCGCGGTCGGGACCGAAGCTGATCCTCATCGGCATCGGCGTTGGCGCTGTGATGCAGTCATGGACGTCCTATGTGCTGTCGCGAGCTGCCGCTTGGGATGCCCCGACGGCGGTTCGGTGGCTGACCGGGTCTCTCAACAGCGCGAGCTTTGAACAGGGCTGGCCCGCCCTCATCGCAGCGGCGGCTGCTCTGAGCGTGGGAATTCTCGGCTCGAATCGCCTATCACTGCTGCGCTTCGGTGATGACACCGTCGAAGCTTTGGGTGTGAGGTCGCGGATGCTCCGTCCAGCGCTGCTCATGGCCGCGGTTCTGTTCCTTTCGGCCGCTGCATCCGTTGCGGGCCCCATCGCGTTCGCAGCTTTCATGGCCGGTCCGATTGCAGCCCGACTCTTCCCTGCCGGGACGTCTCTCATCCTTCCCTCCGGACTGGTGGGTGCTGCACTCATCCTCACCGCCGATGCGATCGGTCAATTCGCGTTCGGGACGCGCTATCCAGCTGGAGTCGTCACCGGCGCACTCGGAGCTCCGCTCCTCATTGCCCTGCTCATCCGCGCTCGAAAATGACACACCGAAACAGAAAGGCCTGATCGACGATGACTGTGCCCTCCTCACCCCCGTCGCCCGCAGAGGCTTGGAGCCTGTCGGCTGAGAACCTCAGCTCGGGCTACGGCGATCACCGCATCGTCGACTCGGTACACCATGAATTCGCCGCTGGGCGGATCACGTCGATCATCGGCCCCAACGGGTGCGGCAAATCGACGCTCCTGCGAACCCTTGCCCGGCTCATCAAGCCCAGCGGCGGCGCTGTGAAACTGGCCGGACGGCCGCTGTCCGACTTCGGATCGAAGGAACTGGCACGCAGGGTTGCGATGCTGCCGCAGACGCCGACCGCACCTGAGGGCATATCGGTGTTCGACCTCGTTGGGCGCGGACGAACACCTCACCAGGGTCTCTTCGGCCGCTGGAGTTCCGAGGATTTCGAGGCAACTGCGCGCGCACTGGAGGACACGAAGATCGCAGATCTCGCAGATCGTCCCGTCGACGAGCTGTCAGGCGGCCAGCGCCAGCGCGTATGGATTGCCATGGCACTTGCCCAGCAGACAGATGTGCTTCTGCTCGATGAGCCGACGACATATCTGGATCTGAAACACCAGCTTGAGGTTCTCGACCTGCTGACGGATCTCAATCGACAGCGCGGCACAACGATCATCATGGTTCTCCACGACCTCAACCTCGCTGCCCGGTATTCGGATGAGCTTGTCGCAATGCGCAGCGGAATGATCAAGCGCGCCGGAAGCTCTCACGACGTCATCACCGATACAACGCTGCGAGATGTCTTTGACCTTGAAGCGTCAATCGTCGCAGATCCTGTGTCGGGATTGCCGTCGATCATGCCCATCGGCCGCCACCACGCTGACGGCTTCATCCGCCAAGCACACATCAACGCACCCCACTGATAGAAGGAGCCCCCATGTATATGCCGTTTCGCGTCAGCGTTCTGCGCAGCGAGCGCATCACCCCTAACTTTCAGCGAGTGACGTTCACAGGTGTTGACCAGATGGGACCGGCGCGGGTGACCCGCGACCTGCGCATCAAGATCATCATCCCGGGGCTCAAAGGTCTTCCGGATCTGCCTGCGGGTCCAGAAGGGATCCAGGTGAGAAGAGCTCTGCCGGAAGACGAGCGCGGAATCATGCGAACATACAGTGTTCGCGACTTCCGCCGCCCCGAAGACCCTAACCAGGCATCGCAGAACCGAGCAGAGCTCGACATCGACTTCGTTCTCCACACCGACGAGCGCGGCCAGTCCGGCCCTGCGTCCCGTTGGGCGGAAGAAGCCAAACCGGGCGATGAACTGCTCGTCATTGCTCCGAGCATCGACGATGACTCCGGCGCCGGCATTGAGTTTTCCCCCGGAGATTGCAAGACCGTGCAGCTATACGGTGATGAAACCGCGCTGCCGGCCATTGCCAAGACGCTCTCTGAATGGCCGGAGGGCACCACAGGGGAAGCCTTCATCGAGGTGCCGACCGAGGCCGACAAGCAGAGCGTCGATGTTCCTGATGGCGTCAGCATCCAATGGCTCGTCCGCGAAAGCGACAATGCCGACCACGGCGACCTCCTGATCAGCGCACTCGAATCGGCTGCACCGATCGCGCAGTCTGGCGGCGAACCCGGCGACCAGCCGCAACTCGATGCTTCTGCTGACGACGCGAGCGCAATGGTGTGGGAAACACCGCAGTTCTCACGCAGCGGAGAGGACATCACTCCTGTCGAGCACGCCGAAGCAGACGATGTCTACTACTGGATTGCCGGAGAATCCGGGGCGGTCACTGCCATGCGACGCATGCTAGTCCAGGAACGCGGAGTCCCACGACAGTGCGTGTCGTTCATGGGCTACTGGAAGAAGGGCATAGCCCATAAGGGTTAAGGCAGGCACTCACGGTTTGCACAGCACAGCGGCCGGGCTCTGGAAATCCAGAACCCGGCCGCTGGCTTATTCACGCTGGAGACAGCGCTTATCTCAGGGTCACTTGAGCAGCGACTTCGGCAGGCGGTGGACCGTGACCGCGCCGATTGCGGTGAACGGGTGCAGTGGGTCGGGATCTTCCGAACCGGTGGGCCCGCCCAGCTCAGAGTGCGCCAGAGCACTCATGGCGACGTAGGCGTCTTCGCGTGAATAGCCGTTGTCCTTAACGAGGAAGTCGAAAAGGTCTTCGTAGCCGCGCTGGATGGATTCTTGAACGGGGTTGCCCAGGCCGATGAAGATCCATTCGTCTTCCGTTTCAATGCGCGGAGCGCGGTGCTTCACACCCTTGATGAGGTCGACGGACACAATTGCCGTGCCCTGCGCTTCGATTGCGACGAAGCTGGATTCGCCGCGGGACATGATGGCGTGGATGTCGCCGATTGACAGCAGCGCACCGGGCACGTCCACCGGCAGGTAGACGGTCGAACCGGGCTTGGCATCCGTGAGGTCCATGTTGCCGCCGTTTGCGAAGCTGGGCATGACGACGGAGCCTTCGCCTTCGCCGGGAGCAGTGCCAATGCAGCCGATCATCGGCAGGGCATCGACTTCCACACCGTCGAACAGCGTGACCTTGCCGTCCTTGACGGGGATGCGGCGCGCCATCTGGTCCTGGCCCATGCGTTCGGCCAGCGCTCCGGCACCGGGCAGATACACCGAGTAGCCGAACTCAGTCAGCTCAATGTCGTGGATGTGGACAACAAGAGTGTCGCCGGGTTCTGCCCCTTCGACGTAAACCGGACCGGTGACGGGGTTGATCTGTGCTGTGATCTGGTCGAGGGTTTTGCCTTCGTACAGCTGGTCGTAGACCTCGTCATCAGTTTCAAAGCCGATGGTTTCGCCGGTCCCAGGCTTGATCTCGAGGGCGGGTTCGATGTCAGCGCTGAAGGAGCCTTTGCCGTTTTCGTTGGAGAGGAAATGGTCAATCGTTGTCATGATTCCGCCTTTTCTGTTTGCTGCGAAGTGACGAAGCCTCGCCCCTGCCCGACAGTGGTCGCACTCAGTCCTCGCACTTGCTTGCGCGTGACGAAGAACACGATCACGCCTACAAGTATCCATGCGGCACCGCCAAGCTGGGCGGCAGTACCAGCGTTGAGCACGACGTATCCGATGATGAGGAACCCAATTCCGGGCAGGATGAGGTGGTTGAGCACCGATCGGCCGTCACGATTCTTGATGAACAGGGCCCAGATAACCGTGAAGTGCAGCATGAGGAAGCCGAGCAGAGCACCAATCGTCACCAGCGATGAAATCAATTCGATCTGACCGACGAAGAACACAACGAGAATTGTGGTGAGGACTGCAACGAAGATGAGTGCATTGGCAGGCACCTGCTTCCTCGAGACCTTGGACAGGAACTTCGGCAGACGGCCGTCACGGGCCATCGAATACAGAAGACGCGATGTCGCTGCCTGCCCAGCCATGGCATTGGCGATGCCGACTGCAAACGCATTGACCACAAGGAATGCCTGCGCCCACCCTGAGCTTGCCGCAGCAGCGACGATCGTGAAGAAGGCGTTGTTTTCCTCTTCAGCCGAAAAAGAGTCTGCTCCGCCGGCCAACAGGCTTGCAAGCCAGGTCTGCACAATGAACAGAGTCGCCATAACGATGAGTGCAAGAACCATTGCGCGGCCTCCGGACTTGCGACCACCTGAGGATTCCTCGCTCATCATGGCGATGCCGTCAAAGCCGAGGAACGACAGAAGCGCCAAAGACAGCGCACCGGCAAGCAGTGGAGCCGTCACCTTCGAGGAATCCCACATGGGATCGAAACTCCAGTTCGCACCCGGCGCCGAGCCCGTTGCAATTGCGCTGATTGCAATAACCACAAAAGCAACGATGAAAAACAGCTGAACCGCAATGAACAGGCGGTTGAGGTTTTTCAGAGAAGTAACTCCCAACAGGTTGATGATGGTATTCACAAGGACGAAGAGAATGCCCCACACCCAGCGTTCCGTGTTGGGGAAAAGTCCCACCATCGACTCAGCACCGAAAACGTACAAGAGCGTCGGAACCAAAAGATAGTCAAGCAACATGAGCCATCCGGCAAAGAATCCAACGCTCGGGTTGATTCCTGCTGTGACATAGGAGAACACGCCACCAGCCAGCGGCACCCGCTTCGACATCTGCGCATAGGAAAGCGCAGTGAAGATCATTGCCACGACGCCGATGAGGTAGATCAGCGGGACCATCCCCAACGACTGGTTGTAGACAACGCCGAACACAGCCCAAGGTGCGATCGGAAGCATAAAAACCATTCCGTAGATAACAAGATCCACGGTAGTCAGGGAGCGTTTGAGCTCTTGTTTATAGCCGTAGCTTTCGACCCCAACTGTTTTTTGAGCAAGATTGGACGCCATCGTCTTCCTTTAAACTAAGAAGCTTCGTTGCTTAGAGCAACCACAGCGTACGCCAGCTCACAGGAAATGGAAAAAACTTTCGAAGAATGTCCGCCTAGCGAGAAAAAGTAAAAACCACGGACCTAAAAACAGAAAAGCTGCCGTACTTTTCTGGCCTTTTTCTTTTGCGGACTCGCCATGCGGACCATCAGTGTTCACCGTGCACAATCAGAATGCACAATGCTTCCAAACGCTCGCGCACCTGCTCAAGATCAGCCTCCCCCGCGGCCAACTGCAGCATGAAGCCATCGCAGGCAGCCGACAAGATCGAAGCTGCTTCGGCAACTTCACCTTCATCCACGTACCCCTCTGCCGCAAGCACGCCCAGCCACGCCTCGAAACGGCCTATGCCCAGTCGATACAGCCGTTCCAGAAGGCGCCTCGAAGCCTCGCCCGCATTAAGGCCAAACCCCGCGCCAATCTGCTCCGCCCAGGCGCTGACCTGATACGGAGCCTCATCAGCACTCGGCGGCAGAAACTGCATTGCGCACTCCGCGAGTCGCCGATGCGGCGGCAACGACGAGTCTTCGATGTTGAGGTCGGGAACTGTGCGCAGCATCATTCGCTCCGACACGGCAAACGCCAGGTCGCTCTGCGCAGGAAAGTAGTAGCGAAGAGTGCTCGCCCCGATCCCTGCACGCTCGGCTACCGCACGAACACTGAGCGCCCCCGGGCCGCTTTCGTTCGCCAACTGCAGCGCCGCCTCGAGAATCTGCTCACGCCGATCACTCATTCGAACTCCCATCACTTGTCTGAAGCATTGCACCATTCAGCTGTTGACAGTCTAGTACATCGTGCTAGTACACTGCACTAGTACGCCGTACAAAACACGGGAGGAATCATGATCGACGCACTTCAGAACTTCACACAGTCACTGCCGGAATGGGCGCGATGGGCTGGCGTCATCCTCATCGCCGCACTGCCGTTCGTCGAGTCATACTTCGGGTCCGCAATCGGAATCATCGCCGGCGTCCACCCGGTTGTTGCAGTGATTGCCGCGGTCATCGGCAACACAGCATCGATGCTTCTTCTGGTCTTCGGTGCACACAAACTGCGCAGCCGCTTTGCCAAGCGCGAACCCAAACGCAGCACACAGCGCCTGCGAAAAATGTTCGATCGCTGGGGCGTTCCCGGTGTTAGCCTCCTGGGACAGACGGTTCTGCCCAGCCAGATCACATCGATGGCAATGGTGTCCTTCGGAGCCTCCCGCAACGCTGTTGCCAGATGGCAGATTGTCTCCATCGTCATGTGGGGCACACTGTTCGGAATTCTGACAGTCGCAGGCTTCAACCTTCTGGGCTGAACTCCTGCCCAAGAATCCTCACGACCGCGACAGGCCCGAGGTGAACGCGCGGTATTGTCCGCGCGTTCACCTCGGGCTTGCCGCCGGTCCAACAACCGGCCAACATCCCGCCACTCTTAAGGCTTGCAATGGGTTCAGCGCTTCGCGCCATCTCTCCCTTCGCATTCGGAACCCTGAGGAGTGCTGCATGAGCTTTGCGAACACCGTCCGCCAGATCACTGTCGGCACGGCTGTCTTGACTGCCCTGACCGTCACCGGTTTCATCTCACCCGCAGCAGCGGCACCGGACCAGACGGAGCAGATCACGGCAAGCGGCACCTCGGCAGCTGAGTCAGAGGCAAGTGTTCCCAAGCTCTACGGAAACGCACCGGATACCGAAAGCGTTCACGCCGTCTACGACCGCAGCGGAAGTTCGCTGCCGCAGACGACAACCGAACTCGCAGTTGCAGCCGCCATCGCCGGCGGCCTGCTGACGACAGCGGCTGCGACGGTGGTTGCGGGCAGGCGCGACCGCGAAGCAATCGAAGTCTGAACAGCTGACCCGAGCGCCCGCAGAACACTGGGCATCGCAGTCGCCGCCGCCGCGATCGTATCCATGGGCTTCGCAGCACCCGCCATGGCCGAACCGCAGACCGAACCGCGCAGACCGAGACCGACAACGCATCGGCTGACTCGGATGACGACCCTTCAGAGGCACCTGCCGCTGCGGGCAGCAGCTCGAACACTGGCGGTTCGCTCCCCCGCACAGGTACGGAAATCGGCGCAGCCGCCGCAATTGCGGCAGGCCTGCTGGCAGCCGGAACCGCCGCTGTCGTCGCAGGTCGACGCAAGCGCGCAACAACGGACGCCTGAAATCAGGTTGATCTGACAGCAGACTGACAGACAGTCACACGGTGGGCCCCGGAAACATTCCGGGGCCCACGTGCTTGCGCTCCACCTCGTCAGTCAATCCAACAGGAACCGAACCCGTGGGCTACTGCGCAGCGATGCCGCGGTACTTCCGACCCACGCGAGCAGCTCGCACACCGTTGAGAATGACGATGATCTCAACGAGTTCGTGAACCAGCACCACCCCGGCGAGGTTGAGCACACCGAAGACAGCGATCGGGAACAGCGCAAGGACAGTCGCCAGCGACAGGGCGATGTTGACAGTCATAATCTTCCGGCCACGGCGGGCATGTGCGAGGGCTGCCGGAATCAGCCGAAGGTCGCGCCCCGTCAGTGCGATGTCAGCTGACTCCACCGCTGCAGCCGAACCGGTGGCGCCCATCGCGATGCCGACCGTTGCGGTGGCGAGCGCAGGAGCATCGTTGATGCCATCGCCAACCATCGCGGTTGGCCGCCCTTCATTCAGCCCGGCAATAGCTGCCGCCTTATCGGCCGGAAGCTGTTCAGCACGCACTTCGTCAATGCCTGCGGCCGCAGCAATCGCCTGGGCGGTGCGACGGTTATCGCCGGTGAGCATGATTGTGCTGATACCCTCTTCGGCAAGCATCGCGATTGTCTCTTTCGCTTCCGACCGCAGCTCATCACGGGCACCGATAAGTCCGGCAACCTCACCGTCAGCTTCAACAACCACAACCGTCATACCGGCTTCGGCGAGCTCTTCAGCATCAGCACTGAGGCCATCCGGGTTGATCCAGCGCGGGCTGCCCACACGAACAGCTGTGCCCTGGACAGTCCCGCGAATGCCATGGCCTGCTTCTTCAATGATGTCAGCGGCCGCAGGAGCAGCGGGCGCCGCCGCAGCGATTGCTTCGGCCAGTGGGTGTGTGCTTGTCGCCTCGACGCCGGCAGCCCACGCCACAACCTGAGCCTCGGTGATTTCCCCGGCCGTGCGGACCTCCGCAACCTCCGGGTGTCCGTTGGTCAGGGTGCCGGTCTTGTCGAAGGCCACCTGTTCCACAGCGCCGAAGCGTTCAAAGGCCGCACCGGATTTGATGACGATGCCGAATTTTGAGGCCGAGCCGATGGCGCTGATGACGGTCACCGGCACCGCAATGGCGAGCGCACACGGCGAGGCAGCGACAAGCACAATGAGTGCGCGCTCAACCCATGTCCACGGGTCTCCGATGATGAAGCCGAACACTGCGACGAAGGCCGCGGCAATGAGTGAAATCGTCACAAGCGGACGGGCGATTCTGTCTGCCAGCCGGGCTCGTGAGCCCTTGCGGGCATGCGCCTGCTCAACAAGAGAAACGATCTGCGTAAGCGAGTTGTCCCGACCATCCGCAGTTGCCCTGACCACGAGCGAACCCGAGCCGTTGACGGTACCGGCCGCCACCTCGTCACCTGGTGCTACCGCCACCGGGATTGACTCACCGGTAACGGCCGAGGTGTCAATGTGCGACTGGCCTTCAACGATCACGCCGTCGGTTGCGATCCGATCACCAGCACCGATGATCAGGCGGTCGTCTTCACGAAGGTTCGCCACGGGAACCGTGTGGACTTCTTCGCCGTGCATCACCCGGGCGGTCTGCGGAACCAGGGAAAGCAGTTCCCGCAGTCCCGCTTTGGCGCGGTCCATCGCGCGGTCTTCCAACGCCTCTGCAAGGGAGAAGAGAAAAGCCAGTGCAGCCGCCTCGGCAACATGACCAAGTGCAACGGCACCGACCGCTGCGATCGTCATGAGCAGGCTGACGCCGATCTTGCCGCGCGCCACTCCCCTCAGGGCTCCCGGCACGAAAGTCCACGCGCCAGCCAGCAGAGCAATGGATTCGAGGATGGTCGCAATCAGCGTGTGGCCGGCAAAGCCGAAGGCAAAGCCGCCGAGGAGGAACGCACCGGAGATTGCCGACGGCAGCAGGGCCGGGTCGCGCCACCACACGGGGGCTGTCTCAATTTCTTCGCCGGGAACGATGGGGCGGGTGGGGGCTTCTGCTGCACAGCACGCGGCGCTCATCAGGCACTCCTCAAAAAAAGGTGGTCACATAAGCAACTGCTTATATGTCCACCTTACAACATATAAGCAGCGGCTAATATGTTGGGGTATTGAGGTGACGTCAGAGGATCTTGTGCTTCTTCGACGAGAACTGGAAGCCGTGGGATCCCTGCACGCAGATCACACCGGAATCGACGTTCGTGGTGCACTTAAAACCGTAGGCCTCAAGGACCTGACCGTACTGAAGGACAACCGTCGAGCTGCTGTAGTTGTTGATATACGCAGTGTCGGTGAGCCCCTGAAACGCAGGCCTACTCCCCTGTTCCATGACGATGCCGTTCGGCTTGCCGTGCTCGCCGTCCGCATACTGAACCGAAGGAGCATTCGCCGGCGGGTTGCTCGACTGACAGCCAACGTAGTCTTTCGAAATCATGCAGAAGTGCACTTTGGAAGGCGCCTGGAAGTAGTACGCGTCACCGATATATCCGGTTGCTTCACGGAATGGTTCAGTGCCGACTTTCTTACCTCCCTTGAAGTAGCTGTTCAAGGAATTGCCCTCACTGCTGGAGCTTCCCCCGCCGGAGCCCTTCGTTTTCTTTGGAGCCTGCTTCTGATCCTGCTGCTTCGGCGCGGGAGCGCCGCCTGTGGGGCGAATCGGCTCGTTGGGATCAGACTCTTCCTGACCGACATCTGACCCTTCACTGCTATCAGCCTGGCTCGTCTCGGCTTGCTCTGGCTGGGCAATTTCAACTGACGGCTGGCTCAAACCGCAGCCAGCAAGGGCAAGCACGGCAAGAACAGCACCCGCGGTACGCAGAATCTTCATGGCAAAATTCTATCCGTTCACAATTCGCAATTCTTTGTTCCCACACGCCATGAAACCGCGCGCACCCCCTACTGAAATCAGCGAAGCGTGTACTTCTGCGAAGACACCTGCAACCCGTGTTCGCCCTGAATGCAGATGACGCCGAGTTCCATGTCCGTAGTGCACTTGAAGCCTTTGACATCAAGCACTTCGCCGTAGCCCAAAACCTTTGCCTGGCCGTCCTGCTTCAGGAAGGTCGTATCGCTCATTCCGAACATTTCAGCCTTTTTGCCGGCATACATACGGGAAGCATTAGCAGGCCCATAACCGCCATCCGCCTGCTGGACTTCAGGAGCATTGGGCGGCGCAGGCATGTGCACACAGCCAACGAATTCAGCAGTGATCACACACTGGTGCTTACCCGACTGAGTCTGGAAGTAGTACCCACCGTCAGCAAACACTGCTGTGGATTTGAATCCCTCGGGGTCGACTTTCTTGCCATCGAAGGATGCCCCCATCGCGCTTTCACCCGCGGGCTTCTCTTCTTTCTTCGGCTTTTGGGGCTCATCAGAGTCCTGTGCTGGAGCGCTCTCCGTGGCCGCTTCACTCGGCGCTTCTTGCGCTGGGGTGTTGTCGCCAGTTGATACCGACGGCCCATCTGAGCCGCAGCCGGCAAGGGTCAGCGCAGCGGCAACAGCAATGGCAATGCGAACAGTCTTCATGCATTCATCCCTTATGAACTTTCCACGACTTTCGTACAGAATACGCACCCGCGGTCACTTCTGGTAGACCAGCCAACAACGCCCAGCGACAGTTTCATATAATGAGATGGTGCGGTGCAAACCAGGACCTGAGGCTCTTTCGAAGCCGCCCCTGCTGACATAGAGAGGACCGCAATGACGCAGACTCCAAACACACCCAAGAGAAACCAGAAGCTGCTCAAGAGCAAAGGCGACTTCAGCCGCGAGGAACTGGCCGCCTTCTTTGAAAGCCTTGCTGAGCGTGTCCGTGCCGGCGATATGACACTAGGCACCGGCGACAACGCTCTCGCCATGGATCTTCCCGGCACGTTCCGCACGACGATGGAAGTCACCGACTCCCGTAAGCGTCGCGGAATTGAGCGTGAACTCGAAATCGAGATCGACTGGTACGTCGACGAAAACGGAAAGCCGATCGCGGAAGACGGCCCCGCCTCGGGCTTCGCAATCTCCTAAAGAACCCGGACACACAAGTGAGCCCCTCAGCATTGCGCTGAGGGGCTTCGATTTTCTGTTCTCACTGAGGAGGCGCGGTCACTCCGGTCGCGCGGTTGAGCCGACCAGGTGGGTGTTGACGATGCCGACGGCCTCCATGAGAGCAAACATAGTCGTGGGCCCGACGAACACGAACCCCTTCTTGCGCAGTGCTGCGGCGAGAGCTTTCGATTCTGGCGAGGTGGTGGGCACCTCGTCTGCTGTTCTCGGGGTGGGGTGCACCTCAGGCTGGTGGGCCCAAATGAGGTCAGCCAGTCCCCCATCGGCACGCAGCTTCAGCGCTGCCTGCGCGTTGGTGATCGTGGCGTCGATTTTGCGCCGATTGCGCACAGTCCCGGCGTCCGCCATCAAGCGTTCCCGGTCAGCATCGGTGTAGGCGGCAACGAGTTCGGGATCGAAACCGTCGAAAGCGGCGCGGAAGTTCTCGCGCTTGCGCAGAATCGTCAGCCATGAAAGACCCGACTGGAACGCCTCTAAACTCAGTCGCTCAAACAAGCCCTGTTCATCCCGGACCGGCCGACCCCATTCAGTGTCGTAGTACTCACACAGCAGAGGGTCTGAAGCTGCCCACGCCGGTCGGATGACACCATCGTCGCCTGTGACCAGCGATTCATTCATGTGCCTGTCTTCCTCAAGGACGCGAGCCGAACTGCGTTTCAGAATTGTCCGACGGCAACTAGTCGAAAACCAAGGAACGCTCTTCGGACACAACCAGCACCTCAGTACCCTTGAGAGCTTCACCGAGGACGTCATTGACCGCCCACTCGAGCGAGTCAAGGGCGTCTTCTCCACCGCTGATGGCTTCGGCCTCGCAGTCATTCACCCGAATGAGCGCGGCCCCGCCGATGGGCACGACGCCATCGTCGTCAGAGCCGTGTTCTTCAACAATGCGTGCCCATGCGGAGTCCAGCGCGTTCGGCGAGATGACACGCACCCGGACGCGGTAAGCAAGGTCTTGAGTTGTGTGCCGATCAAACCAGTCATCGGACACTTTCCAGATTGTCATGCCTCAAGTATCAAACTAAGCACCTGACGCCGCAATGAGCGTTATAACGCGCTGTGCCGACACAGCGAGCGCAATCATTGTCGAGTACTCTCACTCGGACCTATCGTCAGGCAACGTTGATGGTTTGAATCTGCTCAAGTTCGGAGAAGACCTTATCTTCTGCCACATCAAGGTCGTACTGAGTCTGCAGCCCAAGCCAGAACTGAGGGCTCATACCAAAGAACTTCGCCAGTCGAAGGGCAGTGTCAGCAGTGATCGCACGCTTACCGTGCACGATCTCGTTGATCCTGCGAGGCGGAACACCGATCGAGACGGCGAGCTTGTGCTGTGTAATACCCATGTCTTTGAGAAAGTCCTCCATGAGGACTTCTCCCGGGTGAACCGGAGGGAGCTTGTCAGTGGTAGTCAACGATCTCAACCTCCTCTGGGCCAGCAGCTGTCCACTGAAAGCAGATACGCCACTGGTCGTTGATACGGATACTGTGCTGACCCACGCGATCGCCCTTAAGTGCTTCGAGGCGGTTACCCGGCGGAATCCGCAATTCTTCGAGGCTCTGCGCGTAACCGAGCTGACGCAGTTTTCTCAACGCCACTGAGTGAATTCGGGAATCGATTGAACGCACCCGCTCTCGATTCCAAAGTCGTTCAGTGTCCTTGTCGGCGAATGACTGGATCACAGCTTAACCATACCCAGGCATAACGCGCCGCGTCAATAACGCTATACGTTACGCTCTTGCGCGGTTACACCCAGCAGCAGCGACACCATCTAAATAGCGGAGGTTTGAAAAATCCCCGCCTGTTCGCGTTTGCGCAAATAGCCAGGGGCTCCGTTGCCTCCAGCGTTAAACTCACACTCATGGAGATCGTGACATACAGGCACAATGAGGTGCCCACGCGAGAAGAGCTTGTTTCGCTCTACGATTCCGTCGGCTGGACGGTCTACACACGCACCCCCGAACGGCTCGAAGCGGCAGTTGGCGCCTCACTTCGGGTCGTGACAGCGAGGGTAGGCGACGAACTTGTGGGACTCGCCCGCATCGTGGGCGATGGGCTCACGATCGCCTATCTACAAGACATTCTCGTGCGACCAAGCCACCATCGACGCGGGATTGGCCGCGAGCTCTTTTCGCGAGCATTCGAGCCCTACGAAGAGGTGCGCCAGAAGGCGCTCATGACCGACTGCGACCAGGCCACTCGTTCGTTCTACGAAGCCATGGGCTTCACAGAGACCCGCGACCTCGGCGATCTCAGCGAACAGGTGCGCGTTTTTGTGCACTTCAGCTGAGCGGGTGCTTAATAGCGGTAGCTCTGGTCGCCAAGAGAACGATGCTCTTCAGACCATCGCAAGCGCACATACCCGGGACCACTCCGATTCGCCGATCGTCGCCCTTTGTGCCAACTACACTGACCTAAATGGATTTCTGCCGGGGCGATCTTGGGAGATGATGAAACGGTGACAGGCGAAGGATCACGTCTCGTTGGCCCGCATGTGGACTTGGTGCAGAAGTTGGTCGACCGTTTGGACGTAGTGGCCGACGGTGACGAGCGTGTGCCGCAGGTGGTGGTGTTGCGGGGTGAATCCGGAGTGGGTAAATCACGCATCGTGCGGGAGTTTTACTCGCGTCTGTGCGACCGCCAGCCGGACCCTCCGTTCTGGCCACCCATCGCCAGCCCGGACGGACACGCAAAAGCTGATCCTTTGGCAGACCGAAAGGTTCTGGGACCACCGCTGGATGACTTCGTGTGGCCGCCGAATGCGCTGCCCTCTTTTGGGTGGTGGACATTCAACTGCGAACGCCTACAGTCCAGGATGCAGGGAAATCTGTTGGCTGAAAAACAAGCCGATCTGGCCCAGTGGCTACCTCCTTTGGTGCAGGCGTGGGCGCACGAAGCTGGCGTGTGGGACCGTCTGTTGGCCAAGCGTAACGACGTCGCAGTTCTGTTGCGGGACGCGACTATTGGGGAAGTGACCGACGCCTCGTTGGATCTTTTGCAGGATCTGTTGAACGTCACAGTGCCGGCGATCGGAACGATGGCTTCGTGGGTGTGGAAGGCTGGAAAGGCTGGGAAGCGACGGCTCGATGAGCGGCGGGACCTGACCGAAGAAATTCACCTGGGCCAACGATCCGCTTCCCGACGCAATGACGCCGCCCACCAGTTGGCCAGCGGTATCCGGAGCGTTACACATCCCAGCATTCCGGGTGTAGTGGTGGTCGAAGACGCTCACCGCCTTACCGAAGACTTGGGGGTGTTCCTCCAGGACCTGGCACAGCCGATCGAGGGCAGGCCAGTGCTGGTGGTCTTAACAGTCTGGCCCGAAGGTGAGCTCAACACGGTGTGGGATGACTGGTTGGACGCGATCGTAGATGCTGATCATGGTGAGGTCTGGGACGTACCCCGCCTTGCCGGCGAAGACCTCTCCGCACTTATTCGGTCCCGTGCCCCTCGTGTGACGGAGGCAGATGCTAAGGCGCTGACAGCTTCGATGAGCACGCCTTTGATGGTGGAGATGTGGATCACTTCGCCCAAAATCCAGCGACGTATCAATCGCTACGACGGTGCCCTGCCGGTGGATGAGGATGTGCTTAGGGGGATCCCGCGCACCCTCGCCGAGGTGTATCGGCAAAGGTGGGACGAATTGTCGCCCCAGGTCAAGCAGGCCCTGACCGCAGCGGTTGCTCTGGCCCGTAAGAATGATGTCCCCGTATTCCTAAGGGAGATCGTCAGCAAGGCTGCAGCATTTATGGCAGATCAAGATGACCTGGCTGAGGGGTTGGCGTTGGCGGCCGAACCGGCAGCCTGGACGATGATCCACCAGCAGGTGGATGCGTTCCGTGAAGCTCCCCTGGCTAGTCAGGCCCGGGCAGCATTGGACCTGGATCATGATGACGAAATCGAGTTGAAGCAGGCTGCAGTCACCGAACTCCATCACTGGATCACTAAGCGACTCGAAGGAGACTATTGGCTGCCCAGCTCAGCCACAACCTCGGTGGCGGCTGAATGGCTTGTCTCCCTCAACCCGAACAGGTTCGACACTCCTTCGGACATCGCAGCCGCCTGGCTGCATGCACGCAACTTGGCTGACGCCTTCCAGTATCAGCCGGCGACGGACTTGCTCAGCCAAGCCCTCACGCACTGCCCATTGGAGCATGATCAGGCTTTCGATATGCGCCTGACGCTTGGCTTCTGGTTGAATCAACAAGGTCGAGTACAGGAGGCCATCGAGTGCCTTGAAACCCTAGTCACGGACACTCAACGCGTCCTGGGCCCCGACCACCCCGACGCGCTCGCCTCCCGCGAGCACCTCGCCGGCGCCTACCTCTCTGCCGGGGACTTGAAACGGGCCATCCCCTTATACGAACAAAACCTCACCGACTGTGAGAGCGCCATAGGCCTCGACCACCCCGACATACTCGCCGTCCGCAACAACCTCGCCTACGCCTACAAGTCAGCCGGGGACCTGAAACGGGCCATCCGCTTATACGAACAAAACCTCACCGACTACCAGCGCATCCTAGGCCCTAACCACCCCGACCACCCCGACATACTCGCCGCCCGCAACAACCTCGCCGCCGCCTACCTCTCAGCCGGGGACCTGAAACGGGCCATCCCCTTATACGAACAAAACCTCACCGACCGCGAACGCGTCCTAGGCCCCGACCACCCCTCCACGCTCGCCTCCCGCGAAAACCTTGCCGCCGCCTACGAGTCAGCCGGGGACCTGAAACGGGCCATCCCCTT
>NZ_KV786095.1:0-4732 GCF_001806835.1 Brevibacterium sp. HMSC24B04 | reverse complement strand
CAAAACCTCACCGACCGCGAACGCGTCCTAGGCCTCGACCACCCCGACACGCTCGCCACCCGCAACAACCTCGCAGCCGCCTACAAGTCAGCTGGGAAGCTGAACCAGGCTATCCCCTTATACGAACAAAACCTCACCGATACTCAACGTGTCTTAGGCCCCGACCACCCCTCCACGCTCGCCACCCGCAACAACCTCGCCTACGCCTACAAGTCAGCCGGGGACCTCAACCAGGCCATCGCCTTATACGAACAAAACCTCACCAACTACAAGGTCGTCCTAGGCCCCAACCACCCCGACACGTTCACTTCCCGCGACAACCTCGCCAGCGCTTACGAGTCAGCCGGGGACCTCAACCGAGCCATCCCCTTATACAAACAAACCCTCACCAACTACGAGCACATTCTTGGCCCCAACCACCAATCCACGCTCGCCACCCGCATCAACCTCGCTAAGGTCTACCTGTCAGCCGGGGACTTCAGCCAGGCCATCCCCCAGTTCGAACAAACCCTCACCGACTTCGAGCGCGTCCTAGGACCTGACCACCCCGACACGATCGCTTCCCGCAACAACCTCGCCTACGCCTATCTGTCAGCTAGCGACCTGAGCCGAGCCATCCCCCAGTTCGAACAAACCCTCACCGACTTCGAGCGCGTCCTAGGACCTGACCACCCCGACACACTCACCACCCGCAACAACCTCGCCGCCGCTTACCAGATCGCTAAGGATTCAAGCAAGAACACCCACTCAGACGAATCCGATGGCCGCTGACGGCACAGTGAACCTTGGCACCCCGGAGGCGCGCCCAAAATAAGCCGTAATCGGTTGAGGTTCGACCAGCCTTTGATTCAAGGGGCATTTGGCTATCTAGGTCGAATACGCGTTCCACGTATCGTCCTCGCGCGGCCTGACCCATACGGGCCCGATGAACGCCGAGGGCATCGGGGCCTCTGCGTCAGTGATTGTCAGATAGGCCTGTTTGCCATAGGTGGCGCCCACGTCTTCGGAGTAGTAGCCAGCGGCTTCCGGAAGCAGCAACAACGAGCGCACGGCCTGCACCTGTAAGACAACGACAGCCTTGCGGCTAAACAGAGCTTGATCGAGCACCCCAGGCTGTCGCCATCAGTCGCTTCCTCGGCCCATTCGAAGACTTCATCGTCACTGACGTGATCATTCAGGGCCTCGATAATACGATCCCTGCTGACTGGCTCACGCAACAGCACGTAGCCGATGACCGGGTCGTCATTCATCTCATAGGTGTGCTCGGGGCGAGTGCTTTTGATCGCTTTGCCAGAACGCTTGCCAAGCAGTCCGAACATGTCTGTCTCCTTGTGGGCGGTTTGGAGTGGTTATTGGAACCGGAGGAGGGACTTCGACACAGCTGGTATGGCAGCTGTGCGAGTGAGTTGATGGCATGTTTTCAGCCGATGCGTTTACTCCTTGAGTAATAGCCGTTGTCTTCACAAACAGCCACTGGTTATTGCCGCTGCACGTTGAACCTGAGCTCGACCGCGTTCCGCAGCCAAGTAACGTGCTGCGACGCCCCCTCATCACGCGTCGCGACGCTAGTTTCTCGAACGTAGGTTATCCTTGCCCCAACTGGCCACATTCCAGCTATGAGTACACCGATAGCCAGTGGGCATAGTCGCCCGCTCCGATGCAAAACTACCCACTTTTGCCGATCGTCACTATCTAGTAGGTGAACATAATGACGACCAACGACGAAAACAACACTTCCGAGACGCCCACCGACGAAAACAACACTTCCGAAACGACCACAGTTAAAGATGGGCAATCGCGCCAAAATGAGCTCGATAAGTTTGTTTTATCCGACAAAAAAAGCAAACAGTTCGCCACCAGCTACGTACTTGAATGCTTCGGTCGATCGCGCCGTGGAGCCATCGTCAACCGTCTGATCAATGAGTGGCTCGAGAAGAACCAATTGTCAATGTTCCCGGATATCAGTTCAGCCGACTATTACGGCGAGGTCGAGATCCGACGCCTCTCCTTGGACTCCGAACCGCAAACTCAGAAACCTGATGAATCGTCAAACGAATCTGGCTCAGAGAAATCGGCCGTGGGCGGATGGGTTTTGTCTTCCTTAAAGAGTGACGCCGATGAGCTAGATAGCCTTCAGTACGGGGACTCAGTAAGCGACGCAATTGAACTAATGCAACAACGAAATCGCACCAAGTTGCCACTCTTCTTCTCGAAGAACGACAGGTCGACTCTCATCGGTACGGTGACCCTCTCGGACCTCACCTTTGACAAAGTATCCGACCAGACGAAACTTATTAATGTGGCTACAACCCAGGTTCCAGTAGTAGGAACGAATGAGAAGCTTTTCGACTGGGTCTCGACCATTCTTCAGCATGGATTTATCTACGGGAAAAACGCAAGAAACGAGATCGTACAGATCTATACCACGTGGGACCTAGCGACCCATCTAAACTCGATCGCCGCAATGTTTCTGCGCGCCAACGAGATCGAGGAGCTTCTTCGGGGGTTTCTCGCGGATGTTTCGAAAGAGGACCTCAAGGATGCCACAAGGAAGATACCGCTGACAGAGGTGTATATAGACACAAAACAAAGCACTAAACTAACGAAGGAAGAAGTTAACGCCAGCGGGTCAGATGACTCCGAGAAGTCGTATTCGCAACAGCTAGTGTTTGCGGACTACATCAGAGCCCTAGCTGACGACAAAATATGGTCTAAGGTGACTGGCTCGGGTCGCATCTCCGACGAGGACAAGCCGCGATGCATCCGAAGCCTGAACGATGCTCGCCTCGCACGTAACCGTGTGATGCATTTCAATCGATCAGAAATACCTGAGGACATGATTCCATCATTCGAGGCCTTGGCAGTGTGGTTGCGCCAGATAGTGCAGTCGAAATCTTAGCGAGAGTCAGCAGCTGAATCGCATTGCCCTCCTGCTCCTCGGCGACGGGGACCGCGTCCTGCGGGAATCCATCAGTCTGGGAGCGCCACATTTCGGGTTTCTTCACCACGCGATTCACTCAGCGTCCAAGACGGCGACGGTCGGAATCGTCGTACGCTGGGTCGAGGAACCAGCACCCCTCTTCGCCGTTGTCGATTTCTCCTCCGTTCTCCGACATCAGATGCTGCCGCAAAAGGCCCGGGTAGCGACGTTACCCGTCAGCGACACAATTTATTCGACGACACGAGGCTCCGAAGAGGGCCGAAAGGCCTCCGAGATGACGTGGGCGTCGAGGATGATCCTTCGTATTACGCTCCGCCCTTGCGGCATTGTCGCGCGTCGGAATCGGCAAGCCCATCGATCTCACCGACATCCCGCGCCACGCCCAGGAAAGCCATGCAGATGTGCGGCCATCGGGCCACATGTGTCAGGATGTCGCGAACCTCGGCCTCCATAGACCGCCCGCGCTCCTTCACCCGAGATACGAGCTGTTGATTCACGCGGTCATCGATACCACGCATGATGAAGGATGCCATAAGAACCACCTCCTTCTGCTATCAACTGTGACAGCATTCACAGCGTGATGCCGAAAACTCAGCACCAAGCAGCTCCGGATGCTGACGACCGGCCTCATCTCCTTGCTCACGTCACTGCCTAGGACGGCGGAGGGTAGAGGGAAATGCTCTGCGACAATGCCAACGATGCCACCTCGTCCTGCCAACCAGGCCAGCGCAGCCCCTCGAACACCACATCGAGCGCGCCACCCATCGCAGCCATAAGAAACGCCGAGTAGCCGCCACCGAACCCATCCCACGTGAGGGTGTCCGGGCCGAAGTAGCAGACCTCGCCGGGCGCGACACCCAGCGCGCCGCCGTCGATGGCGAATAGACCTCCGAGGACGTCGTGCCCGACGACCAACTCACCGGGCGCCGCCTAACCAGGACCGCCCCGGCCCGTTGGCTTCGGCTATGCTCGGCAAGCCCTCGCTGCCGCCGCCGTACAGACACACCCAGCCGGGGTCTGCAACGATGCCGCCGGTGTGCAGTGCGACGGCTCACATCGTCGACGCGGCGGTGACCTGCAGCCCCACACACAGCGAGCGACGGCCCCGCTCTGGGTCGACAGGCAAGGTAAGGGCGTCCGATTCAGCCAGCGTCTGCTGAAGATGAGACCAGGCCGAATCATCGACGGCAATGAGGCGTTCGATGTCGCGCAGCGGCGTGCCTTCGCTTGTCAGGTTCACATCTCCAGCTGGAGGCAGTTTTTTCTTCGTCGATGATGCTCGGTTGCCACGACGTCGTGATCTTCGCGCCGGCGTTACCGCCGAGCCTCTGGCCAGCCCGGACCCGTGCCCCACCGAGCAGTGTCCGATGATGTTCATGGGGTAGGAGAACAGGTCGCCGGGCTCGGCTCTTCGACGTCGCCATCGACCGTAACGCCGCCCTTGCCTTCCCTGCGGATCTAGCCCCTGGCTTACAGCAATTCCAAATTCCAGAGCGCCTACTTGATCGTCACGAAGATTCTC
Source organism: Brevibacterium sp. HMSC24B04 (assembly GCF_001806835.1). Classification (NCBI taxonomy): domain Bacteria; kingdom Bacillati; phylum Actinomycetota; class Actinomycetes; order Micrococcales; family Brevibacteriaceae; genus Brevibacterium; species Brevibacterium sp. HMSC24B04. The sequence goes on along the minus strand of NZ_KV786095.1, from coordinate 269 downwards.
TGGCACGCGCCTTCTTCGGCGAGCACCGTTAGCTTGTTTAGCTGGGATGGAAGGCATTCCTACGCCTGTTACCGACTGCCCGGCAAACCTGTGGTGAGCGCCACATTTAGAGGCTACAGTTGCGGCATGACCAGCACACCTGAAAATCCTTGGGCCAGCCTCGCCCCGGATTACTTTCCTGTTTACGGGTCGCGCATCAATTCGGATTCTTTTGAATGGGACGGAACGCGCTGGCTAGTTGTACTGATCGGGGAGGTTAGTTAATCGTG
>NZ_KV786094.1:0-55301 GCF_001806835.1 Brevibacterium sp. HMSC24B04 | reverse complement strand
GGCGAGGCGGAATTCCGCCTCGCCCTCTGTGTTCGGGAAATCTGGTCTGAACTAGGCCATCTTCTTGGCCGCGTCGACCATTGCCTGGCGCGTGGCCAGCTTGATGCGCTCACGGCCGTGAGGTTCACCGGCAGCCTTTTCGGCGGCTTCGATGCGGTGGTAGCCCTCCCAGTCGATGTAGTCGATGCCCTTCTCGGAAAGCAGATCGACGATGGCGTCTTCTTCCGGCTTGGCAGGCTCGGGCAGGCGGCCTGCTTCGTAGTCTTCGATGATGTGCCCGATGGTCTCCAGGGCATCACCCTTCGTGTGGCCGATCAGGCCGACCGGACCGCGCTTGATCCAACCGGTGGTGTACAGGCCAGGAATGTGGTCTTCCGCCTGTGCGGTGGCCATTGATTCACCGTCGATGACTCGGCCTTCGATGTTCGTGATGACACCCCGGCGCTCATCAAACGGCAGCTCCGGCAGTTTGGTGCCGAAGTACCCGACCGCGCGGTACACGGCGTCCATCGGCCAGTCGGTGGTCTTGCCGGTGCCGTTGACACCGCCGGATCCGTCGAGTTCCTGACGCTCCGTGCGCAGGGCTGTCACACCGGTTTCTTCGTCGCCGACGATTTCGACCGGAGCTTCCAGGAAGTGCAGGTGCAGGCGGCGCTTAGCGCCGGTGTCTTCGCGCAATGTGAAGTCGGTGAGGGTCTTGGTGACCTGCTTGACCTGGTTGGATGTGCGGATGGCCTCCATGGAGCCTTCGTCGAACTCGAAGTCTTCCGGGTACACCACAATGTCGACGTCGTCCGCCTGACCGAGTTCGCGGATTTCCAGCGGGGTGAACTTCGCCTGCGCCGGACCGCGACGGCCGAAGATGTGCACGTCGGTGACAGCGCTCTTCTTCAGACCTTCGTACACGTGGTCGGGAATCTCTGTCGACAGGAGGTCATCAGCCTGCTTGGCGAGGATGCGCGCAACGTCCAGAGCGACGTTTCCGTTGCCGATGACGGCAACCTTTTCAGCTTCCAGCGGCCATTCCTGTGACACGTCCGGGTGGGAGTCGTACCAGTTGACGAACTCTGCGGCACCGTAGGACCGTGGAAGGTCCACACCGGGGATCGGCAGCTTCGTGTCGATGAAGCAGCCGGTGGAGAAGATGACCGCGTCGTAGTGCTCCTGCAGTTCCTCCAGCGTGATGTCCGTGCCGTAGTCAACGTTGCCGAACAGGCGCAGCTGGTGGCGGTCCATTACGCGGATGAGCGCGTTCGTGATGCCTTTGATGCGGGGGTGGTCGGGTGCGACACCGTAGCGAACAAGACCGAAGGGCGCCGGCAGGCGCTCGAAAAGATCGATGCTGACATCGAAGTCACGTTCTTCTTTGGTCATGAGATCAGCGGCGTAGATACCCGCCGGACCAGCACCGACAATGGCCAAGCGCAGAGGACGACTCAAAGTATCACCTTTCCCTATATCCGACGGTCAATTGTACGCACCGCGATTTAGGAAATGAAGCTGTGCTCTATTAAGGAAGACTTGCCTTCCCGGCAGCACGCGGGTCTACACTCGCGAATGTGACCGACGACTCAGCTTCTTCACCGATTCAGGCCGCTGCGGCAACGACGCCCGCAGACGGCGCCCCCACCGGAGCCCCCGCCGCAAGCACCGAGCTTCCCCTTGACGAAGCGCGCCGCCGCCGCGACGGGCTGATTCTGGGCATCGGCGGCTACCTGTTCTGGGGCAGCATGCCGCTCATCTTCGCGGCAGCCGCCCCGGCAGGCGCCTTCGAAATCCTGGCCCACCGGATCATCTGGTGCTTGGTGTTCTGCGCGCTGCTGCTGGCCTTTGTCCGCGGTCTAGGGCGCACGTGGAAGCTTGCGCGCAACCCGAAGATCTTCGGCACTCTGGCAGCCGCATCTCTTTTTGTAGGAATCAACTGGCTGGTGTTCATCCTCGGCGTACAAGCCGGCCGCGTGACAGAAGTCGCGCTCGGCTACTACATCAACCCGCTGATCACAGTGGCGCTTGGCATCATCTTCCTGCGTGAGCGCCTGCGGCCCCTGCAGTGGGCCGCAATGGGACTGGGGCTCGTCTCGGTTCTCGTGATCACAATCTCCGAGGGCATCGTGCCCTGGCTGGGCCTGGCAGTAGCCGTCAGCTTCGGCCTCTACGGTCTTGTGAAGTCCAAGGTCGGTTCCCGCGTCGGCGCACTCGAAGGCCTGACAATCGAGTCCTTCATCCTCACGCTCCCCAGCATCGCCATGCTCGCTGTCGTGGAATCACAGGGGCTCGGCACTTTCACGACGGAAGGCGCCTGGCACACCGTCCTGCTTGTGCTCATGGGACCGATCACCGCCATTCCCCTGCTGCTGTTCTCTGCGGCAACACGCCGGATTCCGCTCAGCTGGGTTGGCATGATGCAGTACATCACCCCAACCTTGCAGTTCCTCACCGCGCTGCTGATCTTCGGTGAACACATGTCGCGCGGACAGTGGTGGGGCTTCATCATCATCTGGGTGACGGTCGCACTCATCGGTGCGGATTCGATTCACGCCGGCAATCGCGCACGCCGGGCAAAGCGGGCGGTGCTGCACACCGCTGCAAACGTGGACGAACCGATTGCCGGCTGAAGTCGGCTATGCCGCGAGAGCTGAGGAGATCAGCCCACCCGGTTGACCACACCGGCGGCGAACAGTTCGAAAGCCGACTTGATGGGCCCGTCAGGAAGGTCGCGCAGAGCGTCAACGGCCTTGGCCGACCAACGGCGAGCCTCAGCACGTGCCGCCTCCATCACGGGGTGGGCAACAAGTGCCGTGCGCGCAGCCTCAAGAGCTTCGTCCGAGGACAGGTCGGCATCCAGCAGCTCGATGATCCGCTGCGCTTCGGAATCCCCCGCCGCGGCTTCGCGGCGCAGCAGCAGCGTCGGCATTGTGGGCACGCCCTCGCGCAGGTCAGTGCCGGGAGTCTTACCGGAATCGGCTTCGTCTGAAGCCAGATCGATGATGTCGTCAGCCAGCTGGAAGGCAACGCCGACGTTTTCGCCGTACTCGCGCAGAGGCTCCACAAGTTGGGGCGAACCGCCGGAAGCCAGAACCGCAAACTCACCGCACGCGGCAATGAGCGAGCCGGTTTTGTCCGACAGGACGCGGATGTGGTGCGCAATCGGGTCGGCCTCGTCTTCTGGGCCGGTGTACTCACTGAGCTGGCCCAGAACCAGGCGCTCAAAGGTGTCGGACTGCAGAAGGACAGCACGCGGCCCCAGTTCAGAGCACAGGCTGGAGGCCCGGGCCAGAAGAACATCGCCTGTGAGGATGGCCACCGAGTTGTTCCACACGTGGTGCGCTGCCGGGGCTCCGCGGCGAACGGGAGCTTCGTCCATGACGTCATCGTGGTAGAGCGTGGCCAGGTGCGTCAGTTCGACAACGGCACCGGCTTTCACAACGTCAAAGCTGTCAGCGTCAGCCCCGGGGGTCAGCTGAGCTGCCCACTGCGCGGCCAGAAGAACCAGCGACGGGCGTACGCGCTTGCCGCCGGCAGACAGAAGATAACGGGACGATTCGTCAGCCAGACGGCTGGTCTGGCGCACGGTTTCGTGGAGGAGCGTCTCAACCTGCTGAAGCTGACGATCGAGGTTGGCGCTGAGATCAGCGCCGACAGCGGCGAAAGCACCCGGTTTGGGCTGTGTCCCCGGCTGTGCGGAGGGCGCGCTGGCTTCGCCAGAAGGTGCCATCGTCGTCTTCTCTTTCCTCAGGTTGTCAGTCGTTTCGGCTGTGCCGTGGGTCTACGACCACTCAGTCTACGTTCACTCCGCTATTGATTCGAGGTGGCCGGCACAGCGGTGATGAGTGCCTGAACCGCGCGGTCGTGCAGGTCGCGGTGTGCCCGCGGATCGTCTTCGTAAAGATTAGCCAACAGTTTGACCGCAAAATTCATCAGGTGGCGCGAACCCATACCGTATTTGAGTCCCAGTTCCATGACCTTCGGCTGGCCGATGAGGTGGGCGAAGCCCCGCCCCAGCGTGAAGTAGCTGCCGTACTCGTCCTTGACGGCTTTGCTGAACCCGGCGAGCTTGTTCCTGTAGGCCGCCTGTGGGAAGCCGCGGTAGGTGGTGATGATCTCAGCGGCAATCCGTGCCTGTTCGAAGGCGTAGTCGATGCCCTCGCCGTTGAACGGATTGACCATGCCCGCGGCATCGCCCAGCAGCATGACGCCGCGGTCAAAGTGCGGGGTGCGGTTGAACGCCATCGGCAGCGCGGCGGAGCGGATGGGCTGGCGCATTCCCTCGGTGCCGTCCGCACCGCCGATGCCCCATTCGCCGCCCATTGCGGCAATCCAGTCCTTGAGCACGTTCTGGTAGTTGACCTTGCCGAACTGCGGGCTGGTGTTGAGGATGCCGAGCCCCACGTTGACGGTTCCGTCTCCCAAGGGGAAGAGCCACCCGTAGCCGGGCATGGGTTCCCCGTCGGGGCTGCGCAGCTCAAGCCACGATTCGATGAAAGGGTCGTCATGCCGCGGTGAGTCGTAGTAGGTGCGCACTGCCACGCCCATGGGTCGATCGTCGCGTTTGCGGTGGCCCATCTGCACTGCGGTGCGGGCGCTCACGCCGTCTGCCGCAATCACGATGGGAGCACGAAAGAAGACTTCCTCCGCTGCCTCACCGTCCTTGTCAGCACGCAGCTTCCTGCCCTTGGCGTCAGCGGGAACTGCGCGGATGCCGGCAATCCACCCGTTGTCGAAAACGGGTTCTTCCGCTGACATCTGCTGGTACAGGACAGCACCCTGCTTTTCGGCATGCCGGGCCAGCTGTTCGTCGAGGTCCATGCGAGCGCGCGTCAGACCGTAGGACGGGAAGCCCGTCACGTCCGGCCACGGGATTTCCATTCGGTGGCCCCCGCCGATCAGCCGCAGGCCGCGGTTGCGGTGCCAGCCCGCCTCATCGGGTAACGAGAAGCCCAGGTGACCGAGCTCTTTGACCGCACGGGGTGTCAGCGCATCACCGCAGATTTTGTCGCGCGGGAACGCGGTCTTCTCCAGCAGCGCCACATCGAGCCCGGCGTGAGCCAAGTGTGCGGCCGCCGCGGATCCAGCGGGCCCGGCGCCGACGATGACGACATCGGCATCGACGTTTTTCACAGTGCATCACCGGAGGGCTTGAGAGCGTGGTGGATGGCGACGATGCCGCCGGTGAGGTTGCGGTATTTGACCTGATCAAAGCCTGCGTCGCGGATCATGTGGGCAAGCGGCAGCTGGGCCGGCCACGCGCGGATCGACTCAGCGAGGTACACGTAGGCTTCTGGGTTCGAGCTCACGGCCTTTGCCACGGCCGGCAGAGCCCGCATGATGTACTCCTTGTAGAAGCGCGCAAACGGCGTGAACGTCGGGGTGGAGAACTCCGCGATGACCAGCCGGCCGCCGGGTTTGAGAACGCGCAGCATTTCCTTCAGCGCCTTCTGCGGTTCCTGCACGTTCCGGAAGCCGTAGGTGATGGTGACGACGTCGAAGGTGTTGTCGTCGAAGTCGAGGTCCGTCGCATCGGCGTACTGGAACTGGATTTCGGGATGACGGCGCCGGCCCACAGCAAGCATTCCCTCACTGATGTCACCGGCGATGACGGTGGCTCCGCGCTGGGCGTACGGCACCGAGCTGGAGCCGGTTCCAGCCGCCAGGTCGAGGATGAGCTCACCGGGCTTCGGGTCGACCGATCGGGTGATCTCCACGCGCCACCAGCGCGAAATGCCGAAGGTCATGGCGTCGTTGGTGATGTCGTAGCGTTCGGCAACAGCGTCGAACATCGATGCGACGTCCGCCTTGTTCTTATCCAGGTGAGCGCGATTCATGTGTCTCATAATCTCAGCCCCGCCCCGCGGGGAGCTAATCGGGCCGGCACAAGCACCGTGGCAGCGCCGATGTCAGTGCCCCTCATTAGACTGGCCGTGTGCTCAGCGATTCAGTTTCCCTGCGGGTGCGCTCGTGGTTCATTGACGGTGTTGACCCCCACGCGCCGGCGCCCTTTGCCCACGGTCTGCCGTCGACCGTACACGAATTCTTGGCACAGCTGCCCCAAGACACGTTCAACTGCTGGGTGCGCGGCCACTCTGGTCTGGTGGGCTTCGGCCGGGTTGCACGACTGCGCGCCACAGGCGGTGAAACCGTTGAAGGCCGCACACGTTTCGACCAGCTGTCACAGCAGTGGCGTGCGGTGGCACAGCGCGCTCTGGTCGAAGACTCGGTGAATCTGCCGGGATCGGGCCTGGTCGGCTTCACGGCAATTTCCTTCACGGATGATTCCGACACGGATTCCGTCATCGACATCCCCCGCTTTATCATGGGCCGCAGGCACCAACGCGTATGGTTGACCTCCATTTCCCCGGAGAGCGGCGCCGATGACGACTTCACGCTTGAAGCCGCAGCTCTGACCCCGGTTACGGGTGCCTCCCTGCACGATGGGCACATCAGCCAGGAACAGCACATCCGCAATGTGTCCGAAGCCGTCGAACTCATGCGGGCGCCCGGCAGCCAGTTCAAGAAGATCGTTGTTGCTCGCGACGCGGTTGTCGATACAGAGCACGACATCGATGTGCGTGCGGTGCTCGGCGCACTCAACGCCGCCTACCCCGCCACGTGGACATTCAATGTGGCCGGCCTGATCGGGGCGACACCGGAACTTCTGGTGGGCGTGCAGGACGGCGTTGTGCGCTCTCGCGTTCTTGCCGGCACTTATCAGGTGCGCGATGACGCCCAAGCTGAACTTGCGCAGGCCCGCCAGCAGCTCGCCGGTGCGAAAGACTCCCAGGAGCACGTCTACGCCACCCGCTCCCTGGAAGAGTGCCTGCGGCCCTACAGCAGCGACCTCCACGTTGACGAACAGCCGTATCTGTTGACCCTGCCCAATGTCATTCACCTGGCCAGCGATGCCCACGGCACTCTCGATTCCCCGTCCGGCCGGCCAGAGGACCGCCCGTCGATCATCGATCTGGCCAAGAGCATTCACCCCACAGCTGCGGTCGGCGGAGTGCCGCGCAACGAGGCCATGCGCGAAATCGCACGCATCGAACGGGCTGACCGCGGTCGCTACGCAGGGCCCGTCGGATGGATTGACGGTGCGGGCAACGGCCAGCTGGGCATCGCTCTGCGCTGCGGCCAGTTGGAATCGCGCACCCGCATTCGGCTGTGGGCGGGCGGCGGAATCATGCCGGATTCAGACCCGCAGTCAGAACTCGCAGAGTCATGGGCGAAGCTTGGCCCCATGTTGCAGGCGCTCGGCCTCAGCCGCCCCTAACGGACCACCGCGGACAGCTCAGCCTCAACAAACGCCCCGCAGCAGATTCAGTCCAGCGGCACCTCGTAAAGTCCAGCGCTGCCGGCCTTCGCCAGGCGGCGCAGACCATCGACCGTCGCCTGCTGATACGGCCAGTCATAGGCTTCCGCGAGCGCGCGGAAGTTCCGTCCGTGCCGGGTGGCGAAGTACCGCGCAAAATGTCCGCTGAGGTGTTCGGCACCGTGTTCCAGACCGCCGAAAATCGCTCCGCCGTCGTCGTTGAGGACGAAAATCTGCAGGGTGGGCAGACCCTCATCCGCGCTTTCGCGCAGCAGTCCGCCCACGTCGTGCAGGGCGGCAATGTCTCCGATGATCAGCCGCAGCGGGCACTCCGCCGATACAGGCCCGGTCAGCGCCATCCCGGTCGCTGTCGCGATCAGCCCGTCAATTCCCGCAAGTCCCCGGCTTGCGCTCATCTGCACATGTTCCACGGCCTCCTTGCCGGCGAGCGCGGAAGCGTAGCGGCCCGAATTCGAACTGGCGAGGAAAACCTGAGCCACGCTGCCGTGTTCGGCAGCATTGTGGGCGGCCCCGCGGACAATCTCCTCGACCACCGCCGCTCCGGCGGGCTGTTCTGCCGAGGTGGGCGGCACCTCGTGCCACTTGGCTGCTGCTGCACGGTGCTGGGAGTGGATGTCCGAGGTGACGCTCAGCTGATCTGCGATCTCACCTGTGCTGCGGCTCAGCAGGGTTTCGCGCACACCCGCGGCCCGCTGGATGTGGGATTCCGAGGCGGCGCTGCGGGCCCACCGCTGCGTGTCGGCGTCGGCGGCCTGGCCGGTGAGCCCGGCCGAGGCCAGGTAGGAGGCGTATTCGTCTGCGAGCGCCCAGTCGAGGTCAGCTTGGATTTCTGCTGTGGGAATGCTCGCAAGCAGTCGCTGGTCCTGGCGGTATTGGGTGAGCCTGCCGGTGCGCACAACACCCGTGATGGTTTCGGCCAGTTTGTCATCGAGAACCCCCGGGTGGCCGGGGACTGACAGGTGGAACAAGGGTGAGGAGGGTTCGGCAAAAACCGGCACCCCGAAGGCCACTGCGAGCTCTTCGACCCTGCGCGCGCCGTAGTCACTGTCGTTGCCGGCCAGCAGCACGGTTCCCGGACGGCTGAGCATTTCAAGAGCCTGTGCGAAACCGGCGTGTACGTGAGGGCGGTGTTCAAAGCGCTCGGCCTCGCCGACTTCCGGACGCCACGGCATGTCTTCTGCCTCCGGCGTGAGTTTCCCGTCGAACTGCACGTTGAACTGTACCGGTCCCGGTGTGGACAATCCGCGCAGTCCGGAGCTCATGGCGTAGGGGGCGTTCATGCCCGCACCGGCCCCCTCAGAGCCGACCGCAGCGGCAGCCGCCGCGTGCACGGCGGAGGTGAGCGACGCCTCGTCAGGTTCGACTGGAACATCAAAGCGCAGCCGAACATCGCTCAGCAGGTGCGACTGCTTGTCGATTGTCTGATTGGCTCCCGTGCGGCGCAGCCGCTCGGGCCGGTCAGCGCTGAGGATGAGCAGCGGAAGCCGCGAGTACGAGGCCTCCAGCACCGCTGGGTGGAGGTTAGCGACCGCGGTTCCCGATGTGGTGACCACCGCGACCAGCCCCGGTGTGCGCGGGGCGGTGTCCCCAGCGGCACTGCCGGTTTCAACGGCGGCCGCCTCTGCCACAGCCGCTTCAGCCACCGCCGTCCGGCGCAGCCCCTTGGCCAGCCCCAGCCCGAAGAACGCGGCATCGCGTTCGTCAATGCGCACGTGGGTGTTCACCAGCCCGGCGTCGGCGAGTTCGGCGAAGGCGTAGGTCAGCGGTGCCGAACGGGAACCGGGAGCAATAACAACGTGCTCAAGACCGCACTGGATGAGGTTCAGGGCGATCGCGCGGGCAGCTGCTGTGGAAGTATTCACGCACCCGATTCAACCAGACTCTAGAATGGCCCTCATGGTCTACCCTCCCAACCCCTATGCGGACGCGCCGACGCCAGAGATCCCAGATTTCAAGCGTCCCGACTCCCACCGAATCTGGCAGCTGGTTGCCGGCATCGCCGCTTTTGTCATTGCACAGGTGGTGACGATTCTCGTCTACGCGGCGATTGTGGGGATTGGGCGGCTGGACTCTCTGACCGCCGGTTTGGGCCCAGAGGCCACGGATTCGTACGGCTTCGGGTTCGGTCTCCTGGCAGGCGGCCTCACCATGTTCGTCCTGTACCTGCTGATCATGCGGTTCATTGCGGGCGCTCCCGGCCACGGCCTGCGGGGTAAGAACAAGGTGACGGAAATCCTCATGGGTGCCGGTCTCGCTACTGCTGTTCTCGGTGTTTCCGTTGGTGTTATCGCGCTGTTCGGCGGCTTCCGGATCACCGGTATGACGCCGCGCGAGGAGCTTCTGCCGGCCTTTGTCCTGGCCCTGGGGGTTGGTCTTGGGCCGGCGTTTACGGAGGAGCTGCTGTTCCGCGGTTTCCTCCTGCGCATCTTCGACGCCTGGTGGGGTTGGGTGCCCTCCCTGCTCATCACCAGCGCGATCTTCGGCCTTGTGCACCTGGGCAACCCTGATGCCACGCTGTCGGGTGCGATCTTCATTGCGATCGAGGCGGGGCTCCTGCTGGGTGGGGCCTACCTCCTGACCCGCCGCCTGTGGTTGGCGATCGCCATTCACGCCGCGTGGAACTTTGTGCAGGCGTTCATCTTCGTGTCCCCGGTTTCCGGGACGGGCGAGGCGGTGGGCCTGTTCCAGGTTGAATGGTCGGGCTCGCCATGGCTGACGGGAGGGGCGATGGGCCTGGAAGGCTCCGTCATCACGGCCGTCCTCGGTCTGCTGGCCGGTATTGGGCTGCTGCTTCTGGCTGGCAAGCACGGAACCCTCGTGCCGCGCGAAGCTGTCATCCGCAGGAGAAAAGCCGCCAAACGCTGAGGGCACTCTGCTGACCGCTTCCGGGGCAGCGCAGATTTTGCCGCCGCCAGTGCGGTTCCAAGGACAGTCCAAGGTGACCGTTACTTCCAGTTCACGCATGCGCCGTAGCCTGAGGGCTGCGGAGGTGGTCCATGGTGAAGCGCAGTCTGCGAATGTCCGTCGGAGCACGCGCGGTGCGAGCACTCACAGCCCGCCGCAGTGCGGCCGGCCTCTACCCGGCGTACAGCGAATCAACATCGTTTCTCGGCCCTGAGCCCACCGGCTTCGAAGCCGCCCACGTTCACGTGCGCGAAAAGCGCAAACTCTCACGCCGACTGCGGGAGTTCTTCGTCTACTCGCCGGCACTCGGCAGGACAGTCGGCGTGCGAGTTCTTCTGCCCGGCATCCCGCAGGAGCACGCTGTGCCGCTGTTCCTGTTCCACGGCGGGGGCGATGATTTCCGTTCGTGGACGGACTTGGGGCGGGCGGAACTGCACACCCGCGGCAGCCGTTTCCTCGTGGTCATGCCCGACGCCGGGGCGGCCGTCTACTCGCGTCACGAACTGACACCCGGCCATGTCGAGGACTGGCCCGAATTCCATGTGCGCGAACTGCCCATGCTGATAGGCGACCTCTATTCGACATGCCCCGAACTGCGCGTGGCCGCGGGGCTTTCCATGGGCGGCTACGGAGCCATGAAGTACGCCGCCTGGCGGCCCGACCTCTACGCTGCCGCAGCTGCGTTTTCCTCCCCGCTCATCCCACAGGCCGCTCCCCCGCTGTTTGAAATCCTCGCACTGCGCGCGGGAGCACCCGCGGATTCGCTGTTCGGTTCGTTCAAAGACGGCGATGCCCGATGGGAGGCGAACTCACCGTACGACCTCGCAGAAAACCTCCGCGGACTCGACATCTGGCTGTCAGCCGGATCCGGAACTCCCGACGACGCCGAAAACAGCAGCGAAAGCGCCGACGTCATGGAAGCCCACCTGCACAACCACGGCGGACGCTTTGCCGAAAGGCTCAGCGAACTGGGCATCAAACACGCGTGGGCTCCCCGCGAGACCGGGATGCACAACTGGTTTGCCTGGCAGCGCGAACTCAAGGCGTGGCTTGCCCACGCCACACAGGCGGACCTCGACCGCAGCCCCACCAGCACACCCAGCCGCGATCCCCGGCCGCGATTCTGGACGAGTGTGGCCGACGGAGCTCCCTTCACCTTCATCAGCGGTCTGCCCGTCTTTGAGATCTACGGGTGGAAAGTCGAAATATCGCGCCGCCGCCCGCAAATCGTCACCTTCGGCGATGTGAGCCCCTCCGGCTTCACACTCAACGGCGCCGGAACCTTCCGAGTCACCTCCCCGCCCATGTTCATGCCCGGCGCGGAAGCATCCATCACCGTCAGGAGCCCGCTGGGAGTCAACCCGTACACAACCCGGGCCGACGCCTCGGGAGCCATTTCGATCACCGGACAGATGGGAGCGGCACTGCACGACCCGATCGTGCCCGGCAACCGCACAAAGCACTTCCGCACGTGGGGCCAGGCCGCGGTGACAGAAGTCATCATCCGGGGGCAGAGAAAAGACTCAGACAAATCTGCAACCATGGAACGCTCACGCAAACCAAAAAAGCTGCCCAAAGGCGGCGGCTGACAACAGAAGGGATCCGGATGAAGCGGCTCACAGCAAGTCTGGCAGTCACCGCACTCGCACTGACGGGATGCGGCCAAGCCGGGAACGAGCAGAGCGGTCCGGCAGCTGAGCAGACAACGGCCAGCAACTCCCAACAGGGCGCAGATGAAGCCGTGCACTCCACCGGAGACCTGCGCCGGGCCATGGAAGCCGCAGGAATGGAGCCGTCCGAAGTCAGTCCCGAAAACGCCGATCCCGGACAGCTTCTCGAAAGCGCATCCGTCGAACCAGAACAGTGCCGTGTGCTGCTCGATGCCACTCAGGGTGCAGATCTGGGCACAGACGCCGGACTGAGCGCAAAAACGGATTCGGCATCCTACTTCGCAGCCGCCAACGCGGAGGGCACCAAGCTCACATCCGTCGTTGAAAACGCGCGCAAAGCCGGGCAGGACTGCTCAACCATGAAAGTGACAATCGCCGACGAAACGGTTGAAACCAGTGTCACGGTTGAGGACGTCGAGGTCGACGGGGCTGACGACGCTGTATCGACGTCTGCTGACGTTGACTTCCACGGGCAGAAGCTCGCCATCACCACCATCACCGCGGCAAAGGACAATACGGTCGTCGCGGCAGTCATCAGCCATGGCGGCAAACCGGAAACCGCCGCGAAGACCATCAGCAGCATCGTCAGCAAGCTCGACTGATCTCGGCTGGGTTGAGCTGGGCGGGCCTGGGCTGGATGGGCTTATGCTTCCCGCAGCAGCTTCCAGCAGGCGGCCAGGCGGGCAAGCCACCACTCTTCCGCTTCTGCCGGGGCCTGGTGGTCTTCGGCCAGCTGAACGCTCACGTCCATCGGGTCGGTGCTGATGGTGCCGCCGTGAGGCCTGCGCGGGTGATCAACAACATCGGCAGCCAACAGGGATGCAGTGCCCAGACCGGCAGCCCAAGGTTCACGTTGCCCACCGAGCTGTGCAAGGGCGAGCGCCAGCTGAGCCCCCGCAGCCAAGCCGATCGATGACTCCAGTGCGCTCGACACGGTGGCCGGCAGACCGCAGGACTGAACAATCCTGACCGCGGCGGCAACCCCGCCCAGCGGTTGGGCCTTAACGACAATGTGATCGGCCGCGCCCAGCTGTGCGACCCGCAGAGGGTCATCAGAGCGGCGAATGCTTTCATCCGCCGCAATCCTGATGCCGCACAGTTCGCTGTCGGCCTGCAGTCGTTCGCGCAGCCGCGCCATGTCCTCGACGTTCGCAACCGGCTGTTCGACGTACTCCAGCCGCTGCACAAAACCGTCCAGGGTGCTCAGTTTCCACAGGTGTGCCACGGCTTCGTCAATGCTGAGTTTGCCGTTGGCGTCCAGGCGGATCTTCGCGTTCGGGGCTGCTGCCAGGACTGCCCGCACGCGCGCCACGTCAGCGTCTTTGCTGGCAGCACCGTGTTCGGCGATTTTGATTTTGAAAACGTCCACGCCGTCAAAGCGGTCAAGCACCCCAGGAACGTCTTCCGCACTGACCGCGGGGACGGTGCCGTTGACCGGCACCCGGGCCCCCGACAATCGTCCGGAATAAGCGGGTGCCGGCGGCACCTCGTGAGCTTTGGCAGGTGAGGCTGACGAGGTGGAGGTCCCCGGGGTCAGCAGACCCGCGGGCCCGTGCGGGTTGAGTGAGAACTCGATGGCCGCGGCCAGCCAGCGGTGAGCCTCCTGTGGCCCGTATTCGGGGAAGGGGCTGAACTCGGCCCAGTCTTCCGGTCCGCGCAGCAGGCACACCTGACGCGATGTGATGCCGCGAAACCGGGTGGTCATCGGCAGTTCGACCACGCGAACATCCGTGAAGAACTCGCGCGGGTCAGCAGGCAAATCAGAAGGCAGATCAGCGGGCAGATGGGCGGCAGACAGCGAATACGACATGGCCCCAGAGTAGCGATCGCGGGCCGCAGACGGCGGTGTTCGGCCGTTATGTGCGGCGGAGTCAGGTGTGCCTAATAGAGTGGGGGCATGAGCGTTTCGGAAATCTTCAACCCCAGCCGCTGGCGTGAAGTCCAGGGCTTTGACTTCACCGACATCACGTACCACCGGGCCATTGACGAAAACGGTGCGGACATCGGCGCGGCGCGCATCGCCTTCGACAGGCCCGAAGTGCGCAACGCCTTCCGCCCCCACACGGTCGACGAGCTCTACCGCGCCCTCGACCACGCCCGCCAGACATCCGACGTCGGCGCGGTGCTGCTGACCGGCAACGGCCCCAGCCCCAAGGACGGCGGTTGGGCGTTCTGCTCCGGCGGTGACCAGCGCATTCGCGGTCGTTCCGGCTACCAGTACGCATCCGGTGAAACGGCCGAATCGGTCGACCCGGCACGTGCAGGCCGTCTGCACATTCTTGAAGTTCAGCGTCTCATTCGCACCATGCCGAAGATCGTCATCGCAGTTGTGCCCGGTTGGGCAGCCGGCGGCGGTCACTCGCTGCACGTGGTGTGCGACATGACGATCGCCAGCCGCGAGCACGCCAAGTTCAAGCAGACCGATGCTGATGTCGGCTCCTATGACGCGGGCTACGGTTCTGCGTACCTGGCGAAGATGGTCGGCCAGAAGAAGGCACGCGAAATCTTCTTCCTGGGCCGCACGTACTCGGCGCAGGACATGGCCGATATGGGTGCTGTCAACGAGGTCGTCGACCACGCTGATCTCGAAGAGGCCGCCCTGCAGATGGCTCGCGAAATCTTGGGCAAGTCCCCCAACGCTCAGCGCATGCTGAAGTTCGCGTTCAACCTGGTGGACGATGGACTCATGGGCCAGCAGGTGTTTGCCGGCGAGGCCACCCGCCTGGGCTACATGACGGACGAAGCCGTTGAGGGCCGGGACAGCTTCCTTCAGAAGCGCGACCCCGACTGGACACCGTTCCCCTGGTACTACTGACGGCAGTTCGTGCCCACCGCATTCCCCTCACCCACACCGGCTGAGGCCAGCCGCGTTTTTGCTGACGCGCTGGCAGGCCGGCACATTGCTGTGCTGCCAGGCGGTGGTGTCAAGCACCTGACCGCCTACCCGCTTTCCAGCTGGCGAGGCGCCGGGAGCGCTGGCAGCGCCGACTCACCTGGGAACGGGGCGACTGAGGGCGCTGTGAGCGCACCGCCGGCGCTGGTTGTATTCACTTCCGGTTCGACCGGCCGCCCGAAGGGCGTGGCGCTGTCAGCTGAGGCGCTGCAGGCGTCAGCGGCGGCGACCGAGGACGCCCTGTCCGGGCCTGGCCGCTGGTTTCTGTGCTTGGCACCGGACCACATTGCCGGCGCCCAGGTGATTTTTCGTTCGCTGCGCTCTGGCACCGTACCGTTTGACGGCCGCGGGCACTTCACGGCTGAACGTTTTGCTGACCAAGCCGAGGAATTCTTCGGTGCCGGTCAGTCAGAACCCGCCTACGCCTCGTTGGTTCCAACCCAGCTGACCCGCATCCTGCGTGATCCGCGGGCAACAGGGCAGGCCGCCCGGTTCGATGCGCTGCTCGTGGGTGGGGCCTCACTGCACCCCCACACGGCTCAGGCCGCACGGCAGGCTGGTCTGAGGATTGTCCGCACCTACGGCATGTCTGAGACCGGCGGCGGGTGCGTCTATGACGGCCGCGCGTTCCCGCAGGTTGACGTGCGCATTGAGGATGACGGACGGGTCGCCCTGAGCGGGCCCGTCGTCGCCGACGGCTACGTCGAGGTGGAACCCGACTCGATTACGCCCAAACCAGACCCCAGTTTCACTGCTGACATCAGCGGAAGGCGCACGTTCCTCACCTCGGACATGGGGCGCCTCGACAGTGCGGGAGTGCTGTCGATTACCGGGCGGGTCGACGATGTCTTCCAGTCCGGCGGCACTAACGTGTCTCCCCTGGCTGTCGAGGCGGTGCTGCTTTCTGAACTGGCCGATGACGGGATTGATGAGGTTCTTCTGGTACCCGTTGAGGACCGCGAATGGGGACAACTTGGAGCTCTCCTCGTGCGCGGTCCGGGCGCGGAGTACTATCGAAACTCGGCAGTAAGTCTGAAGACCAGATTCCGGCACCTTTTGGGCCCGGCTGAAATCCCTCGATGGGTGCTCCCCGTCGATGCGATTCCGGCCAAGGGCATCGGAAAACCCGACCGTGCGGCGGCACGCGTGCTTGCGGAGCGGATGGTGTACGGCGATGCTGCACGTGCCCTGGCAGAGGTGAGGCCAGCTGGTGCAGAAGAAGCTGACCTGACAGAGTCAGCACCCGTAATGATTCAAGATTCAACGGATACGAGGACGGACGAACGTGGCGAATAAGGCGCAGCTGTGGATTTCTGGAGCACGGCTTCGGACGCTGCCTTTGGCATTCGCACCCGTCGTCCTCGGCGCTGGTGCGGCGGTGGGTCAGCTGGGCGGCCTGTCTGACCTGGTGATCGGCTCGGTAGACCCCACGGTTGACGACAACGTCAACGGCTGGATGCTTCTGTTCAAGGCGCTTCTGGCCCTCATTGTGGCTTTGGCCCTGCAGATCGGCTCGAACTACGCGAATGACTATTCCGACGGCATTCGCGGCACCGACGACGACCGCGTGGGCCCTATGCGACTGACCGCCAGCGGGCTCATCCCACCCGAACAGGTCAAACGGGCAGCCTTCATCTGTTTTGGCATTGCCGGCTTTGCGGGGCTCCTGCTGACGATCCTGTCGGCCGCCTGGTGGATGCTCCTGGTGGGCGTGGCCGCGGTTCTTGCAGCCTGGTACTACACGGGCGGCAAACACCCCTACGGCTACATGGCCCTGGGCGAAGTCTTTGTTTTCATCTTCTTTGGGCTCGTGGCGACTCTCGGCACCACGTACACGATGGCCGGCGGTGTCAGTGCTGCCGCCTGGGCCGGAGCCGTTGCCGTGGGCCTCTATGCGTGCGCTGTGCTCATGGTGAACAATCTGCGCGATATCCCCACCGATATCGAGGCAGGCAAGAGCACACTCGCGGTGCTTCTGGGCGACCGACGTTCGCGCATCGCCTATCTGGCACTTGTGTTCCTGCCGTATCCGCTGCTGATCGTGCCGATCCTCACCGGCTATTCGGGCGCACTTCTGGCAATTGCCTCGGTCGTCCTCGTGATGAAGCCGGTGCGCGCTCTGGTGCACCAGCGGACCGGTCAGGCACTCGTTCCGGCTATTAAGCACACCAGCTTGGCCGCTCTCGTCTACGCGGTGCTGCTGAGCTTGGGGCTTGCACTCTGATTAAGAGTGCTGCCCGCGGGTGAGTTCAGCGGTGCTGTTCGTCGATTTCGTCTTCGATCGCTTCGTCGCTGCCGGCTTTGGGGCCGCGATTCCTGCGCTGGGCGGTCCACTCCGTCATCGACTGGACGGCCTTCTGCTTCATCCCGTTGAGCAGCAGGTAGCTGAGCAGGGTTGCGACAATGACGGCCACGACAGTCGACAGCAGGCTGGGGCCGCTGAAGTACCAGATGACAGCAACAGAAACGGCCAGCAGACCGATCCGGGCGGCGTTGTACAGAAGGAAATCAAGCATGGTGCCTACATTGTAGTCGGGTGGGTGCCATTACCATGGGGTGCATGGCCCGCCTGCTGATCGCAATCATCGTCATTTACACGGCTCTTGCCCTGTACAGCCTTTTCGACTGCATTTCCTTTGAATCCTCTCGGGTCAAGATGATGCCGAAGGCGGCCTGGGCTGCGATCATCCTCTTCCTGCCGATTGTGGGAATTGTGCTGTGGTACCTGTTCGGACGCGGAGGCCTCGCACAGAAAGCCGATGCTGGCAAGGCTGTGCCAGCCGCACCTGACAACGACCCGGAGTACCTCCAGAAGATCTCCGACGACCTTGAACTGCGTCGCCTGCGCGAACTGCAGCGCCAGCAGGAAGAACAGCGCAGGGCCGAAAAACTCCGCGGCAACGGATCCGAACCGCGCACATACTCGAAGGGTGATGGCAACGGTTCGGAGGACGACCGCCCTGAGCCCGAGGAAGACTCTCCCCGCAACGACAGCTGAGCGGCATTTCGCCAACCCCGCCTGCACCTCGCGAACTTTCCCAAATCACGAGGTGCCACTCCCCTGGCACCCGACCGGCACCTCGTGCCCTTTTCAGCACCCACACACCGCTTAGCCGGAATCTGCGGCTTGGCAACAACTGCTAAAGCGCAGATCCGTTGCTAAACGGTGTGCGCATGCGGCTAACCGGTGTTTTCGTTGCTAACGGGTGGATGTCGGCGGAGCGCGGATGCGGGCTAACGGATGTGGCCAGCCGGCCCACCCATGCCAAAACAGAACGGGTGCATCCGCACAAAGCAGATGCACCCGTCGCAGTGCCGCCAGCTAGTGAAACTGGACAGGCTAGAGAATCACAGACCCGAGTATGAGTGCAGGCCGTTGAAGTACACGTTCACGATCGTGAAGTTGAAGATAATCGTGATGAAGCCGATCAGGTTGAGCCAGGCGATCGTCGTCAGGCGCAGGCCGCGGGTTGCACGCGAGTGCAGGTATGCGGCGTAGACAACCCAGATGACGAACGTCCAGATCTCTTTGGCATCCCAACCCCAGTAGCGGCCCCAGGCGACTTCAGCCCAGATGGCTCCGGCAATCAGGGTGAAGGTCCACGTGATGAAGCCGACCGCGGCCAGACGGTAGGACACAGCTTCGATCGATGCGGCCCGCGGCATGCGCTCAAGGAACGACAGCCAACCGGCATCGCGGCCGGCGGCAACTCGCTTTTCACGCGCACCCTGCAGCAGCTGCACCGTCGCCAGCGCCGCGGAAACCGTCAGCAGGCCGGTCGACAGGATGGCGATCGGCACGTGAATCAGAATCCAGTACGACTGCAGTGCCGGAACCAGCGGAGCCGCAGGGGTGTAGAAGACCGTCGTCGCAAGGCCGATTGACACCAGAAGGAACCCGGTGACGAATGTGCCCAGGTAGCGAACGTCCTTGTAGCGCAGCGTCACAACATAGACAACACCGGCAACAGCGCTGGCGATCAGCGCGTACTCCATCATGTTGCCCCACGGTGCGCGCATGACCGAAATGCCGCGCGTGACAATCGAAGCAATGTGCAGAAGCAACGCCAGAACCGTCAGGGACGTGCCGACATTGGCAAACACGCGACGCTTGGCATCGGCGGCAGAACCATCGCCGTGACCGCTGCCGTCACCCGCATCGTCAACGCGGTTGGAGTACACCCGGTCAGCAGGCCCGTCGAGGTTTTCCTGCACGAGCGTGCCAACAGCACCGCCGTCTCCAGCGGAGTCAGCATCAGCCGAGGTGCGCGTACGCGCTGTGCGCTTCGCACCTTTCGCCGGCCCCTTCGCCGCACCAGCCGAAGAACCAGCCGAGCCGGCAGCCTTCCCAGTGCGCTTCTTCTTGCCTCCGAAAAGGTCAAAAGCGTAGACGATGAAGGCGAGCGCATAGACCGCACCAGCTGAATAGATCAGAAGCATTGACCAGCTGGCGAGCGTGACGTTGACTTCCACTTATCCCTCCGCGGATTGGTGATCAGCAGACGAAAGTCTGTCTTTCAATTCTACGCCACAGCGTTCTGCCGCCTGCTTGACGCGTGGGTCTTCGCTGCGGGCAAGAGCGCCGACTTCGACTTCTCCGTCGCGCACGCGCACCCACATGCGGCGGCGCGGAATGAACATTGCCAGCGCAAGGCCAATGAACATCACCGTGGTCACCACAAGCATGAGCCCCTGCACGGGGTCGTGGCGCACATCGAGGCTGACGAACTTCGCGATCCGCTCGAACTCGATTGTGCCCAGCCCGTCGGGCAGCTCTGCCGTGTCTCCCGGCTGCATCTGGGTGATCCACTGCTGACCGTCGGGACCGTTGACGGCTTCCATGCCCGCGGTGTCGAGTTCGTAGACGTTCTGCGGAATGCCGGTATCCAGGCCGAGGTCGCCCTTGTAGAGGTTCATGACGAGTACGGGGTTGCGCAGCTCTGCGAACTGCGAGTACAGCTCGCCCTTGTCGTTGACGCCGGCTGTCGGCAGCAGGATGCCGGAAAAGCCCAGCTGGTCTTTGCCGGCCCCTGTGTCGGGAACTTTGATGACACCGCGGGATGTGTAGACGCCGTCTTCGGGCACGAACACCACGGGTCCGGAGTAGGTCACCTTGCCCTGTGCGTCGCGCACTGTCACGACTGGCGCATAGCCGTTGCCGGTCAGGTACACGCCTGCGCCGCCCACGCGGATGGGCTCGTTGACCTTGAGGTTGTGCTTGGTTGAAACGCCGTCTTTCGTTTCCGTGATGACGGCTTCGAATGCGCGCGGCTGACCGAACTGGGCGCCTTCGCTGGTCGAGTCGAACTTCGAGTCGAAGCTGTCCAGGCGCAGGCGGAAGTTCGTCAGGTTGTCGGCGTCGAAGTATCGGCCGGGCTCAAAGGAGTCGTAGGACACGAGCGAGTTGGTGAACGTGTCACCTTCGACAAGCACGCGCTGGCCGCCGTAGCCGAAGATCGCGCCGATCGCCATGACGATCGTCGCGCCCAGAATGCCGAGGTGGAAGAGCAGGTTGCCGGTTTCTCTCAGGTATCCGCGTTCGGCGGCGATGTGGTCGCCGCGGTTGACTGTGCGATAGCCGTTCTTCTTCAGGTACTCCTGTGCGGTGTCGAGGATCTCCTCAGCCGGCGCGGTGCTGACGAAAGTCTGGTAGCCGGGCATCCGGGTGAGCCTGCGCGGGGCCTTCGGCGGCTGGGAGCGCATGGCTTTCCAGTGCTGTTTGGTTCGCGGCAGAACACAGCCCACCAGCGAGATCATCAGCAGAATGTAGACGGCGGAGAACCAGAACGACGAATAGACGTCGAACATCTGGAACTTGTCGAGGATTTCGCCGGTCCGGCCGTTGTCGATGATGAAGTTCTGAACCTTCGCCGGGTCCTGGATCCGCTGCGGCAGGAGCGATCCGGGGATCGCCGCCAGTGCCAGGACAAGCAGCAGGATGAGTGCGAACTTCATGGTGGTCAGCTGGCGCCACGCCCACCGGAGCATGCCGACAAAACCGATGTCCGGCGCTTTCTGGGACGACTTTCGCGCCGCAGTGCTTGTCGCGGTCGCGTCTTGTGTCGTCGGTTTGTCAGTCATCACACCACCGTTTCGAATCCGCCGATGAGGTTCTGCATGTTGTTCATGATGATGGTCCACACCCCGGTGATCATGAGCAGGCCCAGCAGGATGAGCATGACACCGCCGAAGATCACGATGCTCCGCTGGTGCCTGCGGAGGAATGCCAGGCGCCCCATGCCCTTGTTCAACAGGTAGGCCACGATCAGGAAGGGCAGGCCCAGCCCCACACAGTAGGTGAAGGTCAGAAGCATCCCGCGACCGGTGCCGCCGTCAGCACCGAAGCCCGTTGACAGGGCCAGCACCGCCGCCAGTGTGGGGCCGATGCAGGGCGCCCAGCTGAGTGCGAACGCCGCCCCGAGCAGCGGCGCACCCCACAGTCCGGCCTTGGGTTTTTTGGCAATCGGCTTATTGGTCTGAAAAGCGCGAATACCGCCCAAGAAGACAACACCGGCCAGGATGACGACAACGCCCATAACGCGGGTGACTATGTCGATCCAGTCATGGAGCAGACTGCCGAGCGCCCCAAAAGCTGCGCCCAGGGCAACGTAAACAGCTGCAAAGCCCAGCACGAACAGACCGACCCCGCCGAGTACTGCCGAGGTGCGCTTCTGTTCGACCGTTGTCCCGGTCATCCCGGTGACATAGCCGATATAACCGGGCACCAGCGGCAGCACGCAGGGCGACAGGAATGACACAACCCCGGCAATCGCCGCGACCGCCATGGCCAGCAGCAGCGGTCCGTTGAGAACTGTCTGCGCGAAAGCCGAACCAAGATCAGCGGCCTGCACGAGTCCAGAGGCATGCACCACCTCGGCTGCCTGCACCGTCAGTCTTCTTTCATCGCATCGTCAATGAGACCGCTGAGCGTGGATGCTTCAACGGCGCCGACAACACGTGCGGCCGGCCGGCCCTCGGAATCGAGGACGACGGTCGACGGGGTTGCTCGCGGCGGCAGAACATCGGACAGCAATCCGACCATTTCGCCGTTGCTGTCGAGCATGACGGGGTAGGACACATTGAAGTTTTCGACAAAAGCCTGCGCGGCAGCTTCTTGATCACGCACGTTTGCGCCGATCAGCTGTGCTTTGCCCTTGTACTTCTCGGCAACCTCTTCGAGTTCCGGAGCTTCTTTGCGGCACGGCGGGCATGCGGCGTACCACAGGTTGATCACCGTGATGGTGCCGTCTTTGCGAATGTCCGCAAGCGAGGTCTTCTGGCCGTCCAGCACAGTGAACTCGAGGTCGATCGGATCTGTGCGCTCACTCTTCGGAATCTGCGTGACGACTCCGCTGCCGGACACGTAGCCCTGCTGGGAGCCTGCCTGTTCGGCCACTCCCCCGGTTTCTGTGTTGCTGCACGCCGCGAGCCCAGCCGCCAGCGCACAGGCAAAAACAGCGCCCACTGCACGGCGGGTGTGCTTGCGAATTCCGGTGCGCACTGCTGATGACGATGCGGGCCTCATGCTCCTGCCACCGCTTTCTTAGGCTGCAGGTCGGCGTTGACATCGGTGTAGTCAACTCCGACAAGCTTGGCGCCGTCAAAGCTCAGAGTGGTCACAGAACCCAGATTGCATTCGCGGTTGCGTGGATCGTGTGCCAAGGACCTGCCCTCGGCCGCCATGCGCGACATCCAGATGGGCAGCTGATGACTGACGATGACACCGTCGACCACATCGAGACCCTCTGCCTTTGCCACGGCCTCCACCCTGTTGCGCAGAGTGAAAATCGCAGCCTGCATGCGGCGCACCTGGCTGATGTACGGTTCTCCCCACGACGGGCGCAGCGGGTTCCACACCAGCGGCAGATTGGCCGGTGCGAAAACCGAGGAGCGGTTGACCTTCTGACCTTCAAAGCGGTTGCCCGCTTCGATCACGCGCTCGTCAACTGCCGGTTCGAGCCCGGTCGACTGTGCCAGCGGCGCAATCGTCTGGGCGGTGCGCAGCAGCGGCGAGCGCACCAAGCCGCGCACGTTGAAGCGATCGTCAGCGAAGTAGTCGCTGATCCGCTCGCCCATCTGGCGTCCGCGGGCTGTCAGCCCGAAGCCGGGCAGCCGCCCGTAGAGGATGCCGTCGGGGTTGTCGACTTCGCCGTGGCGGACCAGGTGGATGCGCGAGGTGGTCATGCGGACTCCCCGTCTGTCACCTGGGCTGCCGCCTTGGCTGCGGCAGGCAGTGCGGAGACCACGCGGTCAAGGATCTGCGGGGTGTGAGCTGCTGAGAGGAACCACACTTCGAAAGCGCTCGGCGGCAGGTGGACGCCCTGTTCGAGCATCGAAGTGAAGAACGCCGAGTAGGCAGCGGTGTTCTGTGCCTGGGCATCGGCAAAGGTGCGCACTTCGCGGTCGGTGAAGAACACCGAGAACATGGAGTTCGCCGACTGGATGGTGTGGGGAACGCCCTCTGCGCTCAGTGCTTCCGTGATTGCCGGACGCAGAACATCGGCGGCGGCCTCGATCGTCGGGTAGACGTCGAGTTCGCGGGTCAGCTGCAGAGTGCGAAGGCCCGCGGCCGAGGCCACCGGGTTACCGGAGAGCGTGCCCGCCTGGTAGACCCCGCCCTTGGGAGCGAGCGCATCCATCACATCCTGGCGACCTCCGAAGGCTGCGATCGGGAAGCCGCCGCCCATGACCTTGCCGAATGTGAACAGGTCTGCCGGGCCATCGGGGTAGCCCAGGGTTTCGCTTTCGTAGCCGTACCAGCCGGCTTCGGAAACGCGGAAGCCGGTCATGACCTCATCCGAGATCATGAGTGCGCCGTGTTCCTTGGTGAGCGAGCGGATGAGGTTGGTGAAGCCGTCACGCGGCGGGACGACACCCATGTTGCCCGGGGAGGCTTCCGTGATGACAGCGGCGATTTCACTGCCGTGCTCTTCGAAGGCCCTGCGCAGACCGTCCTGGTCGTTGTAGTCGAGGATGATGGTGTCTTCCGCGGTGCCCTTCGTGACACCTGGGGTGTCCGGCAGACCAAAGGTGGCAAGACCGGAACCGGCAGCGACGAGCAGCGAATCGACGTGCCCGTGGTAGCAGCCGGCGAACTTCACGATCTTGTCGCGGCCGGTGCAGCCGCGGGCCAGGCGGATAGCCGACATGGTGGCTTCCGTACCGGAGTTGACCAGCCGCACCTCGTCAACCGGAGCAACCCTGTTTGAGATCTCCTGGGCCAGTTCAACTTCCGGAACCGAGGGGGTGCCGAACGAAAAGCCGCGCGCAGCGGTTTCCTGAACCGTGCTGAGGACTTCCGGGTGTGCGTGGCCCACAATCATGGGTCCCCACGAGCCGATGAGGTCAACGTATTCGTTGCCGTCGACATCAGTCAGCAGTGCGCCTTCGGCAGAGTGCATGAACCGCGGGGTTCCGCCGACAGCGCCGAAAGCGCGCACCGGCGAGTTCACACCTCCGGGAATGGCTTTCAGGGCGCGTTCAAAGAGTTCCTGGGACTTCTGCGTGGGCTGGGTCATCACACTGCCTTTCTCAGATGTTCAGCTGCCCGGGTGAAGACGTCTGCCAATACTTGGGTCTCTCCGGGAGACATGAGGTCGATGAGGTGCTCGCGCACGCCTTCGACGTGAATGGGGGCGATCTTCTGCATCAGCTCCCACCCTTCGTCGGTCATGCTGCAGTTGACACCGCGGCCGTCACCCCGCGTCGAGGTGCGCTTGACGATGCCGCGCTTCTCCAGCCGAGCGACGGTGTGAGACAGGCGGGATCGGGAAACGCCGACTTCTTCGGCGATTTCTGCCATGCGTCTGGTGTGGCCGGGTGATTCCGACACGATGACGAGAACTTCGTAGTCAGCCAGCGCAATGCCAGCGAGTTCGCGCAGTTCGCGGTCAAGGACGGTCTGCAGAAGCGATTGCCCCTGCAGCATTGCCCTCCAGAAACGCTGCTGCGTTTCATCCAGCCATCGTGTGGAAGTCATTGTTCATTAAGCCATTCAGCGGCTTGTGTCGCGTAGTAGGTCATAACTGCGTCAGCCCCTGCGCGTTTGAATGCGAGGAGCGATTCCAAGACCGCGGGTTTGCGGTCAATCGCACCGGCTGCCGAGGCGAACTCCAGCATGGCGTACTCACCGGAGATCTGGTAGCTCCACACCGGCACCGGCGAGGCTTCTGCGACATCTTTCAGGATGTCCAGATAGGGCAGACCAGGCTTGACCATGACGATGTCTGCACCCTCGGCCAAGTCGAGCTGGAGCTCGTGCAGTGCTTCGCGCGAATTCGCGGGATCCTGCTGGTAGGTGCGACGGTCACCGGAGAGCTGCGAATCAACAGCCTCGCGGAACGGACCGTAGAACGCCGAGGCGTACTTGGCTGTGTAGGCCATGATGACGGTGTTCGTGAAGCCGGCTTCGTCAAGAGCTTCGCGCACAGCGCCGACTTGGCCGTCCATCATGCCCGACAGCCCCAGAACATCTGAGCCGGCACGAGCCTGGGCAACAGCCATCGAGGCGTAGCGCTCCAGCGTGGCGTCGTTGTCGACATCGCCGTGTTCGTCGAGCACACCGCAGTGGCCGTGACTGGTGAATTCATCCAGGCAGAGGTCCGTCATGACGACGGTGCGATCACCGACGGCGTCCTTCACCCGGCGCACGGCAACGTTGAGAATGCCGTTCGGGTCATCAGCCTGAGATCCGCGCTCGTCGTATTCAAGCGGAATGCCGAACAGCATGATGCCCCCAACCCCCGCCTCGACCGCGCGTTCAGCGGCCTCAACCAGGGAGTCAAGAGTGTGCTGGCGCACGCCCGGCATCGAGCTCAGGTCAACGGGAGCCTCGAGCCCCTCCTTGACGAACAGCACCTCGATGAGGTCCTCGGGCTGCAGCTTCGTTTCCGATGTCAGCCGGCGCATAGCCGCCGACTGGCGCAGACGACGCGGACGAACCGCACCGATTGGGAGGGACCTGTCAGACATCAGCCTCTGCTCCTTCGTGAATTCCTGCGGTCCTGCGAGGGGCGGACCGGAACAATTCCTTCGGCCAGCGCGTCATCGCGGCGTTTGCGGGCGAAGTCAGACAGACCGGCGATGAGCACCGGGAGGCTGGCTTCGTCTGCCAGGACGTCGACGTGCAGGCCGTGATCCTGTGCCGTCTGAGCCGTGGCCGGCCCGATGGCTGCGATAACAGTAGACGGGTGGGGTTTTCCGGCGATGCCCACCAGGTTGCGGACCGTTGAGGACGACGTGAACAGCACGGCGTCGAAGTCACCGCCCTTGATGGACTCGCGGATGGGCTTCGGCGGCGGGGCGGCGCGCACGGTGCGATAGGCGGTGACGTCGTCAACCTTCCAGCCGCGTTCCGTCAGGCCCTCCACGAGCACGTCCGTGGCGATGTCGGCACGCGGCAGGAGGACCCTGTTGAAGCCCTCTTCGTCGTCAAACACCGGCCAGTCTTCGAGCATGCCGCGGGCAGACTGTTCGCCGCTGGGCAGAAGCTCCGGTTCGATGCCCCACTCGCGCAGGGCTTCAGCGGTCTTGTCGCCGACAGCGGCAACCTTCACGCCCGCGAGGCTGCGCACGTCCAGGCCGAGATCGGCAAGCCACATTTTGACCGCGCGGACCGCGTTGACCGAGGTCAGGCCCAGCCACTGGTAGTCGCCGTCGACAAGAGCGTGAATTGCCCGCTCCATCTGGCGAGGTGAACGGGGAGGCTGGATGGCGATGGTCGGCACCACCGTGCCCTCGGCACCGTACTCGGCGAGCGCCTCGACGGTTTCGGCTCCCTGTTCGCGTGTGCGGGGTACGAGAACCTGCCACCCGAACAGCGGCTTGGACTCAAACCACGACAGTTCGCGGCGCTGCTCAACAACCGCGCCGAAGATCGTCTGCACAACCGTGTCGGCGTCAAACTCTTCGCGCAGTCGGTCCGGCAGCTGACCCAACGTGGTTTCGATTGAGTGCTGGTGGACGGTCGACACACCGGCGACAACCAGTGCGGGAGTGTCGGCTTCCCATTCGTCGCCGAGCATGCCCTCAACAGCCGTGATGGTGTCGGTGACAGTGCCGCTGATGACATGACCGGTGTTGGCAAACCGCGAAACATCGCTGCGGGTCATGTCAGTTGCAGACACGTAGCGCACCGAACGGACGTTTGCGTTCGTCAGGGGTGTTCCCGTGAACGCGGCGGCCGACGACGACGCCCCGACACCCGGGACGATCTCAAAGCCGACGTCACTGCCCGACAGAACCTGCGCCTCGGCGGTGGTCGACGTGAACAGCAGCCCGTCATCGGCTGCCAGTCGTACGACCATGCCGTGCTCCTGGGCGAGTTCGCCCAGTCGGCGGCCGCGGGTGTGCGGCTGCACGCCCATTTCCGAAACGGGACGCAGCAGCGTGTCTTCCGGCACGTAGGTCTCAATGATGTCCCGGTGGAGTTCGTCTTCGTGGACGACAACGGCCGCAGATGCCAGAAGCTCGGCACCGCGGATGGTCAGCAGGGAGGGATCGGCGGGGCCAGCACCCAGGAAGAACACCTTGGGCACGGTCCGCTGCGGGCGGTTCTGCACAGAATCACCGCTGGTCACGGTCACCTCCGGGAGTCATAACAAGATTCGTTTCTGGGGCGTTGGCACCGCTTGCCGTGCCGGGTACAGCACCGAGGGTGCTGAGAAGTTCGTCTGCTGTCCGATAGCCGAGTTCCCGGGCAATCCGGCGCGATTCCGATTGGATTCCGCGGGACAGTTCGACCATGTTGTCGGTGACTTCGTCCGGCAGGGTGGCGATTGTGGACAGCCGGCTGAGCTTGCCTTCGTCATCGGCCATGACCGCTGCGAGTGTCAGCGCGGTTCCGTCAATCGAGGCCAGAGCGCCGATGGGGGCCGAACAGCCGGCCTGCGAACGTTCGAGGATGGCGCGTTCGGCGTAGACGGCGAGGCTCGTAGCCGGGTCGTGAAGGCCTTCGAGGGCTTCGCGGATCTCCTGGTCGAAATCGCCGTGCGCAGCATCGGGTGCGCGGCATTCCACGGCGAGGGCTCCCTGGCCTGGGGCCGGAAGCATGACCGAGGAGTCGAGGAAATCGGTGACTTCGCCCAGGCGACCCAGACGGCGCACACCCGCGGCTGCCAGGACGACACCGTCGAGCCGGCCTTCCGTCACGTGGTTGATGCGGGTTCCCACATTGCCGCGGACTCCAGTGACGGTGATGTCGGGGCGGGCGGCCCGCAGCTGGGAGGCGCGGCGGGGTGAACCGGTGCCGACGACCGAGCCGGGCGGCAGTTCGACCAGGCTGAGACCGTTGCGGGCGATGAGCACGTCGGAGGGATCCACACGAGGTGGCACCGCCGCCATCTCGATTCCTGCGGCTGGGGCTGTGGGCAGGTCTTTCAGCGAGTGGACCGCAATGTCGACCTTGCCGGTCAGCAGGGCGGTGCGCACCGAGGACACGAAGACGCCGGAACCGCCCAGGCGGGCCAGTGGCGTCATGTTGACGTCGCCTTCTGTGACGACTTCGACGATCTCGATGCGCCAGCCGGTGCGGGCGGCCAGCTGCTGAGCGATCGCGGTCGACTGGCTGCGCGCCAGCTGACTGCGGCGGGTGCCCAGGCGAATGGTGCGGCCCGTGAAGTGTTCGGGTTCGACCACGTCGAGGGTGTGGTCGGCCACCGGCGTTGTGCCGTCGGCTTCGATGTGGCCGCTGCTGCCCTCTTCCGTCTGTGCGACAGAGCCGACCTTGCTGGCGCGGCGGTCCGTTTCGGGTTCGCGGGTGCGCGCACTCAGGTCGAACAGCATGTTGAGCGCGGCCGCGTAGTCAACACCGGAATCCGCAGAAGCGAGTTCTTTCACCTTGACGGTCGGCGTGTGGATGATCTTGTCGGCCGTGCGGTGCAGGGTTTTGCTGATTTCGGCGATTGCCGCGTCGCTGACAGATGCGCCGAGTTTGTTCTTCAGGCGCTCGAATTCAGCGTCGACGATCATGATGGCCTGTTCGCGCAGCGCTGTGACGGTCGGTGAGACCCGGCGGGCTGCGCGGCGCGCTGCGTCGTCGACCATGGCCTGCTCGATGAGGGCGCGGGCTTCTGCGATCACGCTGAGCACAGATTCAGACTGCGCGTGTTCATTGGCCGCAATGAGACGGCTGATGCCGTCGAGGTTGAGCACCCGGATGTGCGGAAGTTCGCCGACTTCCACCGCGATGTCATAGGGCAGCGCCAAGTCGATGAAGAACTTGTTGAGCTTCTGGTCGAGGTCCTGCTGCAGCGAGGCGATGACGGTGTCTTCGTCCAGCACAGTGCCCCGGGCGCCGGTGACCGACACGATGACGTCCGCCTGGGCGATTTCGCGCACCAGGTTTTCCTGTGTCAGTTCGACGGCTTCACCGTCAACGGACTGAGCCAGACGCAGAGCCTTGTCGAGGGTGCGGTTGATGACCCGAATGCGCTTCAGCCCGTGATCTTTCAGCGTTTTGACCGTCAGCCCGGACATCGCACCGGCACCGACGACGAGGGCGTTTGCACCGGCCAGGTCACCAACGTGGCCTTCGGCTTCTGCCAGCGCGGTGTCGAGCAGTGACAGCGAAACGGACGACAGCTTGGTTTCTGAGTGCACGCGCTTGCCGACTTCAAGAGCCGACTGGAGAGCTTCGCTCAGACCTCCGCCGACTGAACCGCCGCGTTCGCCTTCGTGCAGGGATGCGCGCAGCTGGCCGAGGATTTGGGTCTCCCCCAGGGCCATGGAGTCAAGACCTGCCGCCAGCAGGAACAGGTGCTCCTGGGCCTTGTCGTCGAAGTGGACGTAGGTGTGGGAGAAGAGTTCGGACCACGGAAGTCCGCTGACGTCGACCAGGGCCGTGCCCAGGTCGGCCAGTCCGCCGTGGAAGGACGTGACGTCGGCGATGATCTCGAGCCTGTTGCAGGTGGACAGCACAACGGCGCTGTTGACGAAATCGCGCTCTGCCGCCGATCGGCGCAGCAGGTCTGCGCGCTCAGCGTCCAAGGCGAGCGCGTCAAGCACGTCAAGAGGTGCTGAGTGATGGGATATTCCCAGAACCAGCAGTGTCAATGGTCTTGCTCCCTCATTGCGAACGACTCCCGTCGATCGCGGTTTTCACGCTCACCGGACTCCCGTGAGCACAACGGCGCCTGAGCGCTGTTTCATTCCCGTTCAGCAGCGTTCGTGCGCTGCGCGCAGAGCCTGCGTGAACCGCTTGGGGTCCACGCGGTGGAAGCTGTGCTGACGGCCGTTGATGAGAACAACCGGAACGTCCCAGTCGTATTTGGCCTGCAGCTGTGCATCGGAATCGATGTCGATGACGCTCAGCCGCACATCGATGGATTCCGGCAAGTCTGCGAGCACGCCGTCGACGACTTCGCGGGCTGTGTCGCACAGACCGCATTGCTGACGGGTGAGGAACTCAACAACGACGCCCATATGAGCCTTCCCGCGCTGCTCCCGGGCACCTGCCCTGGGTGCGGCGCGTCCGCGGTGCGGCTAAAATCCGCACCGGTTCATTCAGCACGAAACCCCGCCGGATCGCTTCGACGGGGACGTGCGGAGTTGATTACTTCTTGTTGCGGCGCTGGTGGCGGGTCTTGCGAAGCAGCTTGCGGTGCTTCTTCTTGGACATACGCTTACGACGCTTCTTGACTACCGAACCCACGTTTAACCCTCGCGTTTCCGACGATTTCCCCCGCTTACAGCGGGCTGACTTAACCGCTCAATCCTAACGGGCAACCGGGTGGAAACCCAAACTTTAACAACCGGTCATATGAACTCAAGGCTCGCGGTCTGGTATAAGGGCCCACACCGCGGGCACACTGTGGGCGGCGAAATCAGTCGTAGTAGGCGTCGAGTCCGTAGAACGGGAAGATGTTCTTGCGCGTGCTCATGACGGTTCGGTCAAGGTCGGATTCGGGATCGTAGCCGCGCTCCCACGCGGAGAAAGCGGCGTCGGAACCGTCGGTCATCCGCTTGGGGGCGCCGCGGCCGGTGAGGCTGTAGACGTAGTCGCGCCAGCGGTCGGGCATTTCTGTTGCGGGCTTGAGTTCGATGCCGCCGGCGATTGCCACGAGGTTCGTCCATGCGCGCGGCACAACGTCGATGATGGCGTATCCGCCGCCGCCAACCGCCAGCCACTTGCCGTCCGCGTGCTCTTCTGCGAGATCGCGTACCCACTCTGTGGCCCGGCGCATAGCGTCAACCGACAGGCGCAGGTGCGTGAGCGGATCGAGGTTGTGCCCGTCGCAGCCGTGCTGGGAGACGATTGCCTGCGGTTTGAATTCGCGGATCACCTGGGGCACGACACCGTCGAGCGCGCGCAGCCAGTCGGCGTCGGAAGTGCGCGGCGGCAGGGCGATGTTGACGGCGCTGGCAGCTGCCTTCATCCCGCCGATTTCAGTTGCGTAGCCGGTGCCGGGGAACAGGAAGCGTCCGTTTTCGTGCAGGCTGATGGTGAGCACGCGGGGGTCGTCCCAGAAGAAGTGCTCGGTTCCATCGCCGTGGTGGGCATCAAGGTCGAGGTAGACCACACGTTCGTAGCCTGCGTCCAAGAACTCTTGGATTGCCGCCGCGCAGTCGTTGTAGACGCAGAAGCCGGCGGCTTTGCCGGGCATCGCGTGGTGCATTCCGCCGCAGAAGTTGACTGCGCGGTTATACCGGCCGGACGTGATCGCCTTGGCCGCTTCGATGCTGGCCTGGAAGAGCCGGCCGGAAGCTTCGTGGATCTGATCGAAGCGGGGAACGTCTTCTGTTCCCACCCCGTAGACCTGCTGGTCTTCTTCCGAAATCGAGGAGGAGGCTCCCGCCGCTTTGACGGCGTCAATGAACTCCTGCGTGTGCAGACGGGCGAGCGCTTCTTCGTCGACCTGCGGAACGGACTCAATGTGAATGTTGGATGCGTCGAACAGTCCGAAGTCCTGCGACAGTTTGGCCGTCAGGTCCAGCCGCAGCGGGTGCATGGGGTGATGAGGGCCGAAATTGTATTCGGTGAGGGATTCATCCCACATCACCAGAACTTCTTCTCTGCTCATACTCGTACTGTAGCCAAACGTGATCCGGTTCACGCACAGCGGCCCACCCACACTGTCCCCTGTGTTTCTGGGCGCGTACGTGCGCGTGAGACTATGCTGACTCACTGTGAAGAAGAACGGCGAAAAGAAGCGCAGTCTGCTCACTGCGGCAGCGCTGCCGGCCCGTGCTGCGCGCGACTTTGTCGACAGAGTCGCCGAACAGTCCCCCGCCCGGCTGGCGATGGTCGCGTTCATCATCGTCATCGCTTTCTTCACGGCGCTTCTCTGTCTGCCGGCAGCCCACCGGGACCCGTCTGAGTTTTCGTTCGTCAACAGTCTGTTCGTTGCCACCTCGGCCGTGTGTGTGACCGGGCTGACCCCCGTGACCCTGCACGAGTACTTTTCGGATTTCGGGCTTGTCATCATCGCCGCCGGTGTGCAGGTCGGCGGTATGGGCATTCTGACGATCGCGTCGATGCTCGGCATGCTCGTGTCGAAAAAGCTCGGGGTGCGTCAGCGGCTCATCGCCGCACAGGCAACGAACACCTTCAATCTCGGCCAGATGGGCACCCTGCTGCGCACTGTCATCAGCACGGTCCTCATTGTGGAAACGGTTGTGTTCTTCGGCCTGCTCATCGGCTTTCTGCGCCGCGGCACCCAGTTGGGCGACGCTGCGGCCAACGCGGCCTTCTACGCCATTTCCACCTACAACAACGCTGGCTTCTCGATTCACGATTCGGGCATGATCGCCTTCGCTGATGACTATTGGATCGTCTCCGTGGTGATGTTTTCGGCGTTTGTCGGTTCGCTGGGCTTCCCGGTTGTGCTCATCATGGGCGTCCTGTGGAATCGCCCCCGCCAGTGGGACCTCCACACCAAGCTGACTCTGACGACTTCGCTCATTCTGCTGGCCGTGGGAAGTGTTCTCATTGCGATCTTCGAGTGGGGCAATGAGAAGACGATGGCCGGAAGCGGTTTCGTCAACTACGGCTTCCAGTCTGTCTTCATGTCGCTGACCGCCAGGTCTTTGGGCATGAACACCGTCGATGTCTCTTCCATGTCAGACGCCAGCCACTTGGCACTTGATGTGCTCATGTTCATCGGCGGCGGTTCGTCGTCAACTGCCGGCGGCATCAAAGTCACCACCCTGGCTGTGCTCGTGCTTGCAGCGTGGGCGGAAGCGCGCGGTGCCCGTGACGCTGTGGCCTTCAAGCGCCGTATCGACCCTTCGGCTGTTCGCCTGGCGATCTCCGTGACGATTGCCGGGTTCATCATCGTGATCGGCGGAACCATGGCGATGCTGGCCATGACGCACGAAGATCTCGATGATGCGCTCATGGACGTCATATCCGCTTTCGGCACGTGCGGGCTGTCGTCCGGGTTCACTGAAAGGGCCCCGGAGCCCGCGCTGTACATTCTGAGCCTCCTCATGTTCTTGGGCCGACTGGGTACGATCTCACTGGCAGCCGCTCTGTCCCAGCGCGACTCGCTGACCCATTTCCGCCACCCGGAAGAAAGGCCGATCATTGGCTAAGCGCAAACAGAAGATCGACAACTCCTCTGTGCTTGTCGTCGGCTTGGGCCGTTTCGGCGCTTCGACCGCTGAAAACCTGATGAAGCTCGGCCGGCAGGTGCTCGCCATTGAGCGCGACCCGAACAAGGTCGCGGAGTTCACGGGCAAGCTCACCCACATTGTCGAAGCCGACGCCACCAATCTCGAAGCGCTGCGCCAGCTGGGTGCCGAGGACTTTTCGACCGCTGTTGTCGGCATCGGCACGTCGATCGAGGCGTCTGTGCTCACGACCGCGAACCTCGTCGACATCGGTGTTGAGCAGGTGTGGGCGAAGGCGATTTCGAATTCGCACGGCAAGATTCTGCACCGCATCGGCGCTGAACACGTGCTCTACCCGGAATCTGAAGCCGGTGCGCGTGTGGCTCACCTTGTGTCGTCGCGCATGCTCGACTTCATCGAGTTCGACGACGGCCATTTTGCGGTCGTGAAAATGCGGCCGCCGAAAGAAGTGCAGGGCTTTACACTCGGCGAATCGAAGATCCGCGACGACTACGGGGTCACGGTTGTGGGCATCAAGTCTCCCGGCCGCGATTTTACCTATGCGGAACCGAGTTCGCGCATCGGCGAACACGATGTTCTGATCGTCGCCGGGCACGTGGAGCTGCTGGGCCGCTTCGCCGGCCGCCCGTAACTGGGCACCCGAGGCGCCAGCACCGGGTGCTCGCAAGCTCGGTTGAGCGGGGCTCCGGTCAGCTGTTTTCGCGCTCCATGTCAGCGGCTTTTTCAGCTGCGGCCCGTGCCGCACGGACAACGCTCGCTTCGAAGCCGTCGGCTTCAAAGGAGTCAACCGCAGCGGCGGTTGTTCCGCCGGGGTGGGCGACAGCAGCGCGCAGCTTTGCGGGGTCGGGGTCACCGGCCAGCAGCAGACCCGCACCTTCAGCGGTGGCGACAGCCATGCGGCGGGCGGTGTCTTCATCCAAACCGAGTTCCTGACCGGCGGTGATGAGCTTTTCTGCCAGCAGGAAGAAGTAGGCGACACCCGAACCTGAAATGCCGATCATGCCGCCGATAGCCGATTCGGGAACCGTGAAGACCTCCCCGGCACCCGACAGGAGCTTCGTGAGCTCCTCGACCTTCACCTCGGGAGCCTTGCCATCAGGAGACACCGTGATGACCCCCTTGCCGATGGCAGAAGGCGTGTTCGGCATGATCCGCACAACCGGGTTGTTCGGGAAGGCGGCGGCGAGCGTTTCCAGCGACACCCCGGCGGCCATAGACACAATGACGGTGTCTTCGCTGACCGCATCTGCAAAGCTCTGAGCTGTTTCGCGGATCGACCAGGGCTTCACGCCCAGGAACACGAAGTCCGCACCTTGCACGGCCTCAGCGTTGGCATTCGCGTTGTCTTCGGCAGCAATGGCGCGGATGCCGAGTTCCTGCGCCAGCTTCTGCGCCGAAGCGTGCGAATGCGTGGTGGCGCGAACGTTCTCATTACTGAGCGCATCCGTGCTCGACATGCCTTTGAGCAGGGACGACCCCATGCTTCCCGCTCCGATGATCGCAACTGTGACAGCCATGTCTGCTCCTTCGTGTTCCAACCTCGCCCTAGTCGTTCAGGCCCAAATGCTTCCGGGTGAACGCCAAGGACTCCGCGAGCATTTCCATGCGCGTGGACTTCTTGGCCACAAAGCGCGTGTTGACTTCAATGACGGCCTCACCCGACCAGTTGACCTTCGCCAAGTACTGCAGGCACTCTTTGACCGGCATTTTTCCGCGCCCCGGAACCAGGTGTTCGTCCATGAGGGAACCCGCGCCGTCTGTCACGTGCAGCACCCGCACGCGGTCGTGGATGCCCTGCAGGGTTTCCAGCGCGTTCATTCCGGCTGTCGCGGCGTGTGAAAAGTCGAACGTCATGTGGTCGTAGTCTTCGTCCAGCGGGTTCCAGTCCGGGTAGTAGATCTGCAGTTCCCGCACGCCCGCCCGCCACGGGTACATGTTCTCCACGGCCAGGCGCACACCGGTTTCCTGTGTCAAGCGGCGCACCCCGTCGACGAAGCCGCGCGCGTAGTCGCCCTGCCACCGAAAAGGCGGGTGCAGGACAACGGTTTCGGCCCCCACGTCGGTTGCCAGCTTTGCGGTCAGGCGCAGCTTTTCCCAGTTGTCTTTGTGCATCACGCGCGGCAGCAGCAGGAGTGTGGGTGCGTGCAGCGACAGCACCGGCAGGCCGGTGCGCTGGGAGTGCTCCAGAATGTGCGAAGCGCTCTGGGTACCGGGGTTGTCGGTGATCATGATTTCGACACCGTCATAGCCCAGTGCGGCCGCGATGTTGAACGTGTTCTCCACCGTCATGGGGTACACCGATGATGACGACAGCCCCACGCGGATCCGCCCTTCGGAGCTGTGCGAAGCTCCGTGTTCGTAGACGGGGTTGTTCTCGAAATAGGCGCGGTGGCGCAGGGAGTCTGCGCGGGCGCGGTTCTTCTTCGTGAACGCCTTACGAGGTGTCTTGTCTGTCACGCTCTCAGTCTAGGCACACTCTTCTCACCGGAGCAGGCCGCTGTGGTTTTACCTGACCGCCTGGTTGCCGTTTGTGGTGGTGGGGGTTTCGTCGCCGTCGAGCGTGTGGCGGACCGAAACGTGCTCTGCCGTGTCCAGCAGGTCCAGCTGGCGCATGATGATGCCCTCGCGCAGAGCCCACGGTGAGATCGCCATCTTTTCGACACCGAAGATGGTGAACGCCGCGTCGGCGACGATCGCGCCGGCGAGCACCTGTCCCCCGCGGTTTTCGGAAACACCGGGCAGCTCGGCACGTTCGGCCGGGGTGCGGGAGGCCAGAGCATCGATTATGCCGGGCATGTCTTTTCTGTACAGGTAGCGCGGCACGTAGATGCCGTGACTGGACGAGGCGGCGCCGGCAATGCGGGTCAGGGAGCGGAAGGTCTTGGACGAACCGACGATGTGGTCAGGTTTGCCGACCCGGTTGATCTGACCGGCCACTTTGCCGATGGTGTGGCGGGCGTGCCTGCGCAGCTGCGCGATTTCTTCCGGGTTGGGAAGTTCGTGGCTCAGGTAGTGGTTGAGCATGCGGCCGGCGCCCAGTGGAACCGAAACTGCGGCATCCGGGTATTCGTCAGTTCCTGCAGCCAGTTCAAATGAGCCCCCGCCGATGTCCATCAGCAGGATCTTGCCGGCCGACCAGCCGAACCAGCGGCGGACCGCAAGGAACGTGATGCGCGCTTCGTCCTGACCGGACATGACATTGAGGATCAAGCCGGTCTCTTCGTGGATTCTGTCGATGAGCTTCTGCCCGTTGGGGGCTTCGCGCAGTGCCGAGGTGGCAAAGGCCAGGATTCGCTCAGCACCCTGTTCTTCGGCTACGACGATGGCTTCGCGGCAGAAGTGCAGCAGCCTGTTGGCTCCGTATTTCGACAGCGAACCGTCGTCTTTGAGGTGTTCGGCCAGCCGCAGAACTTCCTTGTGGGATGACGCCGGAAGCGGCGGGGCACCCTCGTGAGCGTCGACCACAAGAAGGTGAATGCTGTTGGACCCGATATCGAGGACGGCTAAGCGCATGGTCAGCATATTACCGCGCGGCCCTATTATCGAAGGTATGCAGAACACCCGAGCACCGTGGATTGTGGCGACTTTCATCATGACCGTCGCAGCTGTTGTGTTCTCCAGACTGCCTCAGCTGCGAGACCTGCGGCTGTTCCTCCTGCTTGCCGCACTGGCGTTCTTCTTGCCCGGCGTCGTCATGGCCGGCCGCTCGCTGCGCGAGGCGTGGGCCCGCAAGCGCAGCGAGCGGCGGCGCTGACGCAAGCGTCAGTTCACCACATGGGCGGGCGCTCGTCACTGTCGTACGGGTAGCGTTCGCGGAAGTCCGTCGCCATGGTCTGCATGTCGACAAAGCGCACGCCGTCGTGACCGCCGATGTAGTCGATCAGACGCTCGAGCATGAGCAACACCTGCGGACGGCCGGCGACGTCCGGGTGGATAGTGATCGGGAAGATCGCGTAGTCGAGTTCCCGGTACACCCAGTCGAACTGGTCTTTCCACAGCTCTTCGATCGACCGGGGGTTGACGAAGCCGTGCGAGTTCGGGCTGCCCTTGATGAACATCATCGGCGGGAGGTCGTCGACGTACCAGTTGGCAGGGATCTCCACCAGGTTGACGGTGGTGCCGTATTCCATCGGCACCATCCATTCGGAGGCCTGCTTGGAGTAGTCGATCTTCGTCCACTTTTCGCCGGTCCGCGCGTAGTAGGGGACGAAGTCTCCGTGGCTCTGCGAGTGGTCGTAGTCAAAGCCGAATTCCAGCAGAAGGTCCGCTGTGCGGGCTGACATTTCCCACCAGGGAGCGACGTAGCCCTTCGGCTGTTTTCCGGAGAGCTTGCTCAGGACCTCCAGGGAGCGCTCCATGACGTCGCGTTCCTGCTGGGCGGTCATGTCCACGGGGTTTTCGTGGCTGTAGCCGTGTGCGCCGATTTCGTGTCCGGCGTCGACGATCATCTTGACCTGTTCGGGGAAGGTTTCAGCCGAGTGTCCCGGCACGAACCAGGTTGCGGGAAGTTCCCGCTTCGTGAGCATCTTCAGCAGGCGGGGAACACCGATTTCACCGGCGTAGATGCCGCGCTGAATGTCGTTGGGTGAGTCCTGTCCGCCGTAGGAGCCGAGCCATCCGGACACCGCGTCGATGTCGATGCCGAAGCTAACCAGAATGTCTTTCTTCGCCATGGGGCCTCCCTTCGCCCACCGGCAGAACCGCTGGTGAGCTAGTCCTGTCTGACGAGCGAAAACTCATCAGCGACCGGCAGATGAGAGCCGGTTAACACTCAGTATGACACCGGCCATACCTCGGGTGTCGAAGCCCGTTGACCTGTCGGGGCAAAAGCATCAACCGGGCCGCACTCGGCCCCGCCCGGCACCTCAATCAGTCGGGGAAATCCGTCCTGCTGATGGTGAAATCGGGACGGCGGCGTTCGAAGAACGCCTCCTGTCCCCTGCTGATCTCAGAGGAGTAGCTTTCAGCCAGCCAGCTGCCCTCGGCAGCCGTGAGGTCCTCTCCACGCAGAATCCGCTTGGCGGCCGTCTGCGACAGAGCAGACCGCCCCGCAATTGTCTTGGCCTTTTCGATTGCCGTGGCCAGCGGGTCGTCGGACACTTCGTGGAAGAAGCCCAGGTTGTTCATCCGGTCGAAGTCGACGATGTCTGCTGTGAGCAGAATGTAGCGGGCAAAAGACTCCCCCAGAACAGACGCGAGCCTGCGCGTGGGTCCGGGCGGGTAGACGAGTCCCAGCCGGCCTGCTGTCACACCGTAGATCGAGCCGGGCTTGGCAATCCGCACATCGCACGCGGCAGCGATTTCCGTACCGCCGCCAACGCAGTTGCCCTCAATCGCGGCGATCGTC
Source organism: Brevibacterium sp. HMSC24B04 (assembly GCF_001806835.1). Taxonomy (NCBI): domain Bacteria; kingdom Bacillati; phylum Actinomycetota; class Actinomycetes; order Micrococcales; family Brevibacteriaceae; genus Brevibacterium; species Brevibacterium sp. HMSC24B04. The sequence goes on along the minus strand of NZ_KV786094.1, from coordinate 16,593 downwards.
GGAATGTCGACGTTTTCAATCGCGGCTTCGGCGTTTGCGTTCGTGTTCCAGAATTCGTGCAGCGGCACGTTGAGGTCGTTAATGTCCGAACCTGCCGAAAAGTGGCCGCCGGCACCGGTGATGATGAGCACCGACACGTTCGGGTCTGCATCGATTGCCTGGAGGATCTCCGGCAGCGCCAACCACATTTCACGCGACAGCGCGTTGCGCTTCTCCGGGCGGGAAATCGTGAGTGTGGCAATGCCGTCTTCGACACCGTATTCGAAGCCGTCCACCAGGGGAATTTCTGCGGGGGTGGGCTGCTGACCGGTCATTTCTCTCCTCTGTTTGGCAAGTTCTGTGTGTGCGGAAGGTGCCGATATGCACACGAGGCGGAGCCCAGGAAAGCCGGACTCCGCCTCGAGTGTGCTGCTTGGGTCAGCGGTCGGTGGGAACCTCGCGCTGGTCGTAGCCCGAGTAGGCCGACAGCGGGCGGATCAGAGCATTGTTCGCGGTCTGCTCCATGATGTGCGCCGTCCAGCCGGTGATGCGGGCCATGACGAAGATGGGCGTGAACTGTTCAGTGTCAAAGCCCATCAGGTGGTAGGCCGGACCCGACGGGTAGTCGAGGTTCGGGTAGATGCCCTTGCGGGACACGAACTCTTCTTCGAACGTGTTGTAGAGGTCCAGAAGTTCGTTCGCACCCTTGACCTTGACCATGTCTTCAAACGCTGCGCGCATGGTGGGAACGCGCGAATCGCCGTTCTTGTACACGCGGTGGCCGAAGCCCATGATCTTCTGCTTGTTGGCAAGCGCGTTGTCGATGTACTCCTTAGCCTTGTCAGCCGTGCCGACTTCAGCCAGGGTCGCCATGACGGCTTCGTTTGCACCGCCGTGCAGGGCGCCCTTGAGCGCACCGATCGCACCGGCGACCGAGGAGTGCATGTCGGAGGTCGTCGACGTGATGACGCGAGCGGTGAAGGTCGATGCGTTGAAGGAGTGCTCGGCGTAGAGGATGAGCGAAATGTCGAAGCAGCGAACAACTTCCTTCGCCGGAACTTCGCCGAAGACCATGTGGAAGAAGTTCTCCGCGTAGGTCAGGTCTTCCTTCGGAGCGATCGGGTCGAGCCCGTGACGACGACGGTGGTCGATGGCCACAACGGTCGGCAGCTGAGCGTAGAGGCGCTCGGCCTTCGCGCGGTCGGCTTCCGGGCTGTTGTCTTCAGCCTGCGGGTCAACGGCGCCGAGGTAGGCCACCGCGGTCTGCACGACGTGCATGGGGTGGGTGTCCTTCGGCAGACCCAGGATCAGGTCGACCAGCTTGGGGTCGATGTCGCGCTGGCTGCGTTCGCGCTTGGTGAACTCAGCGAGCTGTTCAGCGTTGGGCAGTTCGCCGTTCCAAATGAGGTAGGCAACTTCCTCAAAGCTGCAGTTGGCGGCCAGTTCCTGCACGGGGTAGCCGCGGTAGGTCAGCGAGTTGGTTTCCTGAACGACCTTCGAAATTTCGGTGGTGTCGACGACAACACCGGCCAGGCCCTTCTTGATTTCCTGTTCGGTCACTGATGACCCTCCTGTGAGAAGTTGAAGACGTGGGCGTCGAACTCGTTGTACGCCGAGTAGTCAATCGTTTCGTAGAGGTCAGCACGGGTCTGCATGGTGCTGACGAGGCTTTCCTGCGTGCCCTCCTTGCGGATGACCTGCAGACCGCGCTTGATGGCGCCCATTGCCAGGCGCAGCGTGGTGACGGGGTAGATGACGAGCTTCACGCCGGCCGATTCGAGCTGCTGTGTGGTGAACAGTTCGCTCTTGCCGAACTCGGTCATGTTGGCAAGGATCGGGACGTCGACGGCCTTGGCGAACTTTTCGAATTCGCCGAGGTCGCGCATAGCTTCGGGGAAGATGAGGTCCGCACCGGCGTCGATGTAGGCCTTCGCGCGGTCGATTGCGGCGTCGAGGCCTTCACCCGCGCGAGCGTCGGTGCGGGCGCACAGGACGAAGTTCTCGTCGCGGCGGCCGCGCACGGCAGCGGAGATGCGCTTGACCATTTCCTCCGTGCTGACGATCTCTTTGCCGTCCAGGTGGCCGCAGCGCTTGGGGTTGACCTGATCTTCCAGGTGCATGCCGGCGATTCCGGCGTCTTCCATTTCCTGCACCGTGCGGGCGACGTTCATTGCTTCGCCCCAGCCGGTGTCGGCGTCGATGAAGGTGGGCAGGTTGGTCACGCGGGAAATGGCGCGACCGTGCTCGGCGACTTCCGTCAGCGTGGTCAGACCGATATCGGGCAGGCCCTGGTCAGCGGAGAAAGCACCGCCGGAGATGTAGACGCCTTCGAAGCCCTCCTGCTCGATGATCTGAGCGTTGATCGGGTTGATGGCTCCGGGGAACTGAACGATTTTGTCTCCGGCCAACAGCCGGCGGAACTCTTCGCGGCGCTTGTGTGCCGGAGTGGTTGCTCCAAGCATGTGTTTCCCTTCTGATGGTTTCCAGTGGGCTTCGGTGTGCGCCTGCCGCGTCCTTGTGGACGCGGCAGGCGCCTGTCATCTGCGATCAGTGACTGGGGTCAGTGATCAGAAGATGCCCGATGTGGTGGTCTTGTCCAGGCCGTCGACGACGAACGACAGTTCGCCGATTGCTTTGCCGTCGAGCTCGGCGAGGTTCTCAGCCAGGTCGATGAAGCGCTTCTGTTCGGAGTCCGACACGATGCCGTCGGCAAGCGTGTGGAACTTCTTGATGTAGTCAGCGCGCTCGAACGGACGTGCACCGTTGGGGTGAGCGTCTGCGACAGCGAGTTCGTCGACGAGGGTCGAGCCGTCTTCGAATTCGATTTCCACGCGTCCGCCGAATGCCATTTCGTCCGGGTCGGTCGAGTGGTAGCGGCGGGTCCACTCGGGGTCTTCGCGGGTTTCGATCTTGTGCCACAGTTCGACCGTTTCGGGGCGTCCAGCACGCTCCGGTGCGTAGGAGTCGTTGTGGTGCCAGCCCTGATCTTCCATGGCGACGGCGAAGATGTACATGATCGAGTGGTCGAGGGTTTCGCGCGAAGCCTTCGGGTCCATCTTCTGCGGGTCGTTTGCGCCCGTTCCGATCACGTAGTGGGTGTGGTGCGAGGTGTGGATCGTGATCTTCTTGATCTTCGAGAAGTCATCGATCTGCTTGCCCATCTTGCGGGCGAGGTCGATGAGCGCCTGCGCCTGGTATTCGGCGGAGTGTTCCTTGGTGTAGGTGTCCATGATGGCGCGCTTGCTTTCGCCCTTGCCCGGCAGCGGGACGGTGTAGCGGGCTTCCGGACCGGACAGAATCCATGCGATGAAGCCGTCTTCGCCTTCGTAGATGGGGTTCGGAGCGCCTTCGCCGCGCATTGCGCGGTCAACCGATTCGATTGCCATCTTGGCGGCGAATGCGGGTGCGTGCGCCTTCCAAGACGAGATTTCGCCCTTGCGCGACTGGCGGGTTGCCGTGGTCACGTGGAGAGCCTGGCCGATAGCCTGGAAGATGACTTCCTTGTCCAGGTGGAGCATGGCGCCGATGCCGGCTGCCGAAGCGACACCGAGGTGTGCCACGTGGTCGATCTTGTGTTCGTGCAGGCAGATGCCCTTGACCAGGTCGACCTGCATTTCGTATGCGGTGGCGATGCCGTTGATGAGGTCCTTGCCGCCGATGCCCTTGTGCTGGGCGACTGCGAGGACGGCCGGGATGTTGTCACCGGGGTGCGAGTAGTCCTTCGCGAGGAAGGTGTCGTGGAAGTCGAGTTCGCGGACTGCAACACCGTTTGCCCATGCTGCCCATTCGGGGGACACGCGGTAGTCGGTGGCCAGACCGAAGATGTTGGCACCGGGGGCCAGCTTGTGCGGCATAGCCTGTTCGCGTGCCGAGGTGGGGGCCTTACGGTGAACCGATGCGGCGGCAACGGCGGCGTTGTCGATGACGCGGTTGATGACCATGTCCTGAACGTCAGCGTCGACCGGAACCGGGTCGACGGCGACTTCGGCCATCTTGTAGGCGAGCTGGTCTTCGTGTGCCAGCTTTTCCGAGCTCTTGTACGTGCGTACTTCGTGATTGATCATGGGTTCTCCTCTGGGTCGACCATGGTCGCGAAGGTGCGCGGGGGTGCGCACCCCGAAAGTATCTTGATATCAAGATAAGTCTAGCGTGACCGACAACGCACTGTGCAACCGGCCACACACTTTGACCTAGGCCTCACTTCTCGGACGCGCCGGAACCCATGCGCGGTGCGGATCCCGTAGTCTGCGTGTGTTCAGCGAAACAGCCTCCCGCGGCCCAGGAACCAGCCAGCGTCGAAAGGATGCCGAAATGACAAGCACTCCCGCCATCAGCCGCCTCGAACTGCGAAACCTCATTGTGCGCTCCTTTGCCGAAGACGCACCGGCCGGCGACATCACGGCGCAGACTTTCATTCCCGAATCTGCTCGCTTCACGGGTGTTGTGTCCGCCCGCGAACCCGGAGTGATGGCCGATGGCGGAGTCTTCGCCGAAGTCATGGCGGCCGCTGCCGAAGAAAGCAGGACCGCAGAGGTCGAGGTCGGGGTGCTCGTTGCCGACGGGCAGGAGTTCACCGCCGGCGACCACCTGATCCGAATGTCAGGGCCGGCACGCGCGGTCCTGTTGGGCGAGCGCCTGGGCCTGAACCTGCTGCAGCGCATGTGCGCAATTGCCGCTGTCACCAAGAAGTTCACTGACGAGGCGCAGCGCGGCTTTGCGCGCAGCTCAAGCAAGCAGGGCTCTGTTCGGGTTGCGGACACCCGCAAGACCACCCCGGGCTTGCGGTTCCTGGAGCGCTACGCCGTGCGCTGCGGTGGTGGGCACAATCATCGCCGCGGACTGTCTGACGCCGTAATGCTGAAAGACAACCACCTGTCGCTGCTGGGCGAAGGAGACGCGCTCACGGAGGCACTGCGCGCTGGCATTGCCGAACTGGGCCACACCGTGCACGTCGAGGTGGAAGTCGACCGCTACGAACAGATCGAACCGGTGGTTGCAGCTGGGATCGGCACCATCATGCTCGACAACTTCACTCCCGATCAGCTGCGGAAGGGAGTTGAGCAGGTGGCCGGCCGCGCCGTTGTGGAAGCCAGCGGCGGCGTCAACCTGAACACGATTGCCGACATCGCGGCCACCGGCGTCGACGTCATTTCAGTCGGCGCTCTCACCCACTCTGTTGTCAACCTCGACCTGGGACTTGACGCACTCGACTGAACCACCCCATCGGAGCGGTTTCTGCCGCTACGATGGCCCCATGACGCGCACAGCTCTGGACTACGACGACAACTGGTTCTCCGCAGACGAACTGGCCTACCTTCGCCGTCGCCTGCCGATCACCTACGTGCACGCCGTGCCGCTGCTGCTGGGCCAGGCCGGCGAAGTCGAACGCATCGGCCTGCTCATGCGCCAGTCGGAAGGCCGGCTGGGACGCGAACTCGTGGGTGGGCGCGTCAAGTATCACGAGCCCCTGCGAGCGGCCCTTCAGCGGCACCTCGAAAGCGATCTGGGCCCGCTGGCACTCCCCCGCCTTCCAGAGTCCCTCACCCCGTTCCACGTGGCGGAGTACTTCCCGACCGAGGGTGAGTCCCGCTATTACGATCCGCGGCAGCACGCGATTGCGCTGTGCTACACGGTTCCCGTCACCGGCGAATGCCAGCCCAGCCAAGACGCGCTGTCAGTCGACTGGTACACGCCCGCCCAGGCACTGGCCGACACTGTGGCCGAAGACATGGCCCACGGCCAGCACGCCATCGTGAAACTGGCGCTGGCCCACTGCGGCGTTCTGCCGTAGCCGACGGCTTCTGCGCAGCGGGTGACTGCCGATCGGAGATCTTCAGATGACCTATGACGATGCGGCATGGTTGACGAGCCGAGAGCCTTTGCAGGTCGATGTGCTCGGACTGAGCCTGACCACACGAATACCAGATTTCGGCAACATGTCAGCTGCGGCGATTCTCCACCCTTTTGAGGACGAGAACGGCCACCCGCTCGAATGGCAGGAGGCTGACAAATCCCTGGGTGCGGACGCAATCGAACTCTCAGCGGGACGGAATCGATTCTCACCTGCCACTGGAGAACTGGATCATGCTCAAGCGAAGATCCTGCTGCAGATTCTGTGCCCCGTTCGGACATCTGTGCACCTTGGCTTCAGCGCGGATGTTCTTGTTACTCCGTCCTCACCGCACACCGGTATGCATCGCAACGCGGAAGGTCGGATCATCGCATCTGATCAACGACTTGTGGCTGTCGGCGGTGAACGGTTCCTCATGTGCCAGTTCACTGGTACGGGTCTTGAGCTGATGGAGTCGCTGTGTACAGCTGATGGTTGGATCGAGTGGCCTAACTTGATGTGGGCCGATGACAGATTCTGGATGCTCGATTCGCATTGGGATGCGCCGTTCACCGTCGTAGCCGCTGACGTGGAGACAATAGACCGCATCTCGTCATGCCCTGGGCTCGACTCTGTAAGGGTTCGCTGAACGTTCGGATGACTTCTTTGACTGGATCACCGTCCCGGTCAGCACACCTACCTCGTGGGCGCGTTCTTGGGCACATCGGTCGGCGCCTAAAACAGCCCCGCAGACGCAAAAAGTGTGAGCCGCGAACACTGTGTTCGCGGCTCACACCTTTATGCGCCCAGCTGCTGGCCGAGCGTGACGATCAGCTGCGCATCAGTTGGGGCGAAGCGGCAGGCCGTTGGAGTCCTTGGCGTTGCCCGCCAGCATGATGATGCCGTCGATCAGGCCCCACAGCGAACCGAGACCGAAGGTGACGAACGTGACGATCAGCTGCGCAACACCCAGGCCGATGTGGCCGGTGTAGAAACGGCCGACACCGAAACCGCCCAAGAGGATGCCGAGCAGACCGGCGACCAGCTTGGACTTTTCGCTGTAGGGCAGACCCGAGACCGGGTCATAGCCGTAGGGAGCACCAGGTGCGCCGGCACCTGGGCCGGGCTGACCGTATCCGGCCTGGTGAGTGCCGGGCTGGCCGGGCTGGCTGGGGGCAGCCTGCTGGTCCTGCCCCGGGTATCCGGCGCCGGGCTGGCTGGGAGCAGCCTGCTGGCTGTAGGGGGACTGCTGAGCCTGGCTCTCCGCCGCCGGCTGGCTGTACGGGTCGTGGGCTGCCGTCTGTCCAGCATCAGTCGGCTGGCTCGCTGGAGCAGCTTCCGGTGCCGGCGGGGCGGCCGGTTCCTGCGGCTGTTCGTACGGCGAACCGCTGTCCTGCCCGAAAGCAGCGTTGCCTTCTGCGTTTTCCGGATTGCTGCCGTATGGGTCGTAGGGCGGCTGAGCCATGTTCTCCTCCGTCAGGGTTGATGAATGACTGGACAAAATTACCGGGACAAAATGTACCTGGCGTCACAGTCAGGTTACATAAACATGACAGCAGCCGCCTAGATTTTCACGCCCTTGAAACTGCGCTCACGGCTGGCCTATTGGGTCGCTGTTGACTCTGAAACGGAACACAACACGACACCGACCGAGCACATGCCGGGACAAAAAGTAGTTAACTGTGAATCATGGATCTGCTTATCGTCTATGTAGCCACGGTGTTTCTGTGCGGCCTCGCCGCCTGGGCTGTCCGGCTTCCTCCGCTCATCGGCTTCCTCGCGGCCGGGTTCATCCTCAATGCGCAGGGGGTGGAGCAGATGCAGGCGATGGAGGTTCTTGCTGACATCGGCGTCACGCTCATGCTTTTCGCCATCGGCCTGCGCTTAGACCTGAAGGCACTCACAGACAAAGCGGTGTGGTTCACCGCCGGCGCTCACATTGTGATCATGACCGCGATAAGCGCCGCTTTCATCACAGCCCTGAACATTCTCGGCGCTTTCGGTCCCACAGACCTTCAGGTCGCAGTGCGCATCGGCGTGGTCCTGGCCTTCTCATCGACGATCGTGGTCATCAAAATCCTGCAGGACCGCGGTGACGAACAGTCCCTCTACGGCAATATCTGTGTGGGCATCCTCATCATGCAGGACATCGCCGCCGTCATATTCATCAGCATTCTGCGCGGCGAAGCACCCAGCGCGTGGTCGCTGAGCCTGGTGGTGATCATTCCGCTTCTCATGGTCGCCACCCGCCGCTGGTACAAGCTCGGCCACGGCGAACTGGGCGCGCTCTTCGGCATCGCAATGGCCCTCATTCCCGGCTACGCGCTGTTTGAGTTCTTCGGCCTGTCAGGCAGCTTGGGAGCTCTCATCATGGGCCTCGTCCTGGCCCGCTCCCCCGGTGCCGAACAGCTGTCACACGCTCTGTTCACGTTCAAGGAGCTCATGCTGGTGGCGTTCTTCGTCAATGTGGGCTTCATGGGCCTGCCCACCATGCAGAACCTGGTCGATGCATTCCTGCTTCTGCTGCTCATCCCCGTACAGGCAATCCTGTTCTGGGCAATCCTGTGGTACTTGGGCCTGCGCAACCGCACAGCCGTGCTGGCAGCGCTTCTTCTGGCGAACTATTCGGAGTTCTCGCTCATCATCGCCGCTATGGGAGTCGACAGCGGCTGGCTGGACACCCGTTGGATGCTCTCACTCGTCTTGGCGGTTTCTCTGAGCTTCATCGTGTCCGCTGTGCTCAACCCGCAGTCGGTTTCCCCTGCAACGCACCTGGCTCAGCGCCTGCCGACGCGTCCGCCCCACCTCATCCACCCTGAAGACCGGCCCATCGAACTGGGCCAGGCACGGGCGCTCATCCTGGGTATGGGGCGCGTGGGTCAGGCCTGCTACGCGGAGCTGACGGGGATTCTCGGCGATGAACAGGTTCTGGGCGTCGAGCACGACCCCGTGCGCGTGCGCGAACTTCAGGGGAAGGGCTGCAACGTGGTGGAAGGTGACGCTACCGACATTGATTTCTGGGCGCGCGTCAAAGCCGCCCACCAGATCGACATGATCATGCTCGCCATGCCCGCACAGCACGCCAATGTCGACGCCGTGAAGGAAATCCACGCTTCTCACGTTGACACTGAGGACACCACAATCGCATCGGTGGCCATGTACATCGAAGATGTAGAAGAGCTCAACGAACTGGGCCTCGACGTGGTTGTCCACCTGCAGGACGGCGCCGGTGAAAGCCTTGCCGAACGCACCCTCATCACGCACGCCCGCACCAAGGAGCAGTGACAGCGGGAGTCAGGAGCTGGTGACCACGGTGGTCGAGGCTGCAATGGCGGCACTGGCTGCCACAATGGCGGCTTCGTCTGCGGCCTTCTTGATGGCCTTGCGCACCGCACTGTCGGCGGCTGACTTTTCTGCGGCTTCCCGCGCCTGCTTGATGAGCTCCTTGCGGTTCGGGGCAGAGCCGTCTATCGCGTGGTCCACTTTCTTTCCTGCAGCCAGCAGCCCCAGAAGCGCGCCCGTGTGTTCATCGACTTTCGGTGCAGTGGCAATGGGCCCGGTGTCCAGCTGACGTGTAATTGACTGCCGCAGCTCATCACCCGTAACCCCATCAGCCAACCGCCACGCGGTGCCGGCCGGAATGAACAGGAACTTCTTCTGCTTTGAACGCACAGTCCCCTGCCTCTGCAGCCGCTCCATGAGCGAACCGTGCAGGTCCTTGGTGAGTGCTTCAATTGCCTTCTGCGTGGTCAGCGGCTTTGTGCTTTTGTCCTGCGCTTCCGTCAGTCGGGCAAGCGCAGCCGTAAGAAACGGATCCGCGGGTGCCGCGCCGTCTATGATTTCCACCCGCGGTTTCTTCTGGTCCGGTTCCGGCACGGCCACAGCACCAGCCACGAGGAGATCAGAGAACACCGCCCCGGCGAGCATCGCATCGACATCTTTGCCAACGGCCACGGGGCCTTCAGGTTTGCTGAGCAGAACAATGAGGTCATCAACGAGCAGGCTCATGTTCCAACTGTACTCAGCTGAGCTCAAAAGAACAGGGGTCTTCAGAGAAGACCCGGATGAGGAAAAGGCACGAGGTGGAGCTGACCCTCGTGCCTTTTCTCATGACTTCCGCTCCTGTCGTCAGTCCTCGGACTGCGGCGGATTCTTTTTGCGCATGGGCAGCAGAGCAGGTGCCGTACGCTCGATCCGGTAGTCAATCCGGTTGTCCAGGCTCTCTTCCCATTCGCGGCGCATACGGTCAGACCAGTCTTCGTCCGGCACCAGTCCGCCTTCGGAAAGGTCGTCGACAACAGCCTCACGCACGTGCTCGGTGAGTGCTTGCGCGCGGCCAAGCAGACGCTGACGCTCGACCAGCTTCTGGTCGAGCTTGAGCGAACGCAGGGTGGCAAAGCACATCAGCAGCAGAATGATGCTGAACGGCAGAGCGGTGGCGAGCGCACCCGCCTGAATCGATTCGAGACCGCCGGACAGCAGCAGGGCGATGGCGATCGCACCTTCAAGGAACGCCCACAGGACACGCGTCCACAGCTTCGGGTTGGGGTGGCCGCCCGAACACAGCATGCACACCACCAGCGAACCGGAGTCTGAGGAGGTGATGAAGAAGATCGTCACCAGAATGATCGCGATGACCGACAGCACACTTCCCAGCGGAAGCGTGTTCAGCACCTGGAAGAGCGCGCTTTCGGCCACAACGCCTTCGCCGGAGGCCTTATCCCACAGGTCGCCGACCGTCAGCTGGCGCAAAATGCCGGTCGAACCCATCACCGAGAACCACAGGAAGCCGACCGCTGTGGGCACGAAGATGACGCCCATGATGAATTCGCGAATTGTGCGGCCGCGAGAAATGCGGGAAATGAACACACCGACGAAGGGTGCCCACGAAATCCACCAGCCCCAGTAGAACAGGGTCCAGGAGGAAGCCCAGGTCTGCCCGTCATCGCCGGTGTAGGTGGCGGTGTCCATCGTCATGTTGAAGAAATCGGCCAGGTAGAAGCCGAGTGATTCCACCAGGTTGCGGAAGATGAACACGGTCGGACCCAGAATGATGATCGAAATCAGCAGGACTCCGGCCAGGGTCAGGTTTCCGGTCGAGAGCCACTTAATGCCCTTGCCCAGGCCGCTGACCACGGATGTCGTAGCAAGGAGGGTGATGACCACGATGAGCACGACCAGCAGCGTTTCGCTCACCTCGCTGATCAGCCCCATCGACTGCACACCAGCAGCAATCTGCTGGACGCCCAGTCCCAGCGACGTGGCGACGCCGAAGATGGTTCCCATGACCGCGACGACGTCAACGGCATCGCCCAGCCAGCCGTGGACGCGCTTGCCCAGGATCGGTTCGAGTGCCCAGCGGATCGACACGGGGCGTCCGCGGCGGTGAATGCCGTAGGCCAGGGCCAGGCCGATGATGGCGTAGATCGACCACGGGTGCAGGCCCCAGTGGATGAAGGTTTGGGCCATGCCGTGTTTGGCCAGCTGTTCGGGCCCGCCTTCCCAGCCGGGCTTAGGGTCTGATGTCGCGTAGATCAGCGGTTCAGCCACACCGTAGAACACCAAGCCCACACCCATGCCCGCTGCGAAGAGCATGGAGAACCAGGGGATCAAGCCGAACTCGGGTTCTTCGTTGTCTCGTCCCAGTCTGATTCCGCCGTACTTGCTCAGCCCGAAGTACAGGGCGAAGACGATGAAGATGGCCACCACGAGCATGTACCACCAGCCGAGCGCACTGACGATCCACTCCTGCGCGGTGGTCAGAACAGTGCCGGTGACATCGGGCAGGGCGATCGCGGCGATCGTGATGATTGCTGTGATGATGAGCGAGGGCCAGAAGACGCGCGGGGTGATGAAGCCGCGGCCGATTTTCACGCCCTGTGCGCGAAGCTGACCCAAGATTCGCAGGTCGGCGGCCTCGTTGTCAATGGGACGGATTTCGCCCGCTTCCGGGTCAAGCGGGTCGACCAGCGCTGCGTTCTGAGATTCGCTGAGCCGGTCCTCCAGCGCAACTCGATCATGAGATCGGACTGATCCGGCTGGGCCGTCGGACTGATCTGGCCGTGTGGAATCCGCTGAGCGATCCGAAGCCGTGGAGTCGTCCGGTGTCGGATTGGCCGAGTTGTCGGCGGTCATCCTTCGTTCTCCTCTGCTGTCAACTGGTGACTGGTCAGATATCCACACTACACACACGGATTTCGCAGGGTCTTTGCAAAGCGACGCATCCCGGCACAACAACCCGGCTTCCGGCCGCTGTCGAGGTGGAGGTCAGGCCGGTCTGATTCCCTCTGTGTCAGTGCCTCATGGCACGCTGTGCATATGACTTACGAATGCACGGACTGCGGCTACCGGAGCCCCAAATGGCTGGGCCGCTGCCCCAAGTGCGGGGAATGGGGAACTTTGGAAGAAGCTGTCCAGCTGGGAGCCTCTGCCAAGACGAAAGCGGCTAAGCCCACAGCGCTGACAGCTGCTAAGCCCATGACTGAAATCGACCCCGCCTCGGCCCGTGCGCGCTCCACGCAGGTAGATGAGCTCGATCGTGTGCTCGGCGGCGGCTTTGTTCCCGGCGGGGTTGTTCTGCTGGCCGGAGAACCCGGCGTCGGCAAGTCCACTCTGCTGCTCGATGTTGCCGGCAAGGCCGCGGCGGCCGGGCAGCGGGTCCTCTACGTCACGGGCGAAGAATCGCAGGGGCAGGTGCGCGGTCGCGCTGAGCGAATCGGTGCGGTGCAGGAGCACCTCCTGCTGGCAGCAGAAACCGATCTGGCCACGGTGCTGGGCCAAATCGAAGCGGTTTCCCCTGACCTGCTGATCGTCGATTCCGTGCAGACGGTTGGTTCATCAGAAGTGTCCGGTGTTCCCGGCGGCGTCACCCAGGTTCGGGAAGTCGCGGCGTCCCTGATCCGCGAAGCCAAAGTGCGCGGACTGCCCACCATCCTTGTTGGCCATATAACCAAGGACGGCAATGTTGCCGGGCCGCGGCTCTTGGAGCACCTGGTGGATGTCGTGTGCAGCTTCGAAGGCGACAGGCATTCGCGCATGCGAATTCTGCGCGCCCTGAAGAACCGCTACGGAACCACTGACGAGGTCGGCCTGTTCGACATGGACGAAACCGGCATCAGCAGTGTTGTCGATCCGGCCCAGATGTTCGTCGGATCATCGAACTCGCCCGGCACGTGCCTGACGGTTGCGCTTGAGGGCAAACGCGCCATGATCGTGGAAATCCAGGCTCTCGTCGACCCACAGGAGGGCGGCGGCTCGCCCCGCCGGGTGGTCAACGGACTCGATTCTTCCCGCGTGGCTATGAACATCGCTGTTGTCGGCCGCAGTTTGGAACAGAGCATCAGCGGCCGCCACGACGTCTATGTGTCGACCGTCGGCGGCATCAAACTGTCAGAGCCCGCAGTCGACCTCGGGGTCTGTTTGGCCCTGGCAGGCGCATACGCGGGCCAGCCGCCCAAAGACAGGCTGGTCGCGGTGGGTGAAATCAGCTTGTCCGGTGAAATTCGGCGGGTTCCCGGAATTCAGCAAAGACTGATCGAAGCGTCCCGCCTGGGCTTCAGCCGCGCCATCGTCGCAAAGGGATCACTCACTGACATCACTGTGCCGCAGGGCATGCGCGTCGCAGAATGCACCTCGCTTCGCGATGCTGTCGACATCGCCTACAGCTGAGCGCGGCTGCGCTGAGCCTTTTGTGCATGCTGCCGGCAGGAGTGAACACTGCCTGCCGGCGTCACAGTGTCGGTGTTGTCAGTCGATCGCCTTCGCGTGACGGCGGGCAGTCTGCACGTAGTGCGCGGCTGATTGCGGCAGGAAGTCGAGCTCTTCCTGGGTCAGTTCACGGCGAACCTTGGCGGGAGCACCCGCAATAAGCGACCCATCGGGAACCTTGGTGCCTTCCAGAACCAGCGCACCGGCGGCCACCAGGCAGTCCTTGCCGATCTCTGCCCCGTTCATGATGGTGGCGGACATGCCGATGAGCGTGCGATCACCGATTGTGCAGCCGTGAACCACCGCGCTGTGGCCGACCGTGACGTCATTGCCCACAGTGCAGGGATAGTCTTCGTCAGCGTGCAGAACCACATTGTCCTGCAGGTTGGTGCGCTCTCCTACCGAAATCGTCGCGGTATCACCGCGGACTGAAACCCCGTAGAAGGCGCTGGAGTCTTCAGCCATGATCACGTCACCGGAAAGGGTGGCCGTGGGAGCGAGAAATGCGGCGTCGTCAGCTTTCGGGACGCCATTGTCCAGAGGAATGATGTGTGCCATGTCACCATCCTAGCCAGACGCGAGCACAGAAGCAGAAAGACACGTGCCTTTCGGTCACGTGTCTTCCAGATCAGCTGACAGCGTCAGCGGCAACAGCAGAATCAGCTGTCTTTGCTGTCGGCCTTGTTGTCTTTCTTGCTGGCTTTGCCGTCCTTTTTGTCGGCTTTATCGTCTTTGCCGTCTTCGTCGCTGTCCTTTTCGGGCTCGTCAATGACGGTGAAGGGGTGCGGTGGGCTTGTGACTTCACCCAGTTTCACAACCAACTGGTATTCGCCGGGTTCAAAGCTGTCGGCGGTTTTGTTGCAGTTCTTGTCTGTGGGCACCAGCGACCAGGACAGAGTGGTGTTCTTCGCGGTTCCCGGCGCGAACACACGCTGTTCGTCCTGCCCTTCAGAGGAGCACCACGCTGAATCCCACACTGTCTTGTCATCCTGCTGGATGATGAACTGCTGCGAAGCAGAACCGACCTCAATCTGGCAGGCGGCCGAGTGTTCGTTCTTGACGTTGAGAGTCATGGTGGCTTTATCGCCGGGCTTGTACTCCTTTTTGTCCATTCCCGCAGCGAGAGTCACCTGGTCGACAGGACACGTGCCGCTGGCCTCATCGCCTTCGGGCCCGGGAGCCTGCTCCTGCTGTTCCTCTTCGGCCTTCCCAGCAGCCGCTTCCTGCTGGTCGGCAGGTTTGGCGGTCTGCTCGCCTGAACCTGACAGAGCCTGCACGAGCAGAACGATTCCGACGATGAACAGGGCGAGGATGAGCACAGCCAAGCCCAGCACCGTCATTCGGCGGCGTCGGTACACTTCGGGAGGATGGCGGCGCACAGGCGCTGCCGGCCTCGGAGCATTGGAAGGAGTCATCCCTTTGAGCGTACGTCGCCACACCGATTCCGTCCGTGGGACACACCGCCGACCGGCCGATCTCGAGGCTCTGCACACCGCTGTCATCGACTGGTTCGCCCAGCACGAACGCCCCCTGCCCTGGCGGAAGCCGGGCACCTCCGCCTGGGGTGTTCTGGTGTCCGAGGTGATGTCCCAGCAGACCCCCATGTCCCGAGTGGCACCTCGTTGGACCGAGTGGATGCGGAAGTGGCCCACCCCAGCGGATCTGGCATCCGCCTCGACCGCGGATGTGCTGGTCGCCTGGGGCACGCTCGGCTACCCCCGGCGTGCTCTGCGGCTGCAGGAGTGCGCTCAGGCAATCGTCGCCGATTACGGCAGCCGGGTGCCGCACGAAGAGGAGGTGCTGCTGGGCCTGCCCGGGATCGGGGCGTACACGGCGGCTGCCGTTGCGGGATTCGCCTTCGGTGCGCGCACAGCGATTCTGGACGTCAACATCCGCAGGGTTCTTGCCCGCGCAGTCGACGGCCACGAACACCCCGGCAACGCGACAAAAACCGAAACAGCGTGGGCCCGCGAACTGCTGCCGGAATCACCGCAGCGTTCGGTCCGCTGGAACGCGGGGACCATGGAGCTCGGCGCTTTGGTGTGCACTTCCCGCAATCCGCGGTGTGACGAGTGTCCGCTGCTGGCTCAGTGCGCGTGGGTTGCTGCGGGCAAACCCGCAAGCCCCGAACGCAAACCGAAAACGCAGGCTTGGCATGGCACGGACCGTCAGCTGCGCGGGGCAATCATGGGTCTGCTGCGCACCTCTCACGGCACACCGGTGCGAGCGGATCTGCTTGTTGCGGACACCGTGGATTTCGATGTGGATGCGGCCGCCCTGCTGCCGGAGAAAGTGCAGGACGGCATAGCGAAGGTCCGTCGGCTGGCTGACGGTGAAAGGATTGCGCGCCTCGTAGATGACCTTGAGGCCGATGGGCTGCTGTGCCGTCAGACGGCAGAGCAGTCAGGAGAGCGCGGCAGCGTTCTTACGCTTCCGCAGGCGCAGTCTCCGTCAGATCAATGATCATGCGCTTATTGCCCAGGGTGTTGGGTTTGACGCGGGCCAGATCGAGGAACTCGGCGGTTCCTTCGTCAGTTGAGTGCAGGAGCTCCTGAAACACGGTCGGAGACACGGGGATGCCCGAAATCTGCTCAAAGCCGAGGCTGGTGAAGAACTCGGTTTCGAATGTCAGGCAGAAGACCTTTTTGATGCCCATGATGCGGGCTTCTTCCAGCAGGGTCGTGATGAGTGTGCGGCCCACTCCCCTGCGGCGGTAGTCCGGACTCGTTGCAACCGTGCGAACCTCTGCGATTTCGTCCCAGAACACGTGCAGGGCAGCACAGCCTGCGAGGGTTTCCGTGCCGTCTTCGGCAATGTCGACAATCACCCGGAACTGCTGCAGCGCTTCGAAGTAGCTGACCATGTCCTTTGCCACCAGGACGCGTTCATCGACCAGAGGCAGGGTGAGCGCATTGATCTTCGCGGCGTCAGTAGTGCGTGCCCGGCGCAGAAACAGGCCGCTTTCAAGCCGAATGGGCGAATAGGCGGCTGACAGCTGCCGGGCGATGGGGTCTGCGGGTGCGTTGGCGGACATGCTCTCAGTGTAGAAGGGCCCGCGAACGGTGTTCCGTTCGCGG